>NZ_DATILJ010000242.1:0-26460 GCF_035476535.1 Aquabacterium sp.
CATGGCCTTCATCAGCCGTTCGGGGACGCGGGCGGTGACGACAGGCTGGGTGGCCGTGCCGGATTGCGTGGCGGTGCTCATGTCGGCCGCACCGAACAGCAGGCCGATGTCGGACGGGTTGATCGGCGAGGCCTGGATGCGCACGGTGACTTCGTCCGCCGCGGGCGCGGGCGTGGTGACGGTCTCCAGTGACAACTGCAGCTCGCCGGCAGGGGTGATGCGGGACCGCAATTGCAGGCCGGTGCGGGCATGGCTCATGGTGTGTTTCCTCGTGTTTGGCGTTCAGTCTTGGCGCTCATTCGAAACCCACCACCGCATGCGGCAGGTAGGGCGCTTCCAGCGCCTTGAGCTCGTCGTCGCTCAAGTGCAGGTCCAGCGCCGCCACCGCGTCATCTAAATGCCGCGGCTTCGATGCACCGATGATCGGTGCGGTGACGCCGGGCTTCTGCAGCAACCACGCCAGGGCAACCTGCGCATGCGGCACATCGCGCTGCTTGGCCACCGTATCCAGCGCCTGCGCGACACGCCGGTCGTTGTCTTCGGTGTGAGAGAACAACTTGATGCCGACGTCGTCGCTGGCGACGCGCGGCGTGTCCTGGCCCCAGGGCCTGGCCAGCCGGCCACGGGCCAGCGGGCTCCACGGGATCACGCCGACGCCTTGGTCGCGGCACAGCGGCAGCATCTCGCGCTCTTCTTCGCGGTACAGCAGGTTGAGCTCGGGCTGCATGCTGATGAAGCGCGTCCAGCCCTGCGCAGCAGCCACCTGCTGGGCCTTCGCGAACTGCCAGGCGAACATCGACGAGGCGCCGATGTAGCGCGCCTTGCCGGCCTTCACCACGTCGTGCAGCGCTTCCATCGTTTCTTCGATCGGCGTGTGCGGGTCCCAGCGGTGGATCTGGTACAGGTCGACGAAGTCCATGCCCAACCGCTGCAGGCTGGCGTCGATCTCGTGGAGAACAGCCTTGCGCGACAGGCCGCCGACATTCGGCGCCCGGCGCGAAGGGAAGTACAGCTTGGTGGCGACGACGATCTCGTCGCGCCTGGCGAAGTCTTTCAATGCGCGGCCGACAATCTCTTCCGAGGTCCCGTCCGAATAGGCGTTGGCGGTGTCGAAGAAATTGATGCCCAGCTCGACGGCCTGGCGGATCAGCGGCCGGCTGGCGGCTTCGTCCAGCGTCCAGGGGTGGGTGCCGCGGTCCGGGATGCCGTAGGTCATGCAGCCCAGGCAGATGCGGGAGACGGTCAGGCCGGTCGGCCCGAGGCGGGTGAATTGCATGCGCTGCTCCGACAGAAAGTGCGGCGTGCAGGGTAGCAGCGGCGACAGACCCGGTGGCCTGTGGGGCCTCAAGCTTTCGGGGGGTTCTGCAGCGGCACGCATCGCAGTGCAACGGCGGTGTCCATCGACAGCACGCGGCCGGTGAAGGCAGGGATCACCTGCTGGTCCAGCCAGCTTCGCATCAGGCTGGACGGGGCACCGGACCCTCCCGCATCGCCGTCGGCATGACAATGCGCCGCCGCGGGCCGGACAGCATGGTTCAGGCCGCGCACCTGAACGAGGAGGGTTCGATGGCGTTCTACGATGTCTTGGCGCGCGCGGTGGCCCTGGTTGGCGCCGGCGCCATCCGGTGGCGCCGGCTGCAGGGCACGGTGCGCACCGCTGCGGTGGGTACGGCACCCCAGATCCCGGCCGCACGGCCGCAGGGCAGCATGCCGACACTGAAGATGCCCACGGCCCAAGGCTGGGCACCGGGGCACGTGCCGGTGGCGGCGCCAGGCCTCCAGGTCAACGCCTTCGCGACCGGGCTGAAGCACCCGCGCTGGATCCTGGTGCTGCCCAACGGCGATGTGACGGTGGCCGAGGCGGTGCAATCGGGCGGCCAGCCCGGGTCCCTGTTCGACCACGCGATGCTGGCCACGATGCGCCGCGCGGCCGCCCTCGGCGTGAGCGCCAACCGCATCACGTTGCTGCGCGATGCCGACGGCGACGGCGTGGCCGAGCAGCGCCACACGCTGCTGGAGAACCTGAACCAGCCCTTCGGCATGGCGCTGCTCGGCGACACGTTCTACGTTGGCAACACCGACGGCGTGGTGGCCTTTCCCTATACCGCCGGCACCACGACGATCAGCGCGCCGGCTCGCCGGCTGAGCACCTTCAAGCCGCGCGGCCACTGGACGCGCAGCCTGCTGCCCAGTGCGGATGGCCGCCGGCTCTACGTCGGCGTCGGCTCGCTCAGCAACATCGGCGAGCGCGGCATGCCGGCCGAGGAAGGCCGTGCCTGCATCTATGAACTGGATCTGGCGACGAACGAGTGCCGCATCTTCGCCGCCGGCCTGCGCAACCCGGTGGGGCTGGCGTGGGAGCCGGTCACCGGCCGCTTGTGGACCGTCGTCAACGAGCGTGACGGCCTGGGCGACGAGACGCCGCCCGACTACCTGACCTCGGTGATCGACGGCGGCTTCTACGGCTGGCCCTACTGCTACTGGGGCCAGACGGTGGACGAGCGCGTGCCGCAGGACGCGGTGCGGGTGGCCAGCGCGCTGACACCCGACTACGCGCTGGGCGGGCACACCGCATCGCTGGGCCTGTGCTGGATGCCGTCCGGAACGCTGCCCGGATTCGACGTCGACGGCATGGTCATCGGCCAGCACGGCTCGTGGAACCGCAGCACGCTCAGCGGCTACAGGGTCGTGTTCGTGCCCTTTGCCAACGGGCGGCCTGCGGGCGCGCCTCGCGACGTCCTGTCGGGCTTCCTGGCGCCGGACGAATCGGTGTCCTTCGGTCGCCCGGTGGGCGTGGCCTTGGGTCCGGACAAGAAGTCGCTTCTGGTGGCCGACGACGTCGGCGACGTGATCTGGCGGGTCACCGGCGCGTAGGGTGGGCGCCCCCCCGTTTGTCACGCGCGCTGATCCGGGCTAGCGACCGCCGCTCACAGTGGCCAGGATCGCACCGTCGCTGCCCACGACCCACCCGGTGCTTTCATCGATGAAGAACACGCCGGCCAGTTCAGCCCGCGTACTGGGCGATGCGTCCTGCCAGGTCAGGCCACCATCGCTCGTGCTCAGCAGCGTTCCTTGTGTGCCCACTGCGTGGCCCACGGAGGCAGAAACGAATCGCACCTCACTCAGACTGGCGGACGTGGGGCTGCCCACCCGGGTCCAGTTCTGACCACCATCCGTGGATCGCAGGATGGTGCCGCCGTCGCCCACCGCCACCACGGTCTGCGGGTCCACGAAGACCACTTTTCGCAGCATGCTGCCGCTGCCGGTGGGGCGCGGCTGCCAGCTGACGCCACCGTCGCTGGTGAGCATCGCAACGCCTGCCACACCGACTGCTACGCCGTGGCTGCGATCCGCAAAGCGCAGGCTCTGCATGCCGGCCAGGTTGTTGCTGTCTGGCACGGCTTGCCAACTGGCCCCTCCGTCACTGCTGGAAAACAGGTTGCCTTGGGCGGTGGACGTGTACCACGACAGCGCCCAGCCATGACTCAAGTCGACGAAGTGATAGTCCGCCACGAAACCGAGCCGTTCGCTGCTCTGCGGCACGGGCGACAGCCAGGTGAGACCTTTGTCCGTGCTGCGGTAGATCTCGCCGGCGTCGGAAATGGCCCAGCCGATGGCGGCGCCCGAAGCGAACTCCAAGCTGCGCCAGCCATGGCAGCAAAGCGGGTCTGGCCTGCGCGGAACCCAGGTCTGACCCCCATCGGTCGTGCGCAGGCTGTTGCCGTCGCTCATGAGCGCCAGACCCTCGCGGGAGTCGAAGAACCAGACGCTGGTGATCGACCGATTGGCGCTGCCGCCGCCGGGCAATTCAGTCCAGTTCGCGCCCGCGTCCGCGGTCAGGTAAAACCGCCCATTGCCGCGGTCGAGCAGCACGCGGTTGCCGCTGTACGGCGTGTAGCGCTGCAAATAGGGCTCGTCCCCGCCCGGCTTGGGCAGGATGCGCCAGGTGATGCCGCCATCGGTGGTGTAGTCGATGGTCTGGCTGCTGTAGTTGTTGTGCGCAAAGATCGCGCCATCGGGCGTCACCTGGTATTCAACGTGGACAAATTCCGACAGAGGCCGCGGGCTGGCCAAGGGGGCCCAGGTCATACCGCCGTCTTGTGTGCGAAACGTGACCTCGCGCGTGGTGTGGGTCTGTGACTCGCTATCCCACTTGGACTCCAGGATCTGAACGACACCGAATTGATCGTTGGCGAAGTCGTAGGTCATCGAGTGTCGGACGAAGCCATCGGCCACGGCGGGCAGCGGCACCGGCTGCCAGCTGGCGCCGCTGTCGACAGTGCGCAGCAGGCTCAGGCCGTTGTCGTACGACGATGCCAGGAGCGTGCGCGGGCCGATCTGCCGCAAGCTCTGCCCATTGGCCGGTGGCCGGATGCGCCGCCAGTGGCTGCCGCCGTCGGTGGTGACGTAGGCGTCGGTGTAGGTGTTCACCCATGCCGTGTTCTCGTCTGCTGCCTGCAGGCGCTCGGTGCCGATGTCCACGCCGACGCTCACGCTGTGCCAGGTGCTGCCGCCGTCGGCCGTCTTGAGCAGCAGGCCGTTGTCGCCACCCACCCAGCCCACCCTGTCGTTCACAAAGATCACGCGGCCCAGGTTTGAGCGGGTGCCCGAAGTTTGCGTGGCCCAGGTCTGGCCACCATCGCTCGTCTTCAGGATCGTGCCCAGGCTGCCCACGGCCCAGCCGCGTTGCCCGTCGAGCCATGCGTAGCTGTTGATGGGGTTGCCCTGAGGCAGTGGGTTCTGCCAGCACCAGCCGCCACTGTCGGCGCCGCTGCAGGCGCGGCCCTGCACGATGGCCAGGTCGGCCACGGTGACGGTGCGGCTGGACTGGACCGACGCGCCGGCTTCGTTGGTGAGCGTCAGTCGCACTGTATAGCTGCCGCTGCGCGCAAATGCATGGCTGGGCGCGGGCAGCTGGCTGGTGCTGCCGTCGCCAAAGTCCCATCGGTAACTGAGTTTGCGGTCGGGATCGACGGCGTTGGAGCTGAAGGCGACGTCGCTGGCCAGGGCCTGGCGCGTGGTCGGCGCCGTCAGGGTCAGTGAGTCTGGCAGTGCCGTAGGCGGCGGTGGGTCCGCGGGCGAGTCGTCACTGCCGCCGCAGGCGGCCAGGGCCAGCATGAGCATCAGCGCACCGAGCGTGCGCTTCAGTCGTGATATGGATGAGTTGTTCATGCCGGCCTCCCTGCCGCTTGTTTAATCAATCCTAACTGGCGCTGGTGATGGGCTCTTGAACCCTCTACCAGGAGCTTCTGACGGCTGTGCGGAAGCGTGCAAACGCCCGGCGGCAGGAAACCAACTCTCGCCAGCCGGAGAGGCTGTGTACACCCGCATCAGCGACGGGCGTGCCTTGAGGCGAGTCCTGAGCGATTGGCCGCTCCAGATGGACCGCCTGGTCCAAAGCGACAACTATGGCGCCTGAGGCTTGCTGGGCCAGCCACACCTAACGCACAGAATCCACAGACCATGAGATGTCATGCAGTACTGGCCAAGTTAGGCCGTCGGAGTTGCCGTATGAGCGAACCTGTGTGGCAGTTTGGCCCAAGGGCAACATCCGATACAGTAGCAAATTCAGTTTGGGCAGGGAGGACAACCGCCCATGAGCGAGTCACATGTCTTGGTGATGACCGACATTGTCGACAGCACCGAGATGGTCTGCAAACTCGGTGATGCCCGGGCCGCCGAACTCTGGCGTGCCCACGACCGACTCGCGCGCGATCTCCTCCGTGAGTGGCGCGGGCGGGAAGTCGACAAGAGCGACGGATTCCTGCTGCTTTTCGCCGATTGCGCCGACGCGTTGTCCTATGCGCTGGCCTATCACCGCGTCCTCGCCACACTGCCGATGCCGTTGCGTGCGCGCGCTGGCGTGCATGTAGGCATGCTGGACGTGCGTGACAACCACTCCGCGGATGTGGCGCTGGGTGCGAAGGCAGTAGAGGTCGAGGGCCTTGCGAAGCCGACGACGGCCCGCATCATGTCGCTCGCCTCGGGCGGCCAAACACTGTTGAGCGCCGCGGCGCGCGCCGCGCTGGGGACCGCCCCAGCCTGGTCAATCCGCGTTCTTGGTCACTGGCAATTCAAGGGGCTGGACAAGCCCATCGAGCTCCTCGAGGTGAGCGACTCCGACGCAACATTCGCACCGCCGGGCGACTCGGCCAAGGGCTGGCGTGTTGCCCTCGTGAATGGGCTCTGGCTCCCCACACGGGAGTTGCGGTATAGCCTGCCCGCTGAGCGCGACAGCTTCGTCGGCCGCCGCAGGGAACTTGAGTTGCTGGCCCAGCGATTTGCAGACGGAGCCAGGTTGGTTGCGGTGTTGGGAACCGGAGGCACGGGCAAGACGCGACTGGTCGCAAGATACGCGCTTGAAGCCCTGGGCGAATACCCCGGCGGCGTGTGGTTCTGCGATCTTTCCCAGGCGCGCACGGCTGATGGCGTGCATTTCGCCGTGGCGCAGGGAATGGAGGTGGCGCTGGGCTCGAGCGATCCGGTTGCGCACATCGCTCAGGCCATTGTCGGACGAGGAAGGTGCCTTGTTGTACTGGACAACTTCGAGCAAGTCGCGCGCCATGCGGAAGCGACGGTCGGATATTGGCTGGACCGTGCACAGCACGCTCGATTCATCGTGACGACGCGGGAAGTCCTCGGCATCGCTGGCGAGGAAGTATTGCCACTGTCACCGCTCGAGGTTGACGACGCCGCTGAGCTGTTTACCCAGCGCGCCTCGACGGCCCGCATCGGGTACGTCCAGACCCCAGGGGACAAGGCGGCGATTCGGCAGCTCGTGACGATGCTGGACGGCTTGCCATTGGCAATTGAACTGGCGGCTGCACGCGTGCGTGCCGTGCCGCCGCACAAGCTCGTCGACCGCGTGCGAGATCGCTTCGAGTTGACGTTGGCTCATGCGGGCCGTCGCGACCGGCAAGCCACGCTGCGAGCGACTTTTGACTGGTCGTGGGACCTCCTGACAGAACCGGAGAAGGCTGCCCTGGCTTCGCTTTCGATATTCGAAGGCGGGTTCACGCTCGATTCCGCCGCCGCGGTGATGAACCCGACCGAGGGTGGCGGTACTCCGGAAATCCTTGAATCGGTGCAAAGGCTGGTCGACAAGAGCTTCCTCCGGCAGGTGAGCGACGAGCGCTACGACCTCCTGGAAACGGTGCGCGACTACGCGTCGCGGCGGTTGCGAACGGAAGCCAGCTTTCAGGGCAGCGGTGAGTCGTACGCGGCCACGGTGAGAGCACGCCACTGGCACTACTTCGCTGCCCTCGGTGAGAGCCAAGCCACCGCGCACCGCTGCGTGGAGGCCAACAACCTCGTGGCTGCCTGTCGTGCCGCCGCTGAGGCGGGAGATGGCGGCGAAGCCGCCCGCTGCCTCGTGGTGGCCTGGGCCGTACTTCGCCTCACCGGGCCGTACCAGGTTGCCGTGACGCTGGCAAAGGCGGTCGCCGGGATTGACGCCCTCTCGGATGCCGACCAAGCATGCACGGACTGGATTGCCGGCGATTCGCTCGACATGCTCGGCCAGGTCGATGCGTCGCGCGCGCACTTGAAGCGCGGGCTCATGCGCGCTCGCGCTGCCGGCGCCACTGAGTGTCTCGTGCGCCTTCTCGTCGTGCTGGCGAGTCGGCAGACGCTGGACGGCGACTTCGACGCTGCGCTTGCCGGCTTGCAGGAGGCGAACGGTCTGGCCGTTGCTCACCAGCACGCAACTCTGGAGATGCTGGTGCTGAACGAGCTTGGGCGTCATATGGACCACCAGGCGCGCTGGGCAGAGGCCACGGAATGCTTCGAGCGCGCGCTGCGGCTCGCACGCCGGCTCGGGGACAGGCGCATGGAAGGCGGTCTGCTAGGCAATCTTGGCGGATTGCTTCACGACCAAGGGGAACTGGACCTCGCGCGCCGGCACTACGAGCGTTCGCTGGAGTTGGCCTGCGAACTCGGCGACCAGCGCTGGGAAGGCAATGGGCGCTGCAACCTCGGGCTTCTGTACCAGGCGCAAGGGCGGCACGATGAAGCTCGAGAGCAGTTCGAGAACGCCCTGCGAATGGCACGCCAAGTTGGCCACGTTCGGCTCGAGTACACCGTGCTGTGCAACCTGGGCGCGCTTCTCACCGCCGAGGGACGCCTCGACGAGGCTAACGAGCACCTAGAACGGGCTGTCGAGGCGGCACAGGGGTCGGGCGACAAGCGCTGCGAGGGCCAGTTCGGGGGCTATCTGGCGCTGAACCAGGCCCGTCGCGGCTGCCTCGACCAGGCCCGTTCGTCGCTGGAAGCCGCCGAAGGGCTTCTCCTGACGATGTCCGACCGCCTGAGCTACGCGTTGCTCTTGTGCGATCGCTCCGAGGTGGAGACGCTTGCCGGTTGCATGTCCGCTGCGCGCGCTGCGTATGAGCAAGCACGGCAACTCGCCGCAGAGTTGCAATGCGGGGATGACTCCGACCTGTGCCGCCGCCTTCATGGGCTGGCACCGCGCGTTGGCGCGTCGGCATGACGCACTCCTGCCAAGCGGTGTTCAAAAGTCAGTTGTTGACGATCCTCGGGTCGCCGGTGGCGCAGACCCCCATTTCGCTCGCGTCCGCAGTGTTGATGTGCGTGACCACCGGCAGATAGACCGCCGTGACCTTCGCCCGGTGCCAGTTGCGCATGTGGTACATCCACGGGTCGGTGGAGCCCACGCCGTCGCCTTGGCCACCGCGCGTAATTTGCCCAGATGGGTTCGTTGCCAGCAAAATTCCATAGTCCTCGTGGAACTCGAATCGATAGGTTATGCCGCTCGTCCCCGTGAACGTCGAGGGGGTCATCCTCCAGACGATCCTGCGCCTAGGGTTGCCCGATGCTGTTCCGCTGAAATAAATGTCCTTCGGAAACTCCGCGAGGCAGTAGTCGACGAGGTTGCCGTCCTGGTTGACGTCGAACTGGATCACCGTCACTGGAACATCGATGGGGCATGGATTGCTGGCGCAAACGACGTCTTTACCGTACAGCAGATGGACGTATATCTTGAGGAACGCCTGGAGCCGTTCGACGCTCATCTCCTGAAGCCGTCCGACGTTCTTCCGTGGCGGCGGGGATTCCGCGGCACATACATGCTGGTTCGAGAGGGTGAGGGCAAGAGCCGAGAGTACCGTCGCGGCGACGTGTCTCATAGATCCTCCGTTGGTGCTTGTGGTGTCGCCGTTTTAGGGTCAAATGCTTTCCGTCGTCAAGGCGAGTCGTTCGGTCAATTCATCAGACCTGTCGATGGAAAGTCCCTCCGGCTGGCGTTACCGCCAAGCCAGGCGACGAACCCGTCGAACGCGAAGTAGTGGTCTCGTCCCGAATTTGCGGGCAAACCATCGGTCGACAGGCCTTTGCCCGTCCCGTCTCCGCGCAACGCCGGCCTGAGCAGCCAAACAGCAGCAGCATGCCGTTGCGGTGCCCACTGCGCCTAACGCACATGATCCACGTCCGCTACGAACACGTAGCCCAGGCCGAGCTGCATGACGATGAACCGCGGCTGCGCCGGGTCGGCCTCGCTCGGTAGCTGCGCACACTGCCGTAGAGCGCCGGGTCGGCCATGGCCGCGATGAACAGCGCGACCAGCCAGGCCACGCTGTGCGCCGCCGTGCGCCGGCGCCAACGCTGTGTCGGGCTCACCAGCGCGCGGCCGTCATGGTGCGCCGGCCATCAGCTGGTGCACCGCACCGAGCAGGGCGTCACGCTGCACCGGCGTGGTCAGCACCCCATGCACGCCAAGCTTGCGCGCGACGGCGCCGCGCGCATCGACGCCGGGCCTTACCTCGGCATGGCCTGCATCCGAGGCCGGATTTCAGCTGTCATCCGGCGCCGCGGGGCACCCGCTGCGACTCACGTTGATTCGTAACACGGCGCCAGGCCGCGCACCTCGACTGTCGCCCATTCAGCCGCCGGGCATTCGGCGGCGATGCGGATGGCTTCGTCGCGCGTGGCGACGTTCAGCAGGAAGAAGCCGCCGACCATCTCCTTGGTCTCGGCGAAGGGCCCGTCGACGATGCTGCGGCGGCCTTCACGCACTTGCAGGCGCACACCTTCGGCGGTGCCGGCGAGCGACTGCGTGGCCACCAGCACGCCGCGCGCCTGCAGCTCGGCGGCGAAGTCCAGCATGCGCTGGTACACCTGTTTGCCGGCCTCGACGCCGCGCACCTGGCGCTGGCCCTCGGGTTCGATGATCAGAAGCATGTAGGACATGGGGGCTCCCGGCGGGCGCCGCGACAAGGGGGCGGCGCAAGATCGCGCATGCTACTGCGCTGGTTGCCCCCAGGCCCGCAGAATCTCTGGGCGCCCCAAGGCCGGCCGAAGCCGGCCGTCCCCCGAGGGGATCAAGGAAAGTGGCAGAGCCACATTTCCTCGTGAACCGCTATCCTTCGAGCGATGTACGAGTCCTTCTTCGGCCTGTCGCGCGAGCCCTTCTCGGTGGCGCCCGATCCGCTGTTCCTGTACATGAGCCAGCAGCACCGCGAGGCGCTGGAACACCTGAACTACGGCCTGCGCCGCGGCGGCGGTTTCGTGCTGCTGACCGGCGAGATCGGTGCCGGCAAGACCATGGTGTGGCGCTGCTTCCTGGAGCAGCTGCCGTCGGATTTCGACGTGGCCTACGTGGTCAACCCCAAGCTTGGTGTCGAAGCGCTGCTGGCGCGGGTGTGCGAAGACCTGCGGGTGGATCTGCCCGCGGGCGCCCGGGTGGTCGACCCGATCGATGCGCTGCATGGTCACCTGCTGCTGGCCCATGCGCGCGGCCGGCGCACGCTGATCGTCGTCGACGAGGCGCAGGCGCTGTCGGTCGACGTGCTGGAGCAGCTGCGCCTGCTGACCAACCTGGACACCAGCGACCGCAAGCTGGTGCAGGTGCTGCTGATCGGCCAGCCCGAGCTGCGCACGATGCTCGAGAAACCGGCGATGGAGCCGCTGGCCCAGCGCGTGGTGGCGCGCTTCCACCTGCCGGCGCTGGCCGAGGCCGAGACCACGCGCTACATCGCGCACCGGCTGTCGGTGGCCGGCCTGGCCGGTGAAGTGCCCTTCGATGCGGGCGCGCTGGCCCGCGTCCACCAGCTCTGCGGCGGCGTGCCGCGGCGCATCAACGTGCTGTGCGACCGCACGCTGATCAGCGCGCATGCCGCCCGGGCCAGCCGCATCGACCGGCGGCTGGTCGACATCGCGGCCGGTGCGGTGTTCGGCCGCAGCGCTGCGCCCCACGCGCCGGTTCCCGATGCGGCGGCCGCCGTGATGGTTGCCCCGCAGCGCCAGCCGAAAACGGCCTGGCTGGTCGGTGGGGGCGTGGCCGCTGGCGCGCTGGCCACGCTGGTGCTGGCGGGGCCGTGGCTGGCGCCGTCGAGTGCGCCGGATTTGCCGCCGCCGACGGCGGCCACCGCTGCGCTGACCAGCGCCGCGCCGGGCCCGGCCACCGTGTCCGCGATGGGTGTGCCGCCGGCCACCCTGCCTGGCGCGGCAGTACCAGGCGACGGCCTTGCGGCAGCGCCGGGGGATCGCAACCCGATGGAAGCGGCCTTCTCGGCCGCCGCCAGCGCCGACGAAGCACGCGCCTGGCGGGCGCTGGCGCGGCTGTGGGGCGTGACGCTGGGGCCTGGCGAGCCCTGCACGGCGGCGGTGCAGCAAGGCTTGCGCTGCCATCGCAGCCGCGGCGGTTTGCCGCCGGTGCGGCAGCTGGGCCGGCCCGGCATCGTCAAGCTGGCCGACGAACAGGGCCGTGTGGCCCACCTGCTGCTCGTCGGTCTGGATGGCCAGAAGGCCACGCTGCGCATCGGCAGCACCGAGCTGAGCCTGCCGCTGGTGCAGCTGTCGCGCGCCTGGCGTGGCGAGTTCGCCACGCTGTGGCGGGTGCCGCCGGGCTACCGCGAGGCCGACAGCGCCGAAGCCGGCAGCCCGCTGACCCCCTGGCTGGGCGAGCGGCTGACCAGTGTCGACGGCGCCATCGCCGCATCGGGGCCGGTTGGAGAATCCGCCGTGCGTGAGCGCTTGCTCTCTTTCCAGCTGGCGCAAGGACTTCAACCCGATGGCTTGGCCGGACCACTGACGCTGATGCAGCTGAACCGCGCCAGCGGCATCGACGAGCCGCGCCTGCAGGGTGGCGTGCGCACACCATGAGCATGACGCGGCCGCCCGACGCGGTGCCGAGGGGGCGGCCATGAGCCCGCCGGGCAGCCCCAAGGGCGAATACCGGAGGGCGCAGCCCGAAGGTACCCCAGTGACCCGGCCGCGCCCGTACGACGTGCTGCTGTACGGTGCGACCGGCTTCGTCGGCGCGCAGACCGTGGCCTATTTCGCCGAGCATGCCGGCGGCCTGCGCTGGGCGCTGGGCGGGCGGGATGCCGCCCGGCTGGAGGCCGTGCGCGCCCAGGCCGGCCCCGGCGCGGCGCAGGCCGGCATCGTGGTGGCCGATGCGCAGGACGCGCGGGCCTTGCGCACGCTGGCCCGCAAGACCCGCGTCGTGCTCAGCACCGCCGGGCCGTTTGCGCTGCATGGCAGCACGCTGGTGGCGGCCTGCGTCGAACAGCGCACGCACTATGTCGACATCACCGGCGAGACACCCTGGGTGCGTGGCCTGATCGATCGCCACCACACCGAGGCCGCAGCCGGTGGCACACGCATCATCCCGGGCTGCGGCTTCGATTCGGTGCCGTCCGACCTGGGGGCCTGGCTGGTGGCGCAGGCGCTGTGGCAGGCCCATGGCGAGCCCTGCACCAGCGTGAAGGCGGTGTTCTCGCTGCGCGGCGGGCTCAACGGCGGCACCTTCGCGTCGATGATGCAGGTGCTGGACAGCGGCCAGCAGGACCTCGTGGCCGACCCCTTCCTGCTGAACCCGCCCGGCACCGCGCCGGACGACGTGCAGCCCCATGCCGACCCCCACGCGCCGCATCGGGACGCCGACTTCGACGCCTGGCTGGGGCCGTTCTTCATGGGGCCGATCAACACGCGGGTGGTGCGGCGCAGCGTGGCCCTGATGGCCGCGCCCAGCCCCTTCGCCGCTGACTTCCACTACCAGGAGTACCTGCGCTTCGGCCGCGGCCCGGTGGCGGCGCTGGCGGCGGCCGGTTTCAGCATCGGCGCGGTGGCCGGCCAGCAGGCGATGGGCTTCGGCGTGGTGCGGCGGTTGGCGCAGGCGGTGGCACCGGCGCCGGGCCAGGGGCCGTCGCAGGCCACGATGGATGGCGGCTCCTTCCGCTGCGAACTGCTGGGCCGCAGCGCCGGCGGCCACGAGCAGCGCGGCTGCATCGCCGGCCAGGGCGATCCGGGCAACCGAGCGACGACCCGCTTCGTCTGCGAAGCCGCCTTGGCGCTGGCGCTGCAGGCCGATGCCCTGCCTGGCGGCAGCGGCCGGGGCGGCGTGCTGACGCCCGCCAGCGGCCTGGGCGAGGTGCTGGCCCGGCGCCTGCAGGCGGCCGGCATGACGGTGGCGCCGCTGCCCGCCGGGCGCAACAACTGAAACCCGCGGTGGCTGCCGCTGTCAACGCACTGAAACCGTCCGCGGCGACGATGCGTCATGGCCAGCCTTCCGCTGGCCGCTGGAGTGCTTGATGCGTGCTGACTGTCGTCGTTCCACCGCTTCCCTGCCGCGCGCCTGCTGCGCCGGCCTGGCGTTGATGGCCGGCCTGGCCACCCCGCCGGCGCAGGCCGTGGCCGTCTGGCAGGAGACCAACCACCTGAGCAGCACGCTGGACAACAACGCCAGCTACACGACCAACGGCAACACCGGCATCGTCAACTACCTGAACCAGACGGCCACCAACACTGGCGCCACAGCCCAGCACATGGGCATGTACTTCGGCTGGAACTGGGTCACCACCTACAGCGGCCAGGACATCGCGATGCCGTGGAGCAACGCCAACGGCGTGTTCCAGGGTGGCCCGGTGGCGCTGACCATCGAGCGCCCGGGCGTTGCCGCGCTGACGCTGCGCATCGGCGATGTGCAGGGCGACAGCTGGATCGGCGTGCCCTGGGCCCCCGGCGCCGAGCCGCCGATCGCCACCGCGGCCGACTGGATCGTGCCGATGTTCGACTTCGGCGTCATCGATGCCGGCGCCAGCGTGCTCTACGACATCCGCCTGAGCTTTGAATTCGCGACTGCCGCCGACCTGGCCGACTTCCGCTATTTCCAGACCTACGCGCAAGGCGTGCAGGTGGTGCCGGAGCCGACCTCCCTGTGGCTGGTGGTGCTGGGCGCGCTGTGCCTGCTGCTGTCGCGCGGGCGGGCGCAGGTGGCGCTGGCCTTGCCGGGCGCGCAGGCCGGCGCCCGGGCCAGCGCCTAGTCGCGCGAGGGCCTGGGCGCTCGGCCGAACCTTGGGCTGGGTGTTTGGCCGGGTGTTTGACGGGGTGCTGGGCCGCGCGCCGGCCGCAGCGTGCGCGTCAGCGAGCGCTCCAGCTCGACCAGGTGGCGGCGCATCTCGGCCGCGGCGCCGGCCGGGCTGCCGGCCATCGCCGCAATCAGCTCGACATGGCGGTGCGCCACGCAGACGCGGCCGCCACCGGCCTGGGACAAGGCCATCAGCATCGAGGTGGTGGGCAGCAGCCCGTCGAGCAGGCGCAGGAACACCGGATTGCCGTGCATGCGCGCCAGCGCGCGGTGGAATTCGCCGGACAGGCGCACCGCCTGCGCGCGGTCGCCGCGCCCATCGGCCGCTGCCTCGGCGTCGGCCAGCGCATGCAGCTCGGCCAGCTGCGCTTGGTCGAGCCGGCCGCCGAGGCGGCGCGCGATTTCGCACTCCACCACGCGCCGGGCTTCGAAGACATGCACCGCTTCGTCCAGTCCCGGCTCGGGCACCCGCGCGCCGTGGTTGTGCTGCAGCTCGATCACGCGGTCCTGCGCCAGCCGCTGCAAGGCCTGGCGCACGACGGTGCGCGAAACGCCGAAACCCAGCGCCAGCTCTTCTTCGCGCAGCCGGTCGCCCGGGGCCAGCCGGCGTTCCAGCACGGCGTCGTAGATGCCTTCGTAGACACGGCCCGTGGCGGTGTCGGGCTTTGCCAGCGGGGCATGGCGGGAGCGGCGCGCGTTCATCGTGCGACTCCGCGCCCGAAAACCGCGCGATGATGCGTTGCATGACTGCCCCCGACCCTTCCCCGCCGCTGCAGCTGAGCGTGCAGCCGATCACGGCCGCGTCGTTTGCGCCTTATGGCTGGTTGATCGACGTGCCGCAGCGGCCCGGCCGGCCGATCAACGAGGGCAGCAGCCAGCGCTTCGACGACCTGGGCGGGCTGGCGCTGGATGCCGAGGGGGGTGCACCGTGCCTGGCGATCTTCCGCGCCAGCGCGCGTGATCCCCGCGGGCCCTGGCGCACGCTGGAGCGCCACCGCCTGGGCACGCAGAGCTTCGTGCCGCTGGCCGGTGCACGCTGCATCGTGTTGGTCGCTCTGGGCGTTCCGGGCGACCTGGCCGCAGGCACGGGCGCCGAGCAGCCGGATCCGGCCACGCTGCGCGCGTTTGCCGTCGGTGGGCATCAGGGGCTGACGCTGCATGCAGGCACCTGGCACCATGGCCTGCTGGCGCTGGACGACGGCGATTTCGTGGTCATCGAGCGGCGCGCCGCGGCAGTGGATTGTGATGTGGCCGACCTGGCCGTGCCGGTGCTGCTGGTGCATGCCTGAGCCCGGGTCCACGCTGCCGCCTGCGCTGCTGGCCCACGCGCGACGCTAGGTCGCGGCCACCGAAGGCGTTTGCGCGCCGGGCGCGGTGGCCTCGGTGCGCAGGCAGCGCGCGCCATGGTCGCTGCTCAGGCGCACCATCGCGGGCTGGGTCTGCCGGCAGGCCTCGGCGGCATGGGCGCAGCGCTCGGCAAAGGCACAGCCCGGCGGCAGCGCCGACAGGTCCGGCGGCGCGCCGCCAATCGTTTCGAGCCGGCTGCCCTTGGCCAGCGCGCCATGGGCGCGGCTCTTCAGCAGCGCCTGCGTGTACGGGTGGCGCGGTGCGCGGATCAGCGTGCGCGCCGGCCCTTCTTCGACGATGCGCCCGGCATACATCACCGCGATGCGGTCGGCCACCTCGATCGCCGCACCGATGTCATGGGTGACGAAGATCACCGACAGCCCGAGGTCGCGCTGCAGTTCACGCAGCAGCAGCAGGATCTGGATCTGCACCGTGGCGTCCAGCGCGGTGGTCGGCTCGTCGGCCAGCAGCAGCTGTGGCCGGCAGGCCAGCGCCAGCGCGATCATCGCGCGCTGGCGCATGCCGCCGGACATCTCGTGCGGGTAGGCCTGCAGGCGCCGCTCGGGGCTGGGGATGCGCACACGCTCGAACAGCGCCAGCGCGCGGGCCTGCGCCTCGGCCGCGCTGACCGCTTCATGCCGGCGGATGGCCTCGATGATCTGCGCGCCCAGCGTGTACACCGGGTCCAGCGCCAGCAAGGGCTCCTGGAAGATCATCGATGCGACACGGCCGCGGTAGTCGGCCAGCGCGGCCGGCGACAAGGCCAGCACGTCCTGGCCGCCGACCAGCAGCCGGCCGCCGATGCGCGTGCGCCGCGGCGGGTGCAGCCGCAGCAGCGAGCGCAGCGTGACGCTCTTGCCGGAGCCCGATTCGCCGATCAGCGCCACCACCTCGCCGCGCTGCACCTGCAGGTCGACACCGCCGACGGCCTGCACCGGGCGGCGGCCGCCGGTGAAGCTGACGGTCAGGCCCTGGATGTCGACGAAAGGGCCGGCATCGGCGCTTGCGTTCATGCGGCCTCCCGGGTCGCCGGCACGGCCGGTGCGGCGCTGTGGCCACTGCCCGGCTCGTGCATCAGGCAGGCCACCGGGTGGCCGTGCTGATCACCGGTGAGCAGTGGCACACGTTGCGCGCAGACGGCCTGCGCCTGCGGGCAGCGCGTGTGGAAACGGCAGCCCGGCGGCGGGTCGATCGGATTCGGCGGGTCGCCGGCCAGCGGCGGCGTCTCGGTGCGGTGGTCCGGGTCCATCGCCGGAATCGACGACAGCAGCGCGCGGGTGTACGGGTGGCGCGGCGCTTCGAACAGCGTTTCGCTGTCGCCGATCTCGACCACCTGGCCGAGGTACATCACCATCACCCGGTCGGAGATGTAGCGCACGACATTCAGGTCGTGGCTGATGAAGAGGTAGGTCAGGCCGAACTCGTCCTTCAGGTCCAGCAGCAGGTTCAACACCTGGGCTTCGACCGATTTGTCCAGCGCCGACACTGCTTCGTCCAGCAGGATCAGGCGCGGCTGCAGCGCCAGCGCCCGCGCGATGTTCACGCGCTGGCGCTGGCCGCCGGACAACTCATGCGGATAGCGCTCGGCAAAGCGCCGCGGCTCGAGGCCGACGCGGGCCAGCAGATCGCGCGCGCGCTGCACGGCCTCGAGCCGGCCCACGCCATGCACCTGCGGCGCGAAGGCAATCGAGTCCTCGATCGTCAGCCGCGGGTTCAGCGAGGCATAACTGTCCTGGAACACCATCTGCGTCTGGCGGCGGAAGGCTTTCAGCGACAGCTCACGCCCGCCGACGGCCATCGCGTCGAAGACGATCTCGCCGCGGTCGGGCTCGATCAGGTGCATCAGCAGCCGCGCAGTGGTGCTCTTGCCGCAGCCCGATTCACCGACCACGCCCAGGGTTTCTCCCTTGCGCACCGAGAAACTCACGCCGTCCACCGCACGCACCACGCCGCCGCCGCGGCCGAAGGCGTCCTTCTTCAACGGGAAGTGCTTGACCAGGCCCTTGACGTCCAGCAGGGCCTGCGCCGGGCCGCCCACATCGGACGCTATTGCTGATGAATCACTCACGACTTGATCTCCATCGCCGAGCGCATGCCGTCGGACAGCAGGTTGAAGCCGACCGAGGTGAAGAAGATCATCACGCCGGGCAGCGCGGCGATCCACGGCTGCACATAGATGGCGGTGCGCAGCGTGTTGAGCATCAAGCCCCATTCGGGCTCGGGCGGCTTGACGCCCAGGCCGAGGAAGCTCAGGCCCGAGGACAGGATCATCGACACCGCGATCAGGCTGGTGGCGTAGACGAAGACCGGGCTCATCACATTGCCCAGCACATGCACACGCACGATGGTGAAGGCGTTGGCGCCCGAGGCGCGCGCCGCCTCGACGAAATCGCGGCTGCGGATCTGCGTGGTCACGCTCTCGGCCACGCGGGCGATCGGCGGGATGAAGACCACCGTCAGCGAGATCAGCGAATTGGTGATGCCCGCGCCCAGCGCGCCCGACAGCGCGATGGCCAGCAGCACCGACGGGAAGGCGTAGAACACGTCCACCGTGCGCATGATCAAGGTGTTGGTGCGGCCGCCCGCGTAGCCGGCAACGATGCCGATGCTGGAGCCGACGACAAAGGCCATCACCACCGGCGTGATGCCCATGAACAGCGACAGCCGCGTGCCGATGATCAGCCGCGTCAGCATGTCGCGGCCGAGTTCGTCGGTGCCCAGCGGGTGACCGGCAAAGCCGATCGGCTTCAGCCGCTTCATCATCGAGGCCGCATACGGATCGGCCGGCGCCAGCCAGGGCCCGAACACCGCCAGCACCAGCAGGAACAGGATCATCGCCGCCGCCACCAGCGCCACCGGGTCGCGCACGAAGCGCCGGCCGACGGTTTGCCAGTAGCCGGGGGAGCGTTCGAAGGCTGGTGTGGAGGACGGGTCCAGCTTGATCGCGATGTCGGTCATGGTTGGCGGCTCCAACGCGATGTCGGTGATCGACCCATTGCGGTCGTTCGCATCAGATCGAAGCGGACGTTCGACGTGTGGCGCGACAAAGGCGCGGGCGGGCAGGCCGCATCGCACGAGTCCAGCGGTCGGCCCTGGGGGCCGACTGCCCGGGCTTGGGTGGCCCGGGGGGCGCGCCGTCCATTTAGCTCCGCCCGCTGCGCGGGCTGCGCACAGCGCCGGCGAGTCAGTCTACGAAGCGTGCCCTGCGGGCCCGCCGCCCCCCGAACCCCCCAAGCCCGGCGCCTCCCACGCGCGCTGCAGCCTGCCCGCCCACGCCTTTGCGGTGCTGTGTTGGCGTTCGTCGTTTCGCATGCCACCAACGTCGCAGGAGAGCGGCTTGGGGTGCGGGCGCGGTGGGACCGTGGGAGGCGGCGAGGATCGCAGGCCTGGGGGCGGCGCGCGCAGCGCGCTTCGTAGACTGACTCGCCGGCGCTGTGCGAAGCGAGCGCAGCGAGCGAAGCTAAATGGACGGCGCGCCCCCAGGCCGAGAACCGCAGCGAAGTCGGCCCCCAGGGCCGACCGCCGGACCCGGCCCGCCGCGCCTGCACCCCAAGCCGCTCGGGCGCTCCGCACAACGAACGTCGGCTTTCGACAAGCAACACCAACGTCCGCAACGGGCCGTATGCGCCCGTCAGCGAAGTGCAGTGAACTTCGCCGCTCATCTAGGACCTCACGATGCGCGGGTCCAGCAAACCCTGCACCACGTCGACGACAAGATTGAGCACGACGAAGAACATCGCCAGCACCAGGATCGCCCCCTGCAGCAGCGGCAGGTCGCGCTGGAAGATGGCCGAGTTCAGCAGGAAGCCGGCGCCGGGCCAGGAGAACACGGTTTCGATCAGGATCGAGCCGCCGAGCAGGTAGCCCAGTTGCAGGCCCATCACCGCCAGCGCGGTGGGCGCGGCGTTCTTCACCACGTGCTGGAAGATGCCCAGGTCGGTGAGGCCCTTGGCGCGCAGGCCGACGATGAACTCCTGCGACAGGATCTCGGCCACCAGCGCGCGCACGGTGCGCGCGATGATGCCCATCGGGATCACGCTCATCGTGATGGCGGGCAGCACCAGGTGCTGCATGTGCTCCCAGTTCCAGCGCCAGTCGGCTGAGCCGCCGGGGCCTGCGCCGCTGGGCGGCAGCCACATCAGCTGCGACGAGAAGATGATCACCAGCACCATGCCCAGCCAGTAGTGCGGCACGCTGACGCCCAGCACCGCGGTGAACGAGGCCGCCTTGTCGACCCACGAGTTCTGGAAGTAGCCGGCGACGAAGCCGAACAGGCTGCCGAAGGCGAAGCCGATCAGCGTGGCGAAGACCGCCAGCTTCAGCGTATTGCCCACCGCCCTGATCACTTCGTCGGCGACGGCGCGGCCACTGGCGATCGAGGTGCCCAGGTCGCCGTGCAGCGCGCGCCAGATCCAGGCCACGAACTGCTCGGGATAGGAGCGGTCGAAGCCATAGAGCTGGCGCAACTGCTGCTGCAGTTCGCCCGAGGCATCGGGCGGCAGGATCGACACCAGCGGGTCACCGGGCGCCAGGTGCACCAGCGCAAAGCACACCAGCGCCACGCCCAGCATGATGGGCAGCGTGTAGATCAGGCGGCGCAGCAGGAAGGCGAACACGGCGGACCCCGCGGGGGTGTTGAAGGGGCTGGGCTCAATCCACCGTCATCGGCGCGATGTCGATGAACCAGCTGCGCGGCTGCACCACGCCCTTGACCTTGGTGCTCATCGCCCGCGGGCCGACGTCGTGCGCGATCCAGACGAACGGTGCGTCGTCGACGATGTGCGCATGCAGCTTGGCCAGCGCCGCATCGCGGGCCTTGTCGTCGAAGCTGGTGCGTGCGTCGGCCACCAGCTTGTCGACATCGGCATTGCCGTAGTAGCCCCAGTTGTTGGACACCGGCGGGAAGGTCTTGGTGCTGACGAAGCGCACCATCGCGAAGAACGGGTCCATCGCGGCGAAGCTGACGTTGGTGGCGTGCGCGCCGTTGGCCGACGGGTCCTTCGCGCCCTTGCGCCAGTTGGTGAACAGCGTGTTCCACTCGATCACGTCGAACTGGATGTCGATGTGGCACTGCTTCAGCGACTGCTGCACGAATTCATTCATCGGCAGCGGCTGCATCTGGCCCGAGCCCGAGGCCGAGATCTGCACCTTGGCCTTCATCGGCTTGGCGGCCGAGAAGCCGGCCTCGGCCATCAGCTTCTGCGCCGCGGCCACGTCGTACTTGATGTCGAACTTCGGGTTGCCCCACCACGGGTGGCCCGGCGGCACGGTGCCCTTGGGCACGGCCATCATGCCGCCCAGCATCTGCTTCAGGCCTTCCCGGTCGACGCACAGGTTGGCGGCCTGGCGCACGCGCTTGTCCAGCCACGGCGAGCCTTCGGCGAACGACAGCTGCCAGGGCCAGACATGCGGCTGCGCGTTGCTGTGGATCTTGAAGCCGCGCTGCGTGATCTGCGGCATCGCATCGGGCGCCGGGGCCTCGATCCAGTCGACCTGGCCGCCCAGCAACGCCGCGGTGCGGGCATTCGCCTCGGGCATCGGCAGCATCACCACGCGGTCGATCTTGGGCGTGCGCTTGGGGTCCCAGTAGGCCTTGTTGGCGACCATCTCCAGCCGTTCGCGCGGCACGAAGCGCGCCATCTTGAACGGCCCGCTGCCCGAGGCATCGGCGGCGAAGGCGACCCATGCGGCCTTGGCCTTGTCGGCAGGGGTGGCACCGGCGGCTGCGTCGAACTTCTTCTGCCAATGCGCCGGCGAGGCCATGAACAGGTTGGTCAGGTTCAGCGGCAGGAAGGCGTCGGGCTCGCTGGTGGTGAGCTCCACCGTCAGCTCGTCGATCTTGCGTGCGCTGCGCAGCGTGGGCATGCGCGAGGCGGTGACGCCGACCTGGCTGGCATCGAAGTGCGGCGCGTCCTTGTCCAGCACCTTCTGCACGTTCCACACCACGGCGTCGGCAGTGAGGGCCGAGCCGTCATGGAACTTCACGCCGGGGCGCAGCTTGAAGGTCCACTTGGTCTTGTCCTTGGCGTCCACCGCCCAGCTCAGCGCCAGGCCAGGGATCAGCACGCTGGGCGCGTCGGACTTGGACAAGTCCCAGTGCGTCAGCGCGTCGTACATCGGGATGCCGGTGAAGCGGTTGCCTTCGAAGCCCTGGTCGGGCTGGCCGAGCGTGCGGGGGATGTCGGCAGCGGTCATCGCGATGCGCAGCACTTTTTCTTGCGCTGCGGCGGGGCCGGCGGCCAGCGCCAGCAGCGCGCTGGCCAGCAGCGCGGCGCGCAGGGGGACGGTGGGGGGCGACAGACGAGACATGAGGGCTCCTGCAGTTGGACGTTCGGGCCGGCGGCCAAAACATGGTGCGATCCATGCTTGCGGCAGCTTTGTATGCAATCGACATGCCAGCAGCCCACCCAGGATCGGGCTCACCGCCGCGCACGCATCATGCACGCTCGTGGGTTGCGCTTGCACATCTTTGTATGCAAAGTGTCGCTGTCCACGCACCAACAAGAGGCTGCCCGCCGACCATGAAGATCCTGCTCGTGAACCCCAACACCTCCGCGGCGATGACCGCGTCCATCGCCGCCGCGGCGCGTGCGGTGGCCGCGCCGGGCACCGTGATCGAGGCGGTGCAGCCCAGCTTCGGGCCGGCCTCGGTCGAGGGGCACTTCGACGAAGCCTTCGCCGCCGCCGGCGTGGCCGAACAGGTGCGGCTGGCCACGGCTGTGGCGCCGCCCGCTGCGGCGATCGACGCAGTGGTCATCGCCTGCTTCGGCGACCCCGGGCTCGACGCCGCGCGTGAGCTCAGCACCGCGCCGGTGCTGGGCATTGCCGAGGCGGCTTTCCATGCCGCGGCGATGCTGGCCACCGGCTTCTCGGTGGTGACGACGCTGACACGCACCTGCATCACCGCCGAACGCCTGGTGCAGCGCTACGGCTTCGAGCGCGCCTGCCGCGGCATCCACGGCACCGACATCGCGGTGCTGGCGCTGGACGAGGGCGGCGACGCCACGCTGGCGCAGATCGAGGCCG
The DNA here is from genome assembly GCF_035476535.1 of Aquabacterium sp. Classification (GTDB taxonomy): domain Bacteria; phylum Pseudomonadota; class Gammaproteobacteria; order Burkholderiales; family Burkholderiaceae_C; genus Pseudaquabacterium. Next base: position 22,697 of record NZ_DATILJ010000242.1, read on the forward strand.
TGGCGCGTGAAGCGCTGGCGCGCGACCGCAGCGGCGCCATCGTGCTGGGCTGCGCCGGCATGGCGGCGCTGTGCCACACGCTGCAGCAGCGGCTGGGCGTGCCGGTGATCGACGGTGTGGCAGTGGCCGTGAAGTTCGCCGAAGCGCTGGCCGCGCTGGGCTTGCAGACTTCGAAGCGCGGCGACTATGCGCCGCCGCTGCACAAGGCCTGGGTGGGCTGGGCGGCGCCGCTGGGGCTCACGCCGCCAGAGCCAATGCTGCCCGAGCCTGTTCCGCGTTAGGGGTGGGTCTGGGTTGCGTCTTGCGCCGTGCGCGCTGCGCGGCTTCGACGGCCACCCGCGCGGCGATGTAGCCCTCCAGCGTGGTCACGCTCAAGGCGGCGCCGCCCTCAGGACGTGGGCGCAGCCTCCTGCAGCCGCAGCATCTCGCGTGCCTCGGCCGGCGTGGCGATGCCACGGCCGGCCTTGCGGGCGCATTGGGCGAGGGCCTCGATCAGCACGCCGTTGCCTGTTGCTCGTTCGTTGCCCGGCAAGTAGAAGGTGTCTTCCAAGCCGCTGCGCAGCATGCCGCCGAGTTCGGCGACTTGCTGGTGCACCGGCCAGATCTCGCCGCGGCCGATCAGCGTGGCCTGCCACACGCTGCCCGGCGCCGTGTAGCGCGGCAGCAGCGCCAGCAGGTCGGCATCGCAGGGCATGCCCGAGGCGACACCCATCACGAAGTTGTACTCCGGCGTGCCCATCGAAGGCTTCAGCATGCCCGCCTTCAAGTACATGCCCACCGAACGCACGATGCCGACATCGAAGCATTCGAACTCCGGGTGCGTGCCGCACTCGGCCATCACGTCGAGGAACTGCTGCACCTTGGCGACCGGGTTGTCGAAGACCATCGGCGGCCAGGCCCAGTCGCCGTTGTCCTTGATCTTCAGGTAGTTCAGGCTGCCGGCATTGCAGGCGGCGATCTCCGGCCGCACGCGGCGGATGCAGGCCAGCGGGCCGGCGATGTCGGGGCCGACCGTGCCGGTGGTGAGGTTGATGATCACGCCGGGGCAGGCCGCGCGGATCGCGCCGATCACGGCGGCCGCGACATCGGGATCCCAGCTCGGCAGGTGGCCCTGGCCTTCCTCCTGCCTGCGCAGGTGCACATGCATCACCGAGGCGCCGGCGTTGAAGGCGTCGCGTGCTTCGGTAGCCATCTGGGCCGGGCTCACCGGCACCGGGTGCTGCTGCGGGTTGGTCAGCACGCCGGTCAGCGCGCAGGTGAGGATGGCCTTGTCCATCAGGAGTCCTTCGCTTCCAGGTCCAACTCGACCAGCACCGCGCCGGCCTCCACTGCATCACGCGGCCGCACGTGCACGGCACGCACGCGGCCGCTGGCGGCGGCCTGCAGCCACATCTCCATCTTCATCGCTTCGACGCAGACCAGCGGCTGGCCTTCGACCACCACGTCGCCCGGCTGCACGCTGACCGCGGCCACCGTGCCGGCCACCGGCGCGCGGGCGCGGCGCGGGTCGCGCAGGTCTTCGGCGGCCGGGTAGGGTGAGACTTCGGTGAAGTGAAAGGTCCAGGCCTGCTGCACGAGCTGCAGGCCCTCGGGCGTCAGCACGGCAACGGTCTGGCGCTGCACGCCATCGACGGCGTAGCGCAGATGGTGATCGGCCAGGGACAGCAGTTCGATGCTGTGCACGCGGCCGGCCAGCGTGATGCGCACGGTGTGTGCGTGGGGCTGCACACGCAGGGTCTGGCGCTGCTCGCCGCAGGCCAGCGGCATGTCCCAGCCGGCGACACTGGACGGGCGCACCCCCGTGCCGCCGCGCTGCGCCTGGCCGCCATGCAGCGCCAGCACGGCGGCCGCCAGGCACCAATCGGCCTCGCTGGCCTGCGGCCGCTGCAGCAGCGCTTCGCCGTCCGTGGCCCACTGGTCGAGCAGCGTGGTGTGCATCCCGGCGCGGCGGAAGGCGGCATGGTCGAGCAGTTCGTGCAGGAAGCGGCCGTTGTGGGTGATGCCGACCAGCGGCGCATCCCGCAGCGCGGCACGCAGCCGGCGGATCGCGTCGTCGCGGTCGCGGCCATGGGCGATCAGCTTGGCGACCAGCGGGTCGTAGTGCGGGCCGATGCTGCCGCCTTCGGCGATGCCGTGGTCGATGCGCAGTTGGCCGTCTGATGTCTTGCCAAGTGAGCGGCCATGCTGCGCATCTTCAGGCCGCCAGTGCTGCACCGTGCCAGTCTGTGGCACGAAGCCGGCATAGGGATCTTCGGCGTACAGGCGCACTTCGATCGCATGACCTGTGAGCTGCACCTGGTCCTGCCGCAAAGGCAAGGGCTCGCCGGCGGCGATGCGCAGCTGCCAAGCCACCAAGTCCAGCCCGGTGACGCATTCGGTTACCGGGTGCTCGACCTGCAGCCGGGTGTTCATCTCGAGGAAGAAGTGGTTCAGCTGCGCATCGACGATGAACTCCACCGTGCCGGCGCCGCGGTAGCCCACGGCCAGTGCGGCGGCCACCGCGTCGGCGCCCATGCGTTCGCGCATCGCCGCGCTGACCACCGGCGACGGCGCTTCTTCGATCACCTTCTGCCGCCGGCGCTGGGCCGTGCAGTCGCGTTCGCCGAGGTGGATGCAGTGGCCGTGCGCATCGGCAAAGACCTGGATCTCGATGTGCCGGCCGCCTTCGATCAGGCGTTCGAGCATCAGCGTGCCGTCGCCGAAGGTGCTGAGGGCCTCGCGGCGCGCGCCGGCGATGGCCTGTGGCAACTCGTCCAGCGCGTGCACCAGGCGCATGCCGCGGCCGCCGCCACCGGCGACGGCCTTGACCAGCAAGGGCAGGCCCAGGTCACGGGCTTGCGACAGCAGGGTCTCGTCGCTTTGGTCTTCACCGAGATAACCCGGCGCGCAGGGCACGCCGGCCTCGCGCATGCGGCGTTTGGCGGCGGCCTTGTTGCCCATCGCGGTAATGGCTTCGGGCGGCGGGCCGATGAAGACCAGGCCGGCGTCGGCGCAGGCCTGCGCGAAGTCCGCCCGTTCGGACAGGAAGCCGTAGCCGGGGTGCACCGCATCGGCGCCGGTGCGGCGCGCGGCGTCGAGGAGGGCGTCGATGCGCAGGTAGCTGTCGGCGGCCGGTGCTGGGCCGATGCACACCGCTTCATCGGCTTGCGCGACATGCAGCGCGTGGGCATCGGCCTCGCTGTAGACCGCTACCGTCGGGTAGCCGAGTGCGTGGGCTGTGCGCATCACGCGGCAGGCGATCTCGCCGCGGTTGGCGATCAGGATCTTGGTGAACATGTCAGGGGGTCCGATGGGGCGGCGGCTGGTGTGGGTCCATTGCGGTCTTTGGTGGTTGCTGGAAGCGGACGTTTGGACTGTCTTGCCTTTGCCGGTGATTCTTCGTTGCACTGCGCCGGGATTTCGCCCCGGCGGGCGGGTCACTTTCTTCCTGGCCGAAGAAAGTAACCAAAGAAGGCCCTGAAAACCAAACGTTCCTTTGTGCCTCCGTCACTCCAGCACGAAGGCACAATTGTGAACACGCCCCTGGCATTCTTAATACCCCGAACCGTCGGTCACCAGATTGGCAATAAAACCGCACTGGCATACGAAAGCCTGCGTGGTTTGCACGAATGGGCGCACCGCGTCCGGCGAACAGAGAAGGCGGCGCCCCGCTTTCGAATGCCAGGGTGTGTTCACTGCCAATCTGGTGACCGACGGTTCGGGGTATTAAGAACGCCGGGGAGGTGCCGCCACTGGCGCTGCAGGACTGCGCGTGCGGAGGCACA
>NZ_DATILJ010000243.1:0-13465 GCF_035476535.1 Aquabacterium sp.
CGGAGGCACAAATGAACGTTTGGTTTTCTGGCTCTCTTTCTTGGTGACTTCTTTCTGAGCCAGCAGAAAGAAGTTACCCGCCCGCCGGGGCGGAATCCCGGCCACTCCGCAGGACTCAACAATCGAATGTCGGCTCTCAGAACAACAACCGAACGGCCGCAACGGGCCGATGACAGAACTTCCATCGGCGCAGCCCCGGCGCCAGCGCCGTGCGCTCATTTGTCGCTGCCTCCCAGCTGCCCGGCGCGGCGTTGCAGGCCGAAGTAGTTGAACAAAATAGCGGACCCGCGCCGCCATCGGATTTACCCGTTGTCCCCACACGCAAGTTGTCTGATAACCTGATGATCATGGTGCTTTCCCTGCCCATTCATGCCTCCAACCACGCGCCTGTGCAAGCGGCTGGTGCTGCTGCGCCGGCGGATGCCGGCCAGCTGGGCCGCGAAACGCTGGCCGACCGCCTGGCCGAGCGCTTGTCGGCGCAGATCCAGCGCGGCACGCTGGCGCCCGGCGACCGCCTGCCGACCGAGGCGCAACTGGCGGCCACGCATGGCGTGTCGCGCAGCGTCGTGCGTGAGGCCGTTCATCGCATCAAGTCGCGCGGGCTGCTGGTGTCGCGCCAGGGCTCGGGCGTGTTCGTCAGCGCACCGGCGCAGCACCAGGCACTGGAGTTCGACCCCGCCGTGCTGGAATCGGTCGAAGCCGTGGTGCAGGTGGTCGAGGTGCGGCGTGTGCTCGAAGGCGAGATCGCCGCGCTGGCCGCCGAGCGTGCCACGCGGGCCCAGCTCACGGCGTTGAAGCAGGCGCTGGCGGCCATCGACGCGGCCAGCGCCGCCGGCCACGACGGCGTGGCCGAGGACCTGGCCTTCCATCGCGCCATCGGCGAAGCCACCGGCAACCCGCAGTTCCGCAGCCTGCTCGGCTTCCTGGAACAGTACCTGCGCGAGGGCATGCGCATCACCCGCGGCAACGAAGCGCGGCGCCTCGATTTCATGGAAGCCGTGCGCAAGGAACACCGTGCCATCGTCGACGCCATCGTCGCGCGCGACCCGGCTGCCGCGCGGCGCGCCGCATTGCGCCACCTGCAGCACAGCCAGCGCCGGCTGGAGCAAGGCGGCGTGCTGCCCAACCGCGCGGCCGCCAAACCAGTGGGCGCCACGCCCAGACCCTCAAAGAGACCCCCACCATGAAACTCCTGATCACCGGCGGTGCCGGTTTCGTCGGCACCCGACTGGCCCGCACGCTGCTGGCGCGCGGCATGCTGGGCGGCCGAACCATCGAACAACTGGTGCTCGCCGACCAGGCGCCGGCCCAGCCCGAGCTGCTGGCCGATGTTCGCGTGCAAGGCCGCGTCGGCCCGCTGCTGGCAGCCTGCGAGAGCCTGCGAGACGACAACTTCGACGGCGTGTTCCACCTGGCCTCAGCCGTATCTGGCGAGTGCGAGGCCGACTTCGAACTCGGCCTGCGCTCGAACCTGGACAGCACGCGCGCGCTGCTCGACGCGCTGCGCGCGCGCACACAGGCCGGTGCGCCGGCAACGCGGCTGGTGTTCTCCAGCTCGGTGGCGGTGTTCGGGCCCGACCCCGCGCGGCCCTTGCCGCCGCAGGTGGCCGACGACACGCTGCCGACGCCGCAGACCTCCTACGGCACGCACAAGCTGGTGTGCGAGCACCTGATCGCCGACTACACGCGCAAGGGCTTCATCGATGGCCGCGCGGCGCGGCTGATGACTGTCACGGTGCGGCCGGGCCGGCCGAATGGTGCGGCCTCGTCCTTCTTCAGCGGCATCATCCGTGAGCCGCTGGCCGGCGAGCAGGCCATCTGCCCGGTATCGCCCGAGGTCTCGCACCCGGTGTCCTCGCCGCAGCGCACGGTGGATGGCCTGATCGCCGTCTACGAAGCCAGCCGCGCGCAGCTGGGCGGGCGCATGGCGCTGAACCTGCCAGCGCTCAATGTACGCGTCAGCGAGATGCTGGCGGCACTGGAAGCGGTAGCCGGGCCGTCGGTGCGCGCGCGGGTGCGCTTCGTGCCGGACCCGACGATCCAGGGCATCGTCGCCGGCTGGGCCAGCGGCGCCACGGCCGAGCGCGCCGCCTCGCTCGGGCTGCTGCCCGAGCACAGCTTCGAAGACATCATCCGCGCCTACATCGCCGACAACGCGGCGAACCCCGCCGCCTTGAAGGGCTTGAAGGCATGAACCAGCTGGACTTGGCGGGCCGCGTCGCGGTGATCACCGGGGGGGCCCAGGGCATCGGCTTCGCGATCGCGCAGCGCCTGCTGCGATCAGGCGCGCGCGTGGCGCTGTGGGACATCAACGACGCCGCGTTGAACGAAGCCCGTGTCGTGCTGGCCACGCTGGGCACGGTGGACACCGTGGTGGTCGAACTCTGCGACGAGGCCAAGGTGGCCGCGGCCGCCGCGCAGACCGTCGGCACGGCCGGCCGCATCGACATCCTGGTCAACAACGCCGGCATCACCGGCGGCAATGCGCCGACCTGGGAACTGCCGCCGGCCGTGTGGCGTCAGGTGATCGAGGTCAACCTCGTCGCGCCCTACCTCACGTGCCGCGCAGTGGTGCCGCAGATGATCGCCCAGGGCTATGGCCGCATCGTCAACATCGCCTCGGTGGCGGGCAAGGAAGGCAATCCAAATGCCTCGCACTACAGCGCGTCGAAGGCCGGCCTGATCGCACTGACCAAGTCGCTGGCCAAGGAGCTGGCGCAGCAGGGTGTGCTGGTGAATGCGGTGACACCGGCGGCCGCGAAAACGCCGATCTTCGATTCGATGACGCCCGAGCACATCGGCTACATGCTGGGCAAGATCCCGATGGGGCGCTTCGTCAATGTCGACGAGATCGCCGCGCTGGTCGGCTGGCTCAGCAGCGAGGACTGCTCGTTCTCGACCGGCGCGGTGTTCGACATCTCGGGCGGCCGCGCGACCTACTGAAGGCCACGCAGCGGCCTGCAGGGGCCTGCGCCGCAGGCCTCACCCTGCCGCAGCCAGCGCCTTGCCCACTTCGTTGCTGCCCTGGGCCGCGCCGCTGGCGGGCACGATCTCGCCGTCACGATCGCTCACCTGAGCCCATGCGGCGGCCAGGCGTTCCGGCGTGTCGTCCGTCAGCCCCAGGTGCAGGCCGGGGGTCAGCGTGATGTGCGCGGCCTCGAAGGTGCCGGCGCCGGCACAGGCAATCGTGCGGTTCGGTGCATGTTCGCTGGCCAGCAGCAGCATCGCCGGCACCACGGCTTCGGGCTTCAGCGCGGCCAGCACGGCCGGTGGCATCAGGTCTTCGGTCATGCGCGTGGCGGCGGTGGGCGCCAGGCAGTTGACGCGAATGTCGTTCTTCGCGCCCTCGATCGACAGCGTCTGCATCAGCCCGACCAGCGCCATCTTCGCGGCGCCGTAGTTGGATTGGCCGAAGTTGCCGTACAGGCCCGAGGACGAGGTGGTCATCACGATGCGGCCGTACTTGCGCTCGTTCATGATCGGCCAGACCGCCTTGGTGCAATGCACCGCGCCCATCACATGCACGTCCATCACCAGGCGGAAATCGTCGATCGCCATCTTCGCGAAACTCTTGTCGCGCAGGATGCCGGCGTTGTTGACCAGGATGTCGACGCGGCCCCAGGCCTCCACCGCCTGCGCCACCATGGCCTGCACCGCGTCGAAGTCGGTCACCGAGGCGCTGTTGGCCAGCGCCTGGCCACCGGCGGCGATGATCTCGTCGACCACCGCCTGCGCCGCGCTGGTCGAGCCGCCCACGCCATCACGCGAACCGCCGAGGTCGTTGACCAGCACCTTGGCGCCGCGCGCGGCCAGCGCCAGCGCATGGGCGCGGCCCAGGCCGCCGCCGGCCCCGGTGACGATGGCCACTCGATCTGTGAAAGACAAACTCATGTCGCGGTACTCCGTGCGCTGGACAAAGCCGTGCTTATACCGCGAGGGCGGCTCGTCCGCCGGCACTCCGCTGGCACTCGCGGGATCCGGCCGCGCTTCACAATCGCCCCATGTCCAGCCAGAACCTGCTGTGGATCGACGACACGACCCCGCTGCCGCCCACCCGCTGCGCGCTGGGTCCGGACAGCGACGCGCCGGGCCTGCTGGCCGCCGGCGGGCGGGTGACGCCGCAGCGCCTGGAAGAGGCCTACCGTGCCGGCGTGTTCCCCTGGTACAGCCCCGGCCAGCCGACGCTGTGGTGGAGCCCCGATCCGCGCATGGTGTTGCCGGTGGCAGAGTTCAGGCTGTCGGCCTCGCTGCGCAAGACCTTGCGCAAGTTCCTGCGCACGCCCGGCTGCGAGATCCGCATCGACACGACGTTCCGCCGCGTGATGCGGGCCTGCGCCGGCACGCCGCGCGCGGGCCAACAGGGCACCTGGATCGTGCCCGAGCTGATCGAGGCCTATTGCGCCTGGCATGCCAAGGGCCGCGCGCACAGCGTCGAAACCTGGATCGATGGAGAACTGGTCGGCGGCCTCTACGGCGTGGGCATCGGCGGCATGTTCTATGGCGAATCGATGTTCGCGCACCGCACCGATGCCTCGAAGATCGCGCTGGCCGCGCTGGTGGCCTTTTGCCGTGCGCACGGCATCACGCTGATCGATTGCCAGCAGCACACCGGGCACCTGGCCTCCTTCGGCGCGCGCGAAATTCCACGCGCGACATTCGAAGCCCACCTGGCACGCGCCTTGGGGGCCCCTTCGCCGCCGGCTTGGACCTATCATCCCAGGTTGTGGGCGCAGCTGGGCATCGTGGCCGAGCCGCCGGCCCAGACCCCTGGAGCCTTCGACGGACCTTGATTGGCGTGACGCACCCGAAAGAGCTACCGCTGTCGTCGTTGCAGTTCTACGCAACGGCGCCCTACCCCTGCAGCTACCTGCCGGACCGGCTGGCACGCTCGCAGGTGGCCACGCCCAGCCACCTGATCCATGCCGACGCCTATTCCGGCCTGGTGGCCAACGGCTTCCGGCGCAGCGGCATGTTCACCTACCGGCCGTATTGCGACAGCTGCCGCGCCTGCGTGCCGCTGCGCCTGCCGGTGGCCAGCTTCGAGCCCACGCGCAGCCAGCGCCGCGCCTGGAAGCGCCACAGCCACCTGAAGGCCCGCGTGCTGCGCCTGTGCTTCGTGCCTGAGCACTACCAGCTCTACCTGCGCTACCAGTCCGGCCGCCATTCCGGCGGCGGGATGGACCATGACAGCGTCGACCAGTACACGCAGTTCCTGCTGCAAAGCCGCGTCAATTCACGGCTGGTCGAATTCCGCGAGCCGGTGGAAGGGGATGCGGCCGGCGCCGGCGGAACCACAAACGCCGGCGCTGCCGGCGTGTTGCGCATGGTGGCCATCGTCGACGTGCTGAACGACGGCATCTCGGCCGTCTACACCTTCTACGACCCCGAGTACAAGGGCAGCCTGGGCACCTACAGCATCCTGTGGCAGATCGAGCAGACCAAGCAGCTGAAATTGCCGCACGTCTACCTCGGCTACTGGATCGCCGAGAGCGACAAGATGGGCTACAAGGCCGACTTCGGGCCGCACCAGGTGCTGGTGGACGGCCACTGGCAATTCGCCAAGCCGGCCGAGCCGGACGCGGCGCCCGCGGTGCCCCCACGCGCCTGAACAAACGGGCGGTATTCGCGCGGGTTCTCCGCGCATCGAAGCCGCTCGAGACGCTTCAGACTGAAGTGCCTGGCCCGGCTGTCCGCGGCCTGTACCCACCGCGTGCAAGCCCGATGAATGCCTTGAAGAAACTCCTCCGCCGTGCCCGCAGCCATCCCCGCGCGGTGCTGGCGCTCGCCACCACCTTGCTGCTGCTGGTCGGGCTGCTGAGCCTGTACGCCAAGGCCGTGCAGGACACCAAGGCCCGCAAGAGCCCCGAGGCACGGCAGTTCGAGCAGGCGCCCGAGGATTGGCTGGCCCACGAACGCAACGTCTCGCACCTGCGCAGTGCACTGGACGCCGGCCAACTGCAGGTGGTGGGCCTGGCCAGCGGCCAGCCCGGGCTGGTGCTGTACTCGCTGAAGAATGGTGAAAAGGCCAGTGCAGTGGTGCCCGGCTGCACCGCGCTGGGCTGCGCCGGCACCGTGCTGGACAAGCTGGGCCAGCACAGCGCCACGGCAGGATTTGCCCTGGTCAGCATCCAGGTCGACCCGCGCACCGCCAGCCACCGCCTGCTGGACATCATCAACGCGCTGCTGTCACCCTTGATCGTGCTGGCCACGATCGTCGTGGCGCTGTTCATGGCCACCAAGCTGCAAGCGGGCATGGGCGGCGCCGCATCCCGGCTGTCGGTGCGGCCGGAAACGGCCTTCGACGATGTCATCGGCAGTGCCGAAGCCAAGGCGGCCCTGAACCGCGTGAAGGCCTTCATGCACGACCCGACGCACTACGCCAAGCTCGGCGCCTCCGCGCCGCGCGGCGTGCTGCTGGTGGGCCCGCCCGGCACCGGCAAGACCTTGCTGGCCAAGGCCCTGGCCGGCGAGAGCAAGGCCAACTTCATCGCCGTCGATGGCTCCTACTTCACCGCCATGTTCTATGGCGCCGGCGTGGCCAAGGTCAAGGAGCTGTTCAAGCTGGCGCGCAAGAACGCGCCCTGCGTGCTGTTCATCGACGAGGTCGACGGCATCGGCAAGCGCAGCACAGGCGGCCAGGGCAGCGGCGCCGAATCGGAGCTGAACCGCATCATCAACCGCGTGCTGGTCGAGATGGACGGCTTCGAGGCGCTGGACAACGTGGTCGTGGTCGGCGCCACCAACCATGAAGACAACGTCGACCCGGCGATGCGCCGGCCCGGCCGCTTCGACATGCTGGTGCGCCTGACGCTGCCGACCCTGCCGGACCGGCAACGGCTGTTCGAGCTGTACATCGACAAGCTGGCCCACGACGGCACGGCCGACACCGCGGCACTGGCACGCATGAGCGCGGGCATGTCGCCGGCCGACATCGCCAACACGGTGAACAAGGCAGCCTCCTGCGCCGCCGAGGCCGGTGCGCCGCAGGTCTCGTCCGAGCACCTGCTGCGGGCGATCGAGACCCACCAGCTCGGCGGCGAAGTGTCGACCGTCAAGGGCCTGCTCACCGAGCCCACGCGCGAGCGCCTGGCCTACCACGAGGCCGGGCACGCGCTGGTCGGCCACTGGCTGCGTGTCGGCGCCGTCGAGCGCATCACCATCGAGCCGCGCGGCCAGGCGCTGGGTGTCACCTACATCACCCGCGACACCGAAGATCCGCTGTACCAGCAATCCGAACTGAGCAGCCGGCTGGCGATGATGCTGGGCGGCCGCGAGGCCGAACTGCTGGTGCTCGACAGCGTGTCCACCGGCGCGTCGGACGACTTGAAGCGCGCCTCCGAGCTGGCCATCAACATGGTCGGCTCGCTGGGCTTCTCCAAAACCTTCGGCCTGCTCAGCGTGGCCGGCGTGCCCAAGGATCTGCTGGGCCCGGACATCCAGGCCGCGGTGCTGCAGGAGGCCCGCGCGCTGCTCGAGCAGGCGCAGGCCAAGTGCCAGCGACTGCTGCAGGCCCGGCGCGACCAGCTCGATGGCCTGGCCCAGGCCCTGCTGCAGCGCGAAGTGCTGAGTGGCGACGAATTGGCCGATTTGCTGGACTCGTGCGTGGCGGCCTGATCCCGTCGCAGCGCGCGGCTGCCGGCGGGGCGCCGCCTACAATCTGCGCATGCCCATTTCCCCCGTTCCCGAGCTGGTGGCCGAGCTGGCCGCCGGCCGCATGGTGATCCTGGTCGACGAAGAAGACCGCGAGAACGAAGGCGATCTGGTGCTGGCCGCCGACCACGTGACGCCCGAGGCCATCAACTTCATGGCCAAGCACGGCCGCGGCCTGATCTGCCTGACGCTGACCCGCGAACGCTGTGAACGGCTGCAGCTGACGCCGATGGCCGCGCGCAATGGCACCGTGCATGGCACCGCCTTCACCGTGTCGATCGAAGCCGCCGTGGGCGTGACCACCGGCATCTCGGCCGCCGACCGCGCCCGCACCGTGCAGGCCGCGGTGGCCCGCGAAGCGCTGCCGCGCGACCTGGTGCAGCCCGGCCACATCTTCCCGCTGCAGGCGCAGGACGGCGGCGTGCTGATGCGCGCCGGCCACACCGAAGCCGGCTGCGACCTGTCGGCGATGGCCGGCTTGACGCCCGCCGCGGTGATCTGCGAGATCATGAACGACGACGGCACGATGGCGCGGCTGCCGGACCTGGAAGTCTTTGCCCGCCAGCATGGCCTGAAGATCGGCACCATCGCCGACCTGATCGCCTTCCGCAGCCACAACGAAACACTGATCGAACGGGCCGGCGAGCGTGAGCTGCAAACCGCCCAAGGCCGCTTCCACTGCGCCGCCTACCGCGACCGCTCCGGCGGCCTGCACCTGGCGCTGCGCCATGGCGAGTGGTCCGCGGACGATGAAGTCGTCGTGCGCGTGCATGAACCCTTCACCGCCTTCGACCTGCTGGATGTCGGCGCCTGCGGCCATTCCTGGCCGCTGCCCAAGGCACTGGCCGCGATCCAGGACAGCCCGCGCGGCCTGGCCGTGCTGCTGAACTGTGGCCACGATGTGCAGACCCTGCTGCCGCAGCTGCTCGGCGGCATCGAACCGCCGCCCCGCACCACGCAGATGGACTTGCGCACCTATGGCGTCGGCGCGCAGATCCTGCGCGACCAGCGCGTCACCCGCATGAAGCTGCTCGGCAGCCCGCGCCGCATGCCCAGCATGGTGGGTTATGGCCTCGAAGTCACCGGCTTCGTCGCCGCGAGCCGCTGAATTTCCCCGAAAGTCCCCCACGCCATGCAAAACGCCAACCAAGGCACCTCCGGCAACCTCGATGGCGAGGGCCTGGCCATCGGCATCGTGCAGGCCCGCTTCAATGCCGACATCACCGACCAACTGGCGCAGGCCTGCCTGGCCGAGCTGGAAACGCTGGGCGTCGCCGCCAAGCACATCACCCACATCACGGTGCCCGGCGCGCTGGAGATCCCGGTTGCGCTGAAGGCCATGGCCGACAGCGACGACTACGACGCGCTGATCGCGTTGGGCTGCATCGTCCGCGGCGAGACCTACCACTTCGAGCTGGTGGCCAATGAAAGCGGCGCCGGCGTCAGCCGCGTGTCGCTGGACCATCAGCTGCCGATCGCCAATGCGATCCTGACCGTCGAGAACCAGGATCAGGCCGTGGCCCGCGCCAATGACAAGGGCCGCGATGCCGCGCGTGTCGCCGTCGAGATGGCGAACCTGATGGATGAGCTGTCATGAGCGAAGACACCCCGGCAGCGCCGAAAGCCGCCAAGCCGGCACGACCCAAATCGGCCCGCCGCCGTTCGCGCGAGATCGCGCTGCAAGGCCTGTACGAATGGCTGGTCGGCGGCGCGGACGCCGGCGTCATCGACGCCCACATGCGTGAACAGGAAGGCTTCGACAAAGCCGACCGCGTGCACTACGACGCGCTGCTGCACGGCTGCATCAGCGAAGCCGCCGACCTGGATGCCGTGCTGGCCCGCCATGTCGACCGCAAGACCACCCTGCTGTCGCCGGTGGAGCACGGCGTGCTGCTGATCGGCGCCTACGAGCTGAAGCATTGCATGGACATCCCGTACAGGGTGGCCATCAACGAAGCGGTGGAGCTGGCCAAATCCTTCGGCGGTACCGATGGCCACAAGTACGTGAACGGCGTGCTGGACAAGGCCGCGACCGACCTGCGGCCCACCGAAGTCGCCGCCAAACGCGGCCGCTGAAGCCAGGATGAAAACGGCGCGCCGGCTCGACCACATCGAGCCCTTCTATGTCATGGAGTGCGCCAAGGCGGCGGTCGAGATCGCCGCCAGCCCGGCCTGCGACCCGCGCCAGGGCGGAGAGCGCATGCTCTTCCTGAACATCGGCGAGCCGGACTTCACCGCGCCACCGCTGGTGCAGGAAGCCGCCCAGCGCGCCATTCGCGACGGCCGTTCGCAGTACACCCAGGCCACAGGGCTGCCGGCGCTGCGCGAAGCCCTCTCGCAGTGGTACCGCACACGCTTCGGACTGGACATTCCGGCGCGGCGCATCGTCATCACCGCCGGCGCTTCGGCCGCACTGCAGCTGGCCTGCCTGGCGCTGTTCGAGGCCGGCGACGAAGTGCTGATGCCCGACCCCAGCTACCCCTGCAACCGGCATTTCGTCGCCGCCGCGGAAGCCGTCGCGCGGCTGTTGCCGGCGCATGCCGAACACCGCTTCCAGCTCGATGCCGATGCGGTGGCCCGCGCCTGGAGCCCGGCCACGCGCGGCGTGCTGCTGGCCTCGCCGTCCAACCCGACCGGCACCTCGATCCATCCGGACGAGATGCGGCGCATCGACGCCGTGGTGCGCGGCCACGATGGCGTGACCATCGTCGACGAGATCTACCTGGGCCTGAGCTACGACGAAACCTTCGGCCACAGCACGCTGGCGCTGGGCGAACACATCATCTCGGTCAACAGCTTCTCCAAGTACTTCAACATGACCGGCTGGCGCCTGGGCTGGCTGGTGCTGCCCGAGGCGCTGGTGCCGCCGGTCGAGCGCCTGGCGCAGAACCTGTTCATCTGCGCGTCGACGATCGCGCAGCATGCGGCACTGGCCTGCTTCGAGCCCGAGTCCATCACCGAATACGAACGCCGGCGCGCCGAGTTTCGTGCGCGGCGCGATGTCGTCGTGCCGGCGCTGAACCGGCTCGGCCTGAAAGTGCCGGTGATGCCCGACGGCGCGTTCTACGCCTATGCCGACTGCAGCGCGCACAGCGCCGACAGCTGGGACTTCTGCTTCGACCTGATGCACCGCGCTCATGTGGCACTGACACCGGGCCGCGACTTCGGCCGCGACGACCCCAAGCGCTGGCTGCGCCTGTCCTTCGCGAACGCGATGCCGCAACTGGAAGAAGCGCTGCAGCGCCTGGCCCGCGTGCTGTGAATCGTCGCCGGCGGCCGGTCGCCGTGACATTTGCCCGACGCCACTCCGCCAAGCCGTGACAAGCCGTAAACGGGCGGCATTCCCCCACGCATTTCGAATCATGGAAAGGCCCCGTGCTGCTGCGGGCCGCCTTAAGCTGCGGGGCTGTGAGTTCGACACCTCCGCCCAACCCCGGTGACTTGCGCGGCTTTGCGCCAACGCAGTTCGACCCCAACCCCACCCCCTTGTCGGCCGACGAGTGGCCGGTGCTGGGCGACGACAGCGCGCCAGTGCCGCTGGACCTGCTGCCCGAGCCGAACCAGGCCGAGCCGACGATCGGCCATGTCGGCCGCTACGCGCTGAAGCGCCGGCTCGGCGAAGGCGGACTGGGCCGCGTCTACACCGCCTGGGATCCGATCCTGTCGCGCAACCTGGCGATCAAGACGCTGCAGTTGGGCGCCGCCGGTGTCGAGCGCGAACTGCTGGACGCGATGATCCTGAACGAAGCCCGCGCGGTGGCCGGGCTCAATCACCCGCACATCGTCACGGTGTTCGACGCCGGCCTGTCCGAACGCGGCGTCTACATCGCGATGGAACAGCTGCCCGGCATGGACCTGCGCGAGATGCTGGCCGAAGGCTGGCGCCCCGACGCGGCGCGCGCCGCCAAGCTGATCCGCCGGGTGGCCGATGCGCTGACCTATGCGCATTCGATGGGCGTGATCCATTGCGACATCAAGCCGGCCAACATCTTCATGGTCGACAAGCGCAAGCCCAAGGTCCTGGATTTCGGCATCGCGCGCATTGCCCACCGGCCCGGCTCGCCGGCGCTGGAAGGCCTGATCACCGGCTCGCCGCATTACCTGGCGCCCGAGCAACTGCGCGGCGGCCCGGTCGACGAACGCTGTGACGTCTATGCGCTGGGCGTCGTGCTGTACGAGGTGCTGACCGGCCGCAAGGCCTTCAGCGGCGTCTCGCTGACCGGCATCACGCAGGCGGTGCTGGAAGGCAATCCGGTGCCGGCGCATGCGCTGGTGCCGGGGCTGCCGGCCGAGCTGTCGCAGATTGCCACGCGGGCGATGGCGCGGGACCCGGCGCAGCGCTTCCCTTCAGCGCGCGAGATGTCGCTGGCGATCCGGCGCTGGCAGGCGACTCAGAGTGCGGCCAGCGCCGCGACCGCACGGCCCGTGGCCGCGTCGCGCGCCGAAGCAGCACCTGCCCCGAGCCGTGAGCCCGACCGCACGGCCCGCCGCAAGCGGCGGGTCGGCCTGATCGCTGCCCTCGCCTTGCTGCTGCTGGCCGCGTCGGCGTATTGGCTGTGGCCCGGCGCAGAACCGGCGCATCGCCGCTCGGGCCAGATCGACGCCGCAGCGCCAGTTCATCCCGTCTGAGCCGGCGGCGATGCGTGCGCACGCTCGCGTATCATCGCGCGGCCGATGTCCGAGCCTGCCACCCTGCGTTCAGCCACCCTGCCGTCTGCCAGCCAGCCCTTCCGCCATGCCGTGCGCGTGTACTGGGAAGATACCGATGCCGGCGGCGTGGTGTTCTACGCCAACTACCTGAAGTACTTCGAACGCGCCCGCACCGAATGGCTGCGCTCGCTGGGCGTGCAGCAGCAGGCCTTGCGCGAGGCCACCGGGGCGATGTTCCTCGTCACCGACACGGCCCTGCGCTACAAGCAGCCGGCGCGGCTGGACGATGCGCTGCAGATCACCGTGGTGGTGGATGACTTCCGCCCGGCATCGATGAAGCTGTCGCAGCAGGCCTGGCGCGGCGAGACGCTGCTGTGCGAGGGCGAGATCCGCATCGGCTGCGTCGACGCCACCAGCCTGCGACCCTGCCGCATTCCCACGCAAATCACCGCACTGTTCACATGAACCAGGACCTTTCGATCGTCACCCTCGTGCTGAACGCCAGCCTGGTGGTGCAGCTGGTGATCGCCGGGCTGATGCTGACCTCGCTGGCCAGTTGGACGGTGATCTTCACCAAGCTCTTCGGCCTGCGCACGCTGCGGCGGAACAACGATGACTTCGAGCGTGAGTTCTGGTCCGGCAAGAACCTGAACGAGCTGTACAACGCCGCCGGCACCAAGCCGCGCACCGCGCCGATGGAACGGCTGTTCGCCAGCGGCATGCGCGAGTTCATGAAGCTGCGCGAACGCCGGCTCGAAGCCGGCTCGCTGCTCGACGGCGCGCGCCGCGCGATGCGCGCCAGCCTGCAGCGCGAGCTGGACATGATCGAGGGCAATGTCGGCTTCCTCGCCTCGGTCGGTTCGGTGAGCCCGTATGTCGGGCTGTTCGGCACGGTGTGGGGCATCATGCATGCGTTCGTCGGCCTGGCCAGCGTGCAGCAGGTGACCCTGGCCACCGTGGCCCCGGGCATCGCCGAAGCGCTGGTGGCCACTGCCATCGGCCTGTTTGCAGCGATTCCGGCGGTCGTGGCCTACAACCGCTTCGCACGCGACATCGACCGCATTGCGATCCAGCTCGAGACCTTCATCGAGGAGTTCTCGAACATCCTGCAGCGCAATGCCGGCGGCCCGGCCGTGACGCAGGCGCACTGACCCGCGCAGGAGCC
>NZ_DATILJ010000244.1:0-60972 GCF_035476535.1 Aquabacterium sp.
CACGGGCAAGATCGAAGAGCTGATCCACGAGCTGAAGAGCGACTACACGGTGGTCATCGTCACCCACAACATGCAGCAGGCCGCACGTTGTTCGGACTACACCGCCTATATGTACCTGGGCGACCTGATCGAGTTCGGCCCCACCTCGGAGCTGTTCATGAAGCCCAAGCGCAAGGACACCGAGGACTACATCACCGGGCGCTTCGGCTGACGCCGGCGGAGAACACCATGACTGACAAACATCTGTCGACGCAGTTCGATTCCGAGCTCAGCGGCATTTCCACCCGCGTGCTGGAGATGGGCGGGCTGGTGGAGTCGCAGGTCGCCCAGGCGGTGTACGCGCTGTCCAACTTCAGCGGCGAAATCGCTGGCCAGGTGCTGAAGCAGGAGCAGCGCGTCAACGCGATGGAGATGGAGATCGACCGCGACCTGTCGTCGATCATCGCGCGGCGCCAGCCCACGGCACGCGACCTGCGGCTGCTGATTGCCGTGTCCAAGACCATCGGTAACCTGGAGCGCATCGGCGACGAGGCCGCGCGCATCGCCCGCACGGTGCAGCGTCTGCTGAACACCGGCATGTCCAGCCGCATGCGGCTGCCGGTGGGTGACCTGGCCTTCGAAGCCGAATTGGCCACCAAGCAGTTGCGCAAGGCGCTCGACGCCTTTGCGCGCCTGGACACCGGTGCTGCACTCGAGGTGCTGAAGCAGGACGACCAGATCGACCAGGAGTTCGAAGGCCTGATGCGCAAACTGATCACCTACATGATGGAAGATCCACGCACCATCTCGTCGGCAATCGATCTGGTGTTCGTCGCCAAAGCCATCGAGCGTGTTGGCGACCATGCCAAGAACCTGGCCGAGGTCATCATTTATGTGGTCAAGGGCACCGACGTCCGGCACAACCCGGTCGAAGCGGTCGAGACCCTGGTGCGCTGAACAGGAGCCGACACCATGAGCACCATCGTTGTGGTCGAGGATGAATCGGCGATCGCCGAACTGATCTCGATCAACCTGCGCCACGCCGGCCATGAAGTGACGATCGCCGCCACGGCGGAACAAGCGCAGCGCGAGATCGATGCGATGCTGCCCGACCTGGTGGTGCTGGACTGGATGCTGCCCGGCCAGTCCGGCCTGAGCCTGGCCCGCCAGTGGCGCGGCGCGGCGCGCACGCGCGAACTGCCGATCATCATGCTCACCGCGCGCAGCGAAGAGGCCGACAAGGTGGCTGGGCTGGATGCCGGCGCTGACGACTACCTGGCCAAGCCGTTCTCGACCAACGAGCTGATGGCGCGCATCCGTGCCGTGCTGCGGCGCAAGGCGCCCGAGGCCTTGGACGAAGTGGTCGAGGTCGCCGGTCTTCGATTGGATCCATCGACACGCCGCATCAGCTGCGGCGAGCGTGAGCTGAAGATGGGGCCGACCGAGTTCCGCTTGCTGCACTTCCTGATGACGCATCCGGAGCGCGTGCACAGCCGCTCGCAGCTGCTCGACCGCGTATGGGGCGACCACGTGTTCATCGAGGAGCGCACGGTCGACGTGCATGTCAAGCGGCTGCGCGAGGCGCTGGCGCCCGGCGACAAGTCCTGGATGATCGAAACCGTGCGCGGCGCCGGTTATCGGCTGACGCAGCAGGCGGGCGTCACGACGGCGTGAGGGTCACACGACGATGAACTGGCTGTTGCCGCGGCTGCTGGTCACGCTGGCCGCACTGGCTCTGGGCACCGGCATCGGCTTCGTGATCGGCGACTGGTTGAAGCTGCCGGCGGTGGCCTCGGCCATCGGTGCCGCCCTGGGCATCGCGCTGGTGGTGCTGATCGATGCGCTGCGCGGCCACCGGCTGATGCGCTGGCTGCGCGGCGCGCAAGAGGGCGACGCACCACGCGACGCCGGGATGTGGGGTGAACTGGGCTACCGCATCGAGCGGGCGCTGCGCTTGCGTGAGCGTGAGTTGGCGCAGGAACGTGAGCAGCTGGCGCAGTTCCTGTCGGCCATCGAAGCCTCGCCGAACGGCGTGCTGCTGCTCGATGCCAACGACCAGATCGAATGGAGCAATGCCGTTGCGGCCGACCACCTGGGCCTGAATGCGCAACGGGATCGGCGCCAGCCGATCACCAACCTCGTGCGCACGCCGGCCTTCGTCGCTTACCTGCAAAGCGGCGACTGGGAGCAGGCCGTGAGCTTTGCCGGGCCCGGCCACACCAGCACTCTGGCCGTGCTGATCAGACGTTATGGAGAAGGCAACAAGCTGGTGATCTCGCAGGACGTGACCGAGAGGCTGCGCACGGAGGCGATGCGGCGCGACTTCGTGGCCAATGTCTCGCATGAGATCCGCACGCCGCTGACCGTGCTGGCCGGTTTCATCGAGACCATGGCCAGCCTGCCGCTGACCGAAGTGGAGCGCCAGCGCGTGCTGAAGCTGATGCAGCAGCAGACCGACCGCATGCAGGTGCTGGTGTCCGATCTGCTGATCCTCGCCCAGCTGGAGGGCAGCCCGCGCCCGCCGGCGGACCGCTGGGTGCTGCTGAAGGGCCTGCTGCAACGCGTGGAGGCCGATGCGCGCACGCTGTCCGGCGGGCGGCATGTCTTGTCCGTGGCCGATGCCGGCAGCGCCGAGATTGCCGGCACGGAGGCCGAACTGCTCAGCGCCATCGCCAATCTGGTGACGAACGCCGTGCGCTACACGCCCGAAGGCGGTCGCATCACGGTGGGCTGGCAACTGCGGCCCGACGGCAGTGGCGAGCTGGACGTGCGCGACAGCGGCATCGGCATCGCGCGGGAACACCTGCCGCGGCTGACCGAGCGCTTCTACCGCGTCGACGGCAGTCGCTCACGCGACACGGGCGGCACCGGGTTGGGCCTGGCCATCGTCAAGCATGTAATGCAGCGTCACGGCGGCGAACTGGACATCGACAGCGAACCGGGCAAGGGCTCGCGCTTCCGCCTGCTGCTGCCCGCTGGCCGCGTGCGCAGCGGCCAGCCCCAGCCGCTCAGCCCGGCGCTGTTGTCGACCTGAGTTGCGCCGTGCCGCCGCGGCGGTAGACCACCAGCCATTCGTGGCGGTCGGTGGGCCGGGGTTCGCGCGCAACCTCGTCCCAACCCGGCGGGCCGATGATGCGCTGTGTGCCGCGTTGCACCTGGACCAGCACTGGGCAGCGCCCTGCGGCGGCGCGGGTGTCGGCGTCGACCGTGCGACGTGCGTGGTACTCCAGCGCGGCCACCAACGAAGGCGTGGCGCCCGGCGCCGCGACGCACTCGCCCGCGGGCAGCCAGCGCTGCAGGCGCGCCATCAAAGGCCGGTAGCTGCGGCCGTAGTCCAGCAAGGGCAGCCACAAGGTCATCAGCAGCAGCCAGCACAGCGCCACGCCGCCGGCGGGTAGCACCAGGCTCTTCCACAAGGCCGTCTGGTGACGGCCCGTGCGCCAGCGCACCAGGCCGATCCAGGCCGCACTGGCAGCCAACGCCAGCAGCAGCGCCGTCAGCGAGAACTGGGGCTTGAATCCGATGGCCAGGCGCACGATGTTGGCCGCCGGCTTGGCTGGCACACCGGTCTGCATGGACAGGTAGACCACCCAGATCGTCAGCGCGCACAGCGAGAAGAAGAACACCGAGAACCAGTCGATTGCCGCCGCAGTGCTGCGGCGCAATGTCGGCAACGCGAAAGCGGCGAGGATCGCGCTGCCCGGCAGCGCGAGCATCAAGGCGCGGTCCGAGCCGCCCATGGCGATGCTGGTGAACAGCGCGACGGCCACCGACAACAGGGGCACCACCAGATGCAGCTGCCCCAGGTGATTGCGCCAGCGCCACAGCGTCCAGCAGGCCAAGGCCCAGGCTGGCCAGAGGAACCAGACGAACAACCGCAGCAATTGCACCGGCTCGATCGGTGCGCCCAGGCGCCAGCGCCAGGCGTGCACCGGCCACGCCACCAGCACCGCCAGCAGAGTGGCTGCAGCGACCCAGGGCATGAAGCGCTGCTGCGCCGTGCCACCTTCAGCACGCCAGCACAGCAGCACGCTCCCCAGGCCGATGGCCGCAGCCATCGCCGGCGCGTCGCTGGCCGCCAGCGCCGGCAGCGCGGCCAGCGCACCCAGGCGTGCCATCCAGCGGCGCGATGACACAGCGGACAAGGCCCATTGGTAGCAGGCCAACGCGGCCAGTTGTGCGAGTTCCGGTGTCGTTTCATGGCCCAGTTGCAGCAACCCCAGCGTGGCGATCAACGCGAGCAAGGCGCCGTCAGCCACGGCACGCGCATAGTCCTGGGGGCTGGCCTCGCCGCCGAAGGCGAAGGGCAGGGGCTGGGCTGCTTCGGTCTGGGCCAGGTTGAAGCAGGCGTACCACACGGCAACCAGCGTCAGCACCAGCAGCAGCGCAAACGGCAGGCGCGCGGCCACCGCGGCATCCAGCCAGGGCGACAGCGCCGCAATGCTGATAGCGCCTATCCAGTGCGGCAGCAGCGACGCTTCGGTCGGCACGCCGCCGAGCGCCGGAACCAACCATGAGATGCGGCCCTCGGCCATGGCCAGCATCTGGCCGAAGGCATTCAGGTCGGCGCCGCGCCAGGGGTCGCGGCCGAAGAGACCGGGCAGTACATAGGCTGCACAAAAAGCCAGCAAGGCCAATCGCGGCAGCCGGCGGGCGGCGTCTCGCGTGACCAGGGCGGGGTTGGGCAGCGGCGTCACGGGCCGATCATGAAGGGCAGGCAACAAAAAGGGCAGCCGAGGCTGCCCTGATCGTGGGGTTGCATCCCGCCGGCAGTCAGGCCGACTTCTTGGTGATGCCCACGCGCGCAAATTTGTTGCGGAACTTCTCGACGCGGCCGCCAAGGCTGTCGATGCTCTTTTGCGTGCCGGTGTAGAAGGGGTGGGTTTCGCTGGTGGTTTCCAGCTTCACCAGCGGCAGCTCGCGACCATCGTCCATCTTGACGGTTTCCTTGGTCTGCACCGTCGAGCGGGTGACAAACTTGAAGCCGTTGGACAGGTCCACGAAGCAGACGTCGCGGTAGTTGGGGTGAATGCCTTCTTTCATACGAAACCTCTCGCTGCAATGTCGGCAGCCACTCGGCACCATGCCGGGCACTTGCCAGTTGCGGTAAACCCAAGATTATAGCGGTCGATGCTCACCCACCGCGCCGCATCATGTCGAAGAAGTCCAGGTTGTTCTTGCTGGCCTTCATCTTGTCGAGGATGAATTCCATCGCCTCGATCTCGTCCATGTTGTAGAGCAGCTTGCGCAGGATCCAGGTCTTTTGCAGGATCTCGGGCTTCAGCAGCAACTCTTCGCGGCGCGTGCCGGTCTTGTTGATCAGGATCGACGGGTAGACGCGTTTCTCGGCCATGCGGCGATCCAGGTGGATTTCGCAGTTGCCGGTGCCCTTGAACTCTTCGTAGATCACTTCGTCCATGCGGCTGCCGGTATCGATCAGCGCGGTGCCGATGATGGTCAGCGAGCCGCCTTCTTCGACATTGCGGGCCGCGCCGAAGAAACGCTTCGGGCGTTGCAGCGCATTGGCGTCGACGCCACCGGTCAGCACCTTGCCGGAAGAAGGCAGCACGTTGTTGTAGGCCCGCGCCAAGCGGGTGATCGAATCGAGCAGGATCACCACGTCCTTCTTCAGCTCGACCAGGCGCTTGGCGCGCTCGATCACCATCTCGGCCACCTGCACGTGGCGGGCTGCGGGTTCGTCGAAGGTGGAGGAAATGACCTCGCCGCGCACGGTGCGCTGCATTTCGGTCACTTCTTCGGGCCGCTCATCGACCAGCAGCACGATCAGGTGGATCTCGGGGTGGTTGGCGACCAGTGAATGGGCGATGTGCTGCATCATCACCGTCTTGCCGGTCTTCGGCTGCGCCACCAGCAGCGCGCGCTGGCCTTTGCCGATCGGCGCGATCAGGTCGATGATGCGGCTGGTGACGTTCTCTTCGAGCTTGATGTCGCGTTCGAGCTTGAACTGTTCCTTGGGGAACAGCGGCGTCAAGTTCTCGAACATGATCTTGTGCTTGCTCTCCTCGGGCGTCAGGCCATTCACGCGGTCGACCTTGACCAGCGCGAAATAACGCTCACCGTCCTTGG
This sequence comes from Aquabacterium sp., assembly GCF_035476535.1. Lineage (GTDB taxonomy): Bacteria > Pseudomonadota > Gammaproteobacteria > Burkholderiales > Burkholderiaceae_C > Pseudaquabacterium. The sequence continues at coordinate 6,067 of NZ_DATILJ010000244.1, forward strand.
GCACGCGCACTTCGCCTTCGATCATGTCGCCGGTGTGCAGGTTGAAGCGGCGGATCTGGCTGGGCGAGAGGTAGATGTCGTCGGTCGACGCCATGTAGCTGGCTTCGATCGAGCGCAGGAAGCCGAAGCCGTCCGGCAACACCTCCAGCACGCCGTCGCCGAACACCTGTTCGCCGCCCTTGGCGCGCTTTTTCATGATGGCGAACATCAGCTCCTGCTTGCGCAGTCGAGCGACGTTGTCGATCTCCAGTGCCTCGCCCATCGTGATGAGTTCGGAGACGTGGAGCGCCTTCAGTTCTGAGAGATGCATATCGGGGAATCACCCTCGGGTGGTGGGCCATGCGCCTTGCCAGGGACACAGAGCCGGAAACCGGGCACGAACCGTTGCGACAGGCTCCGCAGTTGGCGGAGTACAACAATGGCGCTGGGGTGGTGGCCGGAACCCACGCGCTTGGCCCGAGCTTGGGGCTCAGGGGGCGTGGTGGCAGATCCTGCGGCGGCGGGGGTGCGCTTTTGACGACACCACCCGCTGCAATGCGCAGATTATAGGTGCGGGGCGAGGAATGCCGTCAACTGGGCTTTGGACAATGCGCCGACCTTGGTGGCGGCCAGCTGGCCGTCCTTGAACAGCATCAGCGTCGGAATGCCGCGAATGCCGTACTTGGCGGGCACGTCGCGGTTCTCGTCGACGTTCAACTTGGCCACCTGCAGGCGGCTGCCCAATTCCTTGGCGGTCTCGTCGAGGATCGGAGCGATCATCTTGCACGGACCGCACCACTCGGCCCAGTAGTCCACCAGCACGGGGGTGCCGGACTTCAGCACGTCGGCATCGAATGTCGCATCGGTGACGTGCTTGATCAGTTCACTGCTCATCGCGTTTCCTTGGGGCGAACGCCCTCGAAGTCTGCCTTCGAAGACGACCCTCGAAGACGGCCCGAAGAATTCTGACACAAAGGCCTTGCCCACGCTGTCGGCGACACTCCGGACAGTCGCTATGGCCACGATAGACCAGATCCATCTTTCAACAAGCCTGACGCCGGCCGAGCTGTGGCGCGAGCTGCCCTGTCAGGCGCAAGCCTGGATGCAAGGTCTCCAGTTGCCGGCACGCGACGCCGTGTTCCTGCTGCCGTTTGCCGAACTGCTGCCGCTGGCGCGCCAGGCCTTCGCCGAGCAGGGCGGCTGGCAGCCGCGCATTGAAACCGTGCAGACGCTGGCGGGCTCGCTGGGTCCGGCACCGGACCCCGCGGCCGGCGCGCCCAGCGGCGACCTGGCGATCGACCGCTTGCTGGCCGCCGGGCTGCTGGGCTCGGTGGCCGGTGTCAACGAGTGGCGACGGCGCGACCCGGCCGCATTCGACCAGGCCGTGGACGACGTGGTGCAGGCGACACACGCGCTGCTGCGCGGTGCGTGTGCACAGGCGCCGCAGGACCGCGCCGCCTGGTGGACGCAGGCCAGGGTGGCGCTGGAAGCGACCATCGGCCCAGGCGCCGTGTCGCAAAGTCTGACCGGGGCCCTGGCGCGCCTGGCACTGGAGTGGGCGGCGCTGGGCGGCGACGTCGCCACCGACCGGCTGTTCGATCTGCGGCCGTCGGCCTGGCTGTTGCTCTCGGCCGGCGGTGATGACGCTTTGGCCGGCGCGCTGCTGCATGACGCTGCGCAGCGCGGCACGCCGGTGCTGGTGCTGGCGGCCGACGCGGCACCGCAGGCCTTGTTCCAGGAATTGCCGCCGCAAGCGCCACGCCTGTGGCGCGCCATCGATGCCGAGACCGAGGCGCTGGCGGCCGCCACCGCCGTGATCCAGGCGCTGCAGCAAGGCCTGGCGCCGGTGGCCCTGGTCGCCGAGGACCGCCTGCGGGTGCGCCGCGTCCGCGCCTTGCTCGAACGTGCCGGTGTGGTGATTGCCGACGAGTCCGGCTGGACCTTGTCCACCACCCGTGCCGCGGCGCATGTCATGGCGCTGCTGCGTGCCGCGCATCCCGCCGCAAATGCCGATGCGCACCTTGATGGATTGAAGGCCGAGGCCGGCCCCGATGAGGCTGGTTGGATCGATGTGCTGGAAGCGCACTGGCGCCGGGGCGGTGCGCCCGATGCACGCCACATGCGCTTGTTGCGCGCGCTCGAGCGCTGGGAGATCTGCCAGGCGCGCTGGCGGGCGTTCGCCGTGCCGCGGCGCCAATCGCTGGCCGCCTGGCTGCAGGCCTTGCGCCAGTTGCTGATCGAAGGCCCCTCGGCCCAGCGCTGGAGCAGCGATGCCGCCGCGCGCGCGGTGTGGCAAGCACTGCGCCTGGACAGCGCCTCGGCACGCAGCGATGTCGACGCCACGCTGATGGGCTTCGACGAGTTCACCGCCTGGGTGGACGCGGCGCTGGCCGCCGGCAGCTACATCCCGGCGATTGATCGGGACGCCGCGCAGGTGCTGATCACGCCGCTGGCCCGCGCGATGCTGCGGCCCTTCGGCGCCGTGGTGCTGCCCGGTGCCGACGAGCGCACGCTGGGCCCACCGCCACCGGCGCCGGCCTTGCTGGGTGAAGCCTTGCTGCGTGCCATCGGCATGCCGGACCGGGAAGCCCGTGCGCGCCGCGCCGTGCTGGGCTTCGCGCAGCTGCTGCGCCATCCGCAACTGCTGCTGGTGCGGCGCCTGGCCGATGGAGACGAGCATCTGGGCCCGTCGCCCTGGGTGGCGCGGCTGCAGCTGGCGCGGCACGCGCAAGGCCTGTCGCCGTTGCCCGAGATCGACGCCCCGCTGGCGCAGCAATGCCTGCAGGCCGCGCCGGTGTACCCACCCAAGCCCAGCGCGGCCGGGGCATTGCCCAACGCCGTGAGTGCCAGCGCGGTGGAGGCCTTGCGCACCTGCCCCTATCGCTTCTACGCTCGCTCGGTGCTGCGCTTGACGGAGGTGGAAGAGCTGGCGCTGGACCCCGGCAAGCGTGACTTCGGCAGCCTGCTGCATGCCGTGCTCCAGCGTTTCCACGACGAGCGGACTGCCGGCCGGCCGCCGGCCGAGGAACATCAGCGCCTGCTGGCACTGGCCGATGAGGTGGCCGCCGAGAGTCAGCTCGATGGGCCGGCAATGCTGCCGTTTCGCGCCGGCATGCCGGCGTTCGCGCAGCGCTATCTGCAGTGGCTGGCGCAACGCGATGCCCAGGGCTGGCGCTACGCCGCCGGTGAACTGGACAAGACCTGCCTGCCCGACATCCTGCAAGGCCTGCAGCTGCGCGGCCGCATCGACCGCCTCGATCGCCACGACAGCGGCGAATTGCAGGTCATCGATTACAAGACTGGCAGCCTGCGTTCACTGCAGGCCAAGGTGAAGCAGCCGCTCGAAGACACGCAGCTGGCCTTCTATGCCGCGCAGATGTTGTGCGACGAAGAACTGCCTCCCGCGCTGTCTGCGGGTTATGTAGCGCTGGACGAGCGCGAGGCGATCACCGATGTGCCGCATCCGGATGTGGTGAGCAGCGCGCAGGCCCTGCTGGCCGGCCTGGCCGACGAATGGGCCCGGCTGGGGCAGGGCACCCCGCTGCTGGCCCTGGGTGAGGGCATGGCCTGCGAATTCTGCGAAGCGCGTGGCCTGTGCCGCCGTGACCATTGGTCGAACCGTCCAGACGACGATCCCGCATGACACCTGCCGGCACCTCCGCTCCCGTTGCGGCCTATCGGGCCGACGGCCAGCCCTGCAGCCGCGAAGCTTTCTACGCCATCGCCTGCGATCCCGCGCGCAGCGTGGTGGTCGAGGCCTGCGCCGGCGCTGGCAAGACCTGGATGCTGGTATCCCGCATGCTGCGTGCCTTGCTGGAGGGCACCCAGCCGCACGAGATCCTGGCCATCACTTTCACGCGCAAGGCGGCCGGCGAAATGCGCGAGCGATTGCAGGGCTGGTTGGCCGAGTACGCGCTGGCGACGCCCGACCAGCGCATCCAGGCGCTGCGAGATCGTGGGCTCGACGAGGTGCAGGCGCGGCGGCTGGAACCCACACTGGCCACGCTGCACGACAAGGTGCTGGCCGGCGGCCGCGCCGTGGACATCCACACCTTCCACGCCTGGTTCTCGCAGCTGATGCGCGCGGCGCCGCATGAGTTGTTGGACCGGCTGGGCCTGCAGTCGGGCATGAGCCTGGTCGAAGACACCAGCGAACTGCGGCCCGAACTGATGCGCCGCTTCCATGCCGCGGTCGCCGACGATCCCGCCGCGCTGGTCGACTACACCGCGCTGCTGGAGCAGCATGGCCGCAATCGGCTGGCGGCCTGGCTGGACGTGGCGCTGGCCAAGCGCATCGAGATCGAACTGGCCGACGAAGCTGGGCGCGCTGAAACCTCCGTGCCGCCGGCGCGCACCGATGGCCAGCCGCCCATAGCCCGCCTGCGCGACGACCCGGGCTTGCGTGCCGTGCTCGATGCCGCCGCCCGCACGTTGGGGGCCCACAAGAACAAGCGGCCGCGTGATGCCGGCGCGGCGCTGCGTCAGGCGCTGGAGCAAACCGATCCACAAGCCGCCTTCGACGCTGCTTGGTCCGCGCTGTTCACCCAGAAGGGCGAAGCGCAAAAACTCGGCGATATGCCCGAGTTCGGCGCGGCGGTCGATGCACTTCAGGCCCTGCGCGACGAACTCGACCAGCACCAGGCCCGGCTCGACCACCTGCGCATGCTGCGGCTGGCCAGGCTGCTGCTGCAGGCCTGGCGCGATCTGAAACGGGCCCGTGCGCTGGCCGACATGCCGGACCTGGAGCGCTGCGCGCTGGCGCTGCTGTCGGACCCGGTGCTGTCCGGGTGGGTGCAGCAACGGCTGGACGCGCGCATCCGGCAGGTGCTGATCGATGAGTTCCAGGACACCAGCCCGCTGCAGTGGCACGCGCTGTCGGCCTGGCTGTCGTCCTATGCCGGGGCCGGCGGCGGCGCCAGCGGGCAGCGGCCGCCGGCGGTGTTCATCGTCGGCGATCCGAAGCAAAGCATCTACCGCTTCCGTCGCGCCGAACCGCGTGTGTTCGAGGCGGCGCGGGCCTTCGTGGCCACCGGCCTGGGTGGCGTGCTGCTCGAATGCGACCACACCCGCCGCAATGCGCCCGGCGTGATCAATGCGCTGAACGCGGTGTTCGACACTGCGGCGAAGGCGGGTGAATTTGCCGGTTATCGCCTGCACAGCACCGAGGTCAGCGACGGCCCGCAACCGGCGCTGTTGGCGCTGCCGGAAGCCGAGCGTTCGGCGCGCAGCCGCCCGGGCGCTGCCGCGTCGACGACCTGGCGCGATTCCCTGACGATGCGGCGCGTCGAGCCCGAGCAGCTGTTTCGCCGCGCTGAAGCCGAGCAGGTGGCCGCGGCCGTGGTGGAACTGCTGGCCGCGGGAGAGGCGCCGGGCGACATCATGATCCTGTCGCGCAAGCGGGCCAGCCTGGCGCTGGTGGCCGAGGAACTGCGCCTGCGCCAGGCGCCCTGCATGGCCGCCGAAGACCTGTTGCTGGCCGAGTTGCCGGAGGCGCTGGACCTGATGGCCTTGCTGGACGCGCTGGCCTCACCGAGCCACGACCTGGCGCTGGCGCAGGCCCTGAAGAGCCCCATCTTCGCGGCCGCTGATGACGAGTTGCTGGCCTTGTCGCAGCGCGCCCGCGCGACGGGCCAGACCTGGGCCGGCGCATTGGACCACTGGTTTGACGCACCGCCCGCACTGGCGCGCGCGCGCACGCTGATGGCCGGCTGGCGCACCGTGCTGCCGGTGTTGCCGCCGCACGATCTGCTGGACCGCATCGTGCACCAGGCCGATGTGCTGGCGCGGCTGGTGGCCGCTGCACGGCCGGAGCGTCGGGGCCTGGCCAGCCAGGCGGTGCAGGCGCTGCTGGCGCAGGCCTTGGCGCTGGATGGCGGCCGCTATGCAACGCCCTACAACGTGGTGCGTGCCTTGCGCCAGCGGCCGATCCGCATCACCGCGCCGGCACAGGCCGGGGCCGTGCAGTTGCTGACAGTGCACGGCGCGAAGGGCCTCGAAGCCGAGACGGTGTTCGTGCTCGATGCGGATGCCGAGCCGCCACGGGCCGGCCAGGCGGGCCTGATGGTCGACTGGCCCTTGCATGAGCGCGCGCCGGCCTGCGTGGCCTTCGTCGCCAACGAGCACCGCTGCCCACCGAGCCTGCGTGCGCTCGACGAAGCCGAAGCGGTGCTGAGCGCGCGGGAGGATCTCAATGTCCTGTACGTGGCCATGACCCGCGCGCGCCAGCGTCTGGTCGTCAGCCGCACGCCCGCACGCAGCGCAAGTCCGGCGGCCTGGTGGCCCCGGCTGGCACCGTTGGCCACGGTGTGGTCGCCGCATGCCGCGGGCGGCAGCGTCAACGACAGTGAAGCGCCGAGCGTGTGCGTCCTGCCTGCCGCCCCACCGGCCGTTGCCACGCTGTCGCGCCCAAGCCGCCCCGCTGCCGACGACGAGGCCGCGGCCCGCCTCGGCCAAGCTGTGCACCGCCTGCTGGAATGGGCCGCGCAACCCGGCCGGCCGCCAGGCGAACCCGCCGAGCTGGCCCGCGCCGCTGCACAGGCCTTCGGCGTGCCGGACGACGAAGTGGCCACGGTGCTGCAGGCGGCCTCCCGCGTGCTGCAGTCGCCTGCGCTGGCGGCCTTCTTCGACCCCGCCGCGCTGCAATGGGCCGGCAACGAGGTGCCGGTGGCGGTGGACGGTGCCTGCCTGCGCATCGATCGCCTGGTGCAGCTGAAGGCCGACGGCTGCTGGTGGGTGCTGGACTACAAGCTCAACGCGGCGCCGGAGCAGCTGGCCGGCAACCGGGACCAGTTGCGCCGCTACCAGGCTGCCGTCGCCGCGCTGCAGCCCGGCGAGACGGTGCGAGCGGCCTTCATCGCCGGCGGCGGCCGGCTGGTGACGCTGTAGCCGGCCTGCTCCCCGACCGATCTGGCGCCCCTTCACCCGGCTGTTTCGGCCATCATGGCGAGCCGGTCTTGGGTCCAATCGGCTGCATCACCGCCTTCGTGCCCATGCCCGCTTCGTCTTCGGTCCAACCCCCAACTGCCCGGCCCAACGCCGTGCGCAACTTCGGTCGTTTCCAGCTGCTGCAGCTGATCGGCAAGAGTGCGCGCACGATGCTGTGGCTGGTGGCCGATCCGCGCAACGAGCAGGAACTGGTGCTGGCCATGCCGCGCCAGCGACCGGGCGACGCGGCGGCCCTCGAACGCTGGCGCCAGACAGCGCGCAAGGCCACCCGCATCGACCACCCGTCGCTGGCCCATGTGGTCGAGGTCGGCGAACACGAGCAGTGGCCCTACATCACCTACGACCGCGGCAACGCCGTCACGCTGGCCGAGGCGCTCAGCAGCAAAGGCATGCCGGCACAGGAGTTCGTACCCCGTGCGCTGCAGGCCTTGCAGGGCCTGGCCTTTGCGCATGAGGCTGGCGTGGCGCATCACGACTTGCAGACCACGATGCTGCTGATCGCCGATGGCGGCCCCTGCCGCGTGATGGGGCTGGGCGTGGCGATCGCCAGCCATGAACTTGCTGTCAACCCCGGCACGCTGCAAGGGCAACGCCAGGCGGCCGAGCGCGACGTGCTGGCCTTCGGCCTGCTCATGCACCATGCCCTGGCCGGCCAGCCGGCGCTGGAGCAGGTCGATGTCTCCAGCATCATCGAGCGGCTGCCACCGGCGGGCCGCGACATGGTGCGCCTGCCCTGGGACACGGCCCACCAGATTCCCGAGGCCTTGCGTGCCATCGTCAACCGCGCCACAGATCGTCAGGAACGCCAGCGCTACCGCAATGCGCGCACGCTGGAGCGGGCGCTGGAAGGCTGGTTCGCCAGCGAAGGTGATCACGGCGGCGGGCCGATCAGCCTGCTGCAGGACCGTATTCGCGCGGCCGGTGTGCTGCCCTCGGTGCCTGGCGGCGCTGCGCGCGCCGCCCGGCTGGCGCTGATGGAGCGTGAACGCACCATCGAACTCGCCGAGATCGTGCTGCAGGACACGGCACTGGCCTTCGAGCTGATCCGCATGGTCAACAGCGCGCAGGTGCGCGGCGCGATGGCCGCCGGCAGCGGCCCGGTGCTGACCATCCGCCGCACGATTGCGATGCTGGGGCTGGACGGCGTGCGCCGCGCCGCGTTGTCGCTGCGCGCCTGGCCGGGTCCGCTGAGCGAGAGCCATGCCGCTGACCTTGAACGTCTGCTCGACCGCGTGCGCCGTGCCGCGCGCATGGCGCAATGGCTGCGCCCGGCCGGCTACGACGCCGAGGTGGTGTTCCTGCTGGCCTTGTTGCAGAACCTGGGCCGCCTGGTCGTGCAGTACCACTTTCCCGATGAAGCCCAGCAGATCCGCCGCCTGATGCAGCCGGCCCCCGCCGCCAAGGCGGGCGAACCCGATGAACCCGGCATGAGCGAAGAGGGCGCCGCGTTCGCGGTGCTCGGCACCGACATCGAGGCGCTGGGCACTGCCGTGGCGCGCCAGTGGGGCCTGGACGACACGGTCCTGCACATGGCCCGCCGAGTTGCGACCAGCAGCCCGATCCGTTCAGCCGAAACCGATGATGAAGTGCTGCGCCTGACCGCCTGTTGCGCCAACGAGGTGGTGGATGCCACGGCCTTGCCGCCACACCTGCAGGTGAGCGCATTCCAGCGCGTGGCGCAGCGCTATGCACGGACGCTGGGCGTCTCGCTGCGCGACATCCAGCTGTCGGCACAGGGCATTGCCCCGGGCTCCGAAGAGGATGACGCGGCGCGTGCCTCGCAACTCGGAGGCCTGCATTGACCGCAACCGGCATGGCCGTGCGCCCAGGGCGCCGGGTGGGCCGCTTCAAGCTGGCCGAAGAACTGGGGCGGGGCGCGCAAGCCACTGTCTGGCGTGCGCATGACGAGCGGCTGGACCGCGACGTGGCGCTGAAGCTGCTGAACCCGGAAGCCGACACGGTGGCCGTGAGCCAATGGCTGCACGAAGCGCGCGCGGTGAGCCGGCTGTCACACCCGCACATCGTGCCGGTGTTCGAGGCCGACGAACACAACGGGCAGCCCTACCTCGTCTTCGAACTGGTGCGTGGCCACACCTTGGCCGATGTGCTCAAGCGCAAGGGCGCGATGGCCGCGCGGGATGCCGGCGTGATGCTGCTGGGCGTTCTGGATGCACTGCGCGTGGCCCACGAACATGGCATCGTGCACCGTGACCTGAAGCCGTCGAACATCCTGATCGATGCCGACGGCCGTGCCCGGGTGATGGACTTCGGCATCGCCGCCCGCGCGGCCGACACCAGCGACGGCCGCATCATCGGTACGCCGGGCTACATGTCGCCTGAAGCGGCACGCGGACTGCCACCCACGCCCTTGATGGACGTGTTCGCCGCCGGCATGGTGCTGGCCGAGATGCTCTGCGGCAAGCCTTTGCTGCGCGAGAAGGATCCGTACCGCGCCCTGCACCGCGTGGTCAATGAGGACATGGCGCTGCCCGACGGCGTGCAGATCGACGATGCACTGCGTGCGGTGGTCCAGCGTGCACTGGCGCGCGATGCGACGATGCGCTTCGACAGTGCCAGCGCCATGCGCGATGCGCTGCAGGCCTGGCTGCAGCCGCAGCAGGGCGAGGGCGCGGCCGGTGGTGCGTCGAACGGCACGCTGGAGTTCCTGTTGCGCCGCATGCGCCACAAGAGCGACTTCCCGACGCTCAGCGATTCGGTGGTGCGCATCCAGCGCATCGCCACCTCCGAGAACGAAAGCCTGAACAGCCTGGCCGGCGAAATCCTGAAGGATGTGGCGCTGACCAACAAGCTGCTGCGCATGGTCAACACCGTGCACTACAGCAGCGCGGGCGGCGGCTCGATCAGCACCGTGTCGCGCGCGGTGGCGCTGGTGGGGTTTGCCGGCATCCGCAACATGGCCTTGTCGCTGGTGCTGCTGGAGCACATGAAGGACAAGGGCCATGCCATCCGCCTGCGCGAGGAATTCCTGCGTTCGCTGATGGCCGGCCAGTTGGCCAGCGAACTGTCGCCCGTGGCGCGCGACACCGAAGAAGCCTTCCTGGGGGCGATGTTCCATAACCTGGGCCGACTGCTCACCGAGTACTACTTCCCCGAAGAAGCGCAAAGCATCCGCGAGCAATTGCAGCCCAAGGCGCAGCGTGGCGATGCGGCGCTGCCTTCGGCCGAAAGTGTGTCCGAGCGTGTGCTCGGTATCGGCTTCGAACAACTGGGCCTGGGTGTCGCGCGCTCCTGGGGTCTGCCGGAGGGGCTGCAGCGCTGCATGCGCCGGCCGGACACCGAGCCGCCCAACCGCGCGGTGGAGCGGGGGGCCGAGCGTCTGCGCTGGCTGTCGGCGGCGGCGAACGAGGCAGCCGATGCGATCCTGCGCAGTGAACCCGAACAACTGGACGGCAAGCTGAGCGCGGTGGCCGAGCGCTTTGGCAAGGCCCTGGCCCTGGGCAGCAAGGATCTGCTGGCCGCGGCTGCCGCGGCACGCCAGAAGCTGGCCCAGTTGGCGCCGGCCATGGGCTTGCAATTGCCCAGCGGCAGTGCGGCGCTGCGCCTGTTGACGGCCACTGCCAAGGTGGCACCCCAGGACGCTGGCGATTCACTGTCGCCCTATGAATTGCAGGCGACGATTCCGATGCCTGCACCGGCCCCTATCGCCGAAGCTGCGCATGCACCAACGCTGGTGCTGGTGCCGCCCGAACGCGTGGCTGAACTGCTGGCTGCGGGCATCCAGGACATCACCAACACCATGGCCAGCGAGCAGTTCAGGCTCAACGAGGTGCTGCGCATGATCCTCGAGACCATGTACCGCAGCATGGGTTTCCAGCGCGTGGTGTTCTGTCTGCGGGATGCGAAGAGCGGCATGCTGCAGGGCCGCTTCGGCCTCGGCGCCCAGGCCGATGTGGCGGCCAAGGCCTTCAGCGTCGACCTGCGCAAGGGCGCGACGCCGGATCTGTTCAGTGCCGTGTGCCTCAAGGGTGCGGACACGCTCATTTCGGACGCCAGGGCCACGCACATCGCGCAGCGCCTGCCGTCCTGGTATGCCAAGCAGGTCAACGCGGCATCGTTCCTGCTGCTGCCGATGTCGATGAAGAACGCGCCGTTTGCGCTGATCTACGGTGATAAGGCAGCGCCTGGCGAACTGGCGCTCGGCGAACGTGAACTGGCCTTGCTGCGCACTTTGCGCAATCAGGCGGTGATGGCTTTCCGCCAAGTGGGCTGAGGCAGGCCGCGCCATGAAAAAAGGCTGCCCGATGGGCAGCCTTTTGATTCCACGTACAGCGGAGAAGCGATTACTTCTTGGTCGCTTCGCCTGCCGGCGTCGTGGCGCCTTCTTTCACGGCCTTCTTGGTCTCGGCCTTGACTTCGGCGCGCGACTTGTCGGACTTGGCTTCCGCAGTTGCCGTGGCACCCGCTTCGCCGGCCTTCGGCGTCTTGCCTTCCTTCACGGCCTTCTTGGTGTCGGCCTTGACATCGGCGCGGGCCTTGTCGGACTTGCCGCCAGCGGGAGCAGCCGCGGTGGCTTCGCCGGCCGGGGCGGTCTTGCCTTCCTTCACGGCGGCCTTGGTTTCGGCCTTGACTTCAGCGCGCGTGGGCGCCGAAGCGGATTGCGCGTAGGCGCCTTGTGCCAGCATGGCCACGGCGGCGGCGATCAGCGAGAGAGCAGTCTTCATCTTCATCAGCAACTCCTGGTTGGATTTTGAGGGTATATGGACACTACGCGATGGAGCCAGAACGCTCGGACCATCAACCCTCATCTGGTCGATACGCCTTCACGCGGGAGCACTGCGGAAGGGAGCGAGGCGTCTATCCATCATCATAACGTCGCACTGTCACGCGGGTTGACTCAGGCCTGCCGCAGCGCCACTGGCTGCGGCGCGGAACATCAAAGCGTTGCGCCGATGCCGCACTTTCGCGCTTCACGCAGCCGATGGGGCTGGCGACAGCAAGTCGATGGAGAAGGGGGGAGGGTGACGAGCCTTGCCCTCGGCACTGGTTGCAACGGTTGGGGCTGCTTCGTTCCCGACCTGACCCGGTTGGCCGCGCTTCCATGCGAGGAGGCCCGTCACTGCCGATTGTAGGCGAGGCCGCCGGCCGCGATGGCTGCATCACGGCAGACCGTCCGGGCCGCCCACCGGCCCTGGGCATCGCGGTGCTCAGCGCAGCTGCAAGTCGTCGTCGCCGAACCGGATGTTCAGCGGCTCGATCAACAGCTGCTTCGGTCCGGCCTCGACCGTTCCGGCGATCCGCGCACCGATGCCCTGGGCCAGGGCGATGTCGACCGTGCGCTGTGCGTCACCGGCCGCCACGAAGATCGCGAAGCCGGCGCCCATGTTCAGCGTGCTGTAGGCCTCGCGGTCGTCCTGGTGGGCATGGGTCTGGATGAAGCGCAGCACCGGCGTCACCTCGGGCACGGTGTGAACGCGGTAGGTGAAGCTGCCCGGGTGGCGCAGCAGCTTGCGCCAGCCGTGGCCGGTGATGTTGGCGCAGTAGTGCGGCACGATGCCGGCACGCCACAACGCCTCGGTCACCGGTGAATACAGCAGGGTGGGGGCCAGCAGCGCTTCGCCGTAGCTCAGGCCGGGCAGCACCGGCGTCAACCAGCCCTGCGGCAGGCGCTCGACCAGCTTGCGCGCCAGGCTCAGGCCGTTGGCGTGGATGCCGCTGGAATCCAGCAGCACGATGGCGTCGCCCGCGGCGAGCTTGTCGCCCACCGACAGGCGTTCCTTCGGGTTGATCAGGCCAGTGCAGGAGGCCGCCAGGTCGATGCGCCCGGCCTCGACGATGCCGGCCAGCGCCGGCGTCTCGCCGCCGCCCCAGGCCACGCCGCACACATCGCAGGCGTTCTTCCAGCCGGCCACCAGCGCTTGCGCACGCTGCGCGTCGCCGAACCAGTCGGAGCCGCCGGCAGCCCAGTACGCCTGCACCACCAGCGGCGTGGCGCCGACCGTGATCAGGTCGTTGACCGCCATCGCGATGGTGTCCTGCGCGATGCCTTCGTACCAGCTCTTGCCGGTGAGCGTGGCCATTTCGTCGGCCACCATGGCCTTGGAGCCCAGGCATTCGACGATGGAGGCGATGTAGAACGGCCCCACGTCGACCACGTACGCCGATTCGCCCCGCGAGGCCTTGACCTCACTGAAGCCATGGGCGGCCAGATGCCCCGCCGTGGCTGCCGCGGCGCGCTGGGCGCTGACCTTCAGCGGATCGATCAGGTCGTAGTTGACGCCGGCCTGCTCGTAGCTGAGCGTGGCACTTTGCGTCTCGGTGGCGATGGGTTTCATGGCCCGGATTATCGGCGAGCCGACGCCCGGCCCCGACTGCCGTTTGGCAGCCGGAGGGCGCGAACCCGACCCGTAGAATGAGACCATGAGTCACGTCGTCCTGGCCCGCAAGTACCGGCCCCGCAGCTTCGATCAGATGGTCGGGCAGGAGCACGTGGTGCAGGCGCTGGGCAATGCGCTGTCCAGCGGTCGGCTGCACCATGCCTACCTGTTCACCGGCACCCGCGGCATCGGCAAGACCACGGTCAGCCGCATCCTGGCCAAGAGCCTCAATTGCACCGGGCCCGACGGCAGCGGCGGCGTCACCGCCCAGCCCTGCGGCCAGTGCATGGCCTGCACCGAGATCGATGCCGATCGCTACATCGACTACATCGAACTCGACGCCGCGTCGAACCGCAGCATCGACGAGATCCGCGACTTGATCGAGCGTGCGGCCTACAAGCCCAGCGTCGGCCGCTTCAAGGTCTTCATGATCGACGAAGCCCACCAGCTCACCAAGGACGCTTTCAACGCGCTGCTGAAGACACTGGAAGAGCCGCCGGACTACCTGAAATTCGTGCTGGCTACCACCGATCCGGAGAAGATGCTGCCGACGGTGCTGAGCCGCTGCCTGCAATTCAACCTCCGGCCGATGCCGCCCGAAGTGGTGCACGCGCATTTGCAGGCGGTGTTGCAGGCTGAGGACGTGCCGGTGGATGCCGGCTCGTTGCGCCTGTTGTCGCGTGCCGCGCGGGGGTCGATGCGCGATGCCTTGTCGCTCACCGACCAGGCCATTGCCTACGGCGCCGGGCAGTTGCAGGAAGCCGGTGTGCGGACGATGCTCGGCAGCGTCGACCGCCAGCATGCCGCGCGCCTGGTGCAGGCGCTGGCCGTGCGTGACGGCGCGGCCGTGCTGGCCACCGTGAACGAATTGCGCTCGCACGGCTTGTCGGCCGCCGGTACGCTGGAAGAAATGGCCGGGCTGCTGCAGCAGATGGCGGTGGAGCAGGCGGTGCCCGGCGCGCTGGACGACACCGATCCCGATACCGCCGGCGCGCGCCAGCTGGCCGGCGAGTTGCCGGCCGACGAGACACAGCTGCTCTACAGCATCGTGCTGCATGGCCGTGCGGAGTTGAGCCTGGTATCGGACGACTACGCGGCCTTGACGATGGTGCTGCTGCGCCTGCTGGCGTTTCCTCCGGCGGGTCCGGCGCCAGTTGGCGCCGGAACACGTGCGGCGCCGTTGCAGGCCGCGCCGCGCGAGGCCAGGCTCTCCACCGTGGCCAGGCCTGTGGTGGCGCCGCCGCCGAAGGCCTTGCCGGCATCCCACCCGCCGTTGCCGCGACCGGCCGCTGCCGTGGTGCCGCCATCGCCGCCCAAACCTGTTCCCGCGCCACCGCCGCAGTCGCAGCCCAAGGATGAGTTGCCGCCCTGGCTGGACGATGCGCTGCCCGACGAGGCCGAGGCGTCTGGCGAATCGGCAGCCCCCGCCGAGCCGGCCGCCAGTTCGCCGCCGCCGCCCGGCATCGTGGTGGTCACCACGCCGCTGGGTGACCGCTGGGCCGAGTTGCTGCGTCCGGTGCTGGCCGGCGGCAGCATCGTTGCGCTGGTGCGTGAACTGGCCTTGCAGGCCGAGTTGGTGGCTGTCGAGCAGCGTGACGGCAACAGCATCTGGCGCCTGCGGGTCGAGCGCGAATCGCTGCGCACTGCCGCCCTGCGCGACAAGCTGCAGGCGGCGCTGCAAGCCGCTGCTGAACCGACGCTGCGTCTGGAGCTCGAAGCCGGCGTGGCGGCCGATTCGCTGGCCCGCCGCGATGCCGCCGAACGTGAGGCCGCGCAGCGTGAGGCCGAACAGCTGATCCAGGGCGATCCGGCGGTGTGTGCGCTGATGGCACAGTTCCGCACCGCCCGCATCGTGCCCGGGTCGATCAAACCCGTTTCCGAACCGAGGACCCCCCTACCATGATGAAGAACCAGTTGGCCGGCCTGATGAAACAGGCCCAGGCGATGCAGGACAACCTGAAGAAGGCACAGGACGAGCTCGCCACGATCGAGGTCGAGGGCCAGTCCGGCGCCGGCCTGGTGAAGGTGCAGATGACCTGCAAGCACGACGTCAAGCGTGTGACCATCGACCCCAGCCTGCTGGCCGAGGACAAGGACATGCTCGAGGACCTGGTTGCCGCGGCGATCAACGACGCAGTGCGCCGCGCCGAGGTCACGACGCAGGAAAAGATGGGCAAGCTCACCGCCGGCATGCCGCAGATTCCCGGCATGAAGTTCCCCTTCTGAGCACCCGCAAGCAGTGACCGAGCGCAGTCTCGATGCGCTGATCGAAGCCTTGAGGCGCCTGCCCGGTGTCGGCGTCAAGTCCGCGCAGCGCATGGCCTTTCATCTGCTGCAGCATGACCGCGAAGGGGCACGGCGGCTGGCCGTGGCGCTGCAGGCAGCCTCGGAAGGCATACGCCACTGCGAGCGCTGCCATACCTTCACCGAGGCGGCGGTGTGCAGCACCTGCCTCGATGGCTCGCGCGATGCGCGGCAATTGCTGGTCGTCGAAACGCCGGCGGACCAGGCCGCGCTGGAGCGCACCGGCAGCTACCGGGGCCTGTACTTCGTGCTGATGGGGCGGCTGCGCCCGCTGGACGGCATCGGCATTGCCGACATCGGCATCCAGGCACTGCTGGAGCGGGCTGCCGACGGGGTGGTGCAGGAGGTGATCCTGGCGACAGGCTTCACGGCCGAAGGTGAGGCCACGGCGCATGTGCTGGCGCAGGCGCTGAAGGCTCAGGGCTTGTCGGTGACACGGCTGGCCCGCGGTGTGCCGGCCGGCAGCGAACTGGAGTACGTCGATCTGTCGACGCTGGCTCACGCGCTGTCAGATCGCCACTGAGTACCCCCAAAACCTGCCGCTTCGCGTCAGGCCCTCCGAGGGAGTTGAATCCGCGCGCCGCGGCCGATTCAGTCCCGCGCGACGCGTGTGCGCGCAGCCACCGCCGGCTTGGCCAGGCGTTTGCCGGTGGTGCTGGCTGCCCGTGCCGCCA
The DNA here is from genome assembly GCF_035476535.1 of Aquabacterium sp. Taxonomy (GTDB): domain Bacteria; phylum Pseudomonadota; class Gammaproteobacteria; order Burkholderiales; family Burkholderiaceae_C; genus Pseudaquabacterium. The sequence continues at coordinate 22,304 of NZ_DATILJ010000244.1, forward strand.
CGCGCACAGGCTTGCTGCTGACCGCCGGCGCGTTGGCCATCATGACCATGATGGCCTGGCCCGGCTTGAAGCTGGCTTGCGGTGAAGTTTTGTTCCACTGCGCCACCTGGGTCGGGTTGAGCCGGTAGCGCTTGGCCACGGCCGCCACGCTGTCGCCCTTCTTGCCGGCCTTGAAGCTCACGCGGCGCAGCGGCGGCCGGTCGGGCGCCAGCGCCAGCATCGCGTGGTCGGCGACATGCTCGGCCACGTCGTCATGGCGCTTGTTGTCGCGCGGCACCAGCAGCGTCGAGCCGGCCTTGACCAGCATGCCGCCAGGGATGCGGTTGACGTCGCGCAACTGCGGCTCGCTCATGCCGACCTGCCGCGCCGCATCGGCCGGTTTCAAGGTCTTGGGCGCCACCCAGGCGGTCCAGCTGGCCAGCGTGCCCTTGTGCTCGCCGAGGGCACGCACGAAGGTGTTGGCGTTGTCGTAGGGCAGCAGCACCTGCGGCGTGCCGGCGGCCAGGATCACCGGCTTGTTCATCTGCGGGTTCAGCTGCTTGAACTCGTCCAGCGGCAGCCCAGCCAGGCGCGCGGCAAGGTCGACATCGATGTCGCGCTGGATCGGCACCGTCAGGAAGTACGGGTGGTTCTGCAGGGCCGGCAGCGTCAGCGCAAAGGCTTCGGGCCGCTGCACGATGTTCTTCACCGCCTGCAGCTTGGGCAGGTAGTTGCGCGTTTCATCGGGCATGCGCAGGCTCAGGTAGTCGGTGCCCAGGCCGGCCTTCAGGTTGCGCGCCTGGCCGCGCTGCACATTGCCCTGACCCCAGTTGTACGCGGCCAGCGCCAGTTGCCAGTCGCCGAACATGGTGTGCAGCACCTGCAGGTAGTCCAGCGCCGCGCGGGTGGAGGCCAGCACGTCGCGCCGGTCATCGCGGAAGACGTTCTGCTTCAGGTCGAAATCGCGGCCGGTGCCGGGCACGAACTGCCACATGCCCGAGGCCTTGGCGTGCGACATCGCCTCCGGGTTGTAGGCGCTCTCGATGAAGGGCAGCAGCGCCAGCTCGGTCGGCATGCCGCGCTTGCCCAGCTCTTCGAGGATGTGAAAGAGGTAGCGGCCGCCGCGCTCGGTCATGCGCTGCACGTAGTCGGGCCGCGTCGCGTACCACTGTTCCCACTTGCGCACCAGGTCGCCATCGAGATCGTTCATGGCGAAGCCCTGGCGCACGCGGCCCCAGAGGTCAGTGCGCGCGGTCGCGTCGTTCGGGTCGATGCGCACCTGCGGACGCAGCGGGTCGATGGCCACCGGCTCGGCCGGCGCCACGGCGACCGGGCTGGCCACCGGCTCTGCCGGCGCGGGGGCCGGCACTTCGGGGACAGGGGCGATGACGACGGGCGCGGGTTCCGGCGCGGGCACTGTCGGCGCCGGGGCCGTGGCGCAAGCCGTGAACAGCAGGGCGGCCAGGGCCGGCGGAATCAGGCGGTACAGGCGTGTCATGGGATGCAGTTCTTCCTGTTAACGGACCCTAGAATGGCCGCCAGCGCGAGCCCCTTGGCATCCAGTGCATCGGCTGCGGATGGCACCGGCTGTGTCCCCTGGATCGGCCGCGCTGGCATATGGGCCAGCGGTGCGCATCCAGGCTGGGTTGTCGACGTAGGCGGGCTGGGCGATCAGTGTCATGACGCGCGAATCATCGATTATAGAGTTGGCCCAGTGGCTGAAAAGCCCGCCCGGCCGTTACCTGCTGTCCTGGGAGCAAGCGCAGTTCGATCGTGACGTGGCCGATCTGTTCGGCTTCCATGCGCTGCAGCTGGGCGTGAGCGAGCTCGATGGTCTGCGTGCCAACCGCATGCCGCACCGCTGGTTGGCCAGCGATTCGCTGTTCCTGCCCGATCCGCTGGACCTGCCGCCGGTGGATGAATCCATTTCGACGCTGGCGCCGCATGGCGGCCTGGCGCTGCATTGTGAATTCGATGCGCTGCCCTTTCCCAGCACCAGCCTGGACCTGGTGGTCCTGCCGCATGCGCTGGAACTGGCGCGTGATGCGCACGACACGCTGCGCGAGGTGGAGCGGGTGCTGGTGCCCGAGGGCCGCATCGTCATCACCGGCTTCAATCCCACCAGCCTGTGGGGCCTGCGGCAGGGGGCGACGCGCATGCGTCAGCGCATGGGTCTGGGCGGTGGCCCGTACCTGCCGCAGGCTGGCGAATTCATCGGCTACTGGCGGGTGCGAGACTGGCTGCGCCTGCTCGGCTTCGAAGTCGAGCTCGGCCGTTTCGGCTGTTGGCGGCCGCCTTTCCGCACCCAGCGCTGGCTGGAGCGCGGGCCGTGGATCGAAGCCGCTGGCGAGCGCTGGTGGCCGGTGCTGGGCGCGGTGTATTGCCTGGTGGCCGTCAAGCGCGTGCGGGGCATGCGGCTGGTCGGCCTGACGCGGCGACAAACGAGCAACAACAAGGCCTCCGCACCCGCGGTGGTGGCCAACATGGACATGGATGCGAGAGGACAGGAATGAGTGACACGGTAGTGATCTACACCGACGGTGCCTGCAAGGGCAACCCCGGCCCCGGCGGCTGGGGAGCCTGGCTGCGCTGGGGCGAGCACGAGAAAGAGCTGTTCGGCGGCGAGCCACTGACCACCAACAACCGCATGGAGCTGACCGCGGTGATCGAGGCCTTGTCGGTGCTGAAGAAGAAGCCCACGCCGGTGGCCGTCTACACCGACAGCGAGTACGTGAAGAACGGCATCACGACCTGGATCCACGGCTGGAAGACACGCGGTTGGCGCACCGCCGACAAGAAACCGGTGAAGAACGTCGAGCTGTGGCAGAAGCTTGATGCGCTGGTGGCGCAGCACAGCGTCAGCTGGCATTGGGTGCGCGGGCACACCGGCGATCCCGGCAACGAGCGCGCCGATCAACTCGCCAATCGCGGTGTCGACAGCGTGCGTCGGTCGTCCTAGCCGAGTCTTGGCAGTAAGGGGCATTCATACGACGTTACAGTGTGCGACCCGCTGAAACGAAGCTGCGATGAAGAAGGTTCACACGACGATGGTGGTGCTGGCGCTGGCCGGCGCTGCGCTGGCGGCCTGGTGGCTGCAGAACCGGCCGGCTGCCAGCGGTGCCGGCAGCGTCAATGCGGCCGCCAGCGCCGCCGCGTCGCGGGGACCGGCCGGCGCGGGTGGACCGGTGGCCGTGGAAGTCGGGCGGGCCGAACGCGTGCGGCTCGAAGACGATGCGCTGGCGGTCGGCTCATTGCGCTCGAATCAGGGCGTGATGCTGCGGCCCGAGGTCAGCGGGCGCATCCTCAAGCTCGGTTTTGCCGATGGCCAGCGCGTCAAGCGCGGCCAGCCGCTGGTGCAGCTGGACGATGCGTTGCAACACGCGCAGCTGCTGCAGGCCCAGGCCCAGGCCAGCATCGCGCGCACCAACCTGCAACGCAACCGCGAACTGGTGGCGCAGAACTTCGTCAGCCAGAGCGTCGTCGACCAGGCGCAGGCCACGCTGGAGGTGGCCGCAGCCCAGGTCACGCTGGCCCAGGCGCAGCTGCAGCGCATGAAGGTCACCGCGCCCTTCGACGGCATCGTCGGCATCCGCAACGTCAACATCGGCGACTACGTGAAGGACGGCGCCGACCTCGTGCAGGTCGAGGACGTGTCCTCGGTGTGGGTCGATTTCCGCCTGCCCGAGCGCAACCTGGCGCAGCTGAAGCCCGGACAGGTCGTCTCGGTCAACCTCGATGCGCTGCCGGGCAAGGCCTATACCGCGCGGGTCGAGGCGGTGGATTCGCAGCTCGACGCCAGCGGCCGGTCCTTGCTGGTGCGGGCCAAGCTGGCCAACACCGCCGGTGACTTGCGCTCGGGGATGTTTGCGCGGGCGCGCATCGTGTTCGCGGTGCGCGAGGCGGCGATCATGGTGCCGGAAGAAGCGCTGGTGCCGCTGGGCAACCAGCAGTACCTGATCAAGGTCGTCGACGGACCGAACAACAGCAAGCAGAGCGAGCGCATCGAAGCCCGCATCGGCGCCCGACGGGCTGGCCGCGTCGAGATCCTCGAAGGCCTGCAGGCCGGCGACGTGCTGGTCATTGCCGGCCAAACGCGCCTGATGCGCGGCGGGCCGCAGCCGCTGCGGGTGGTGCAGCTCGGTGACAAGGCGGGCGCCAAATCGGCGGACCGGCCGGCCAGTGCGGCGGTGATGAAGTCGGCCGCCGCGGCATCTGCCGTCAAGACCGGGCTCAACGGCACGCCCTGAAGGAGCGCTGGCGATGAAACTCTCCGAGATCTCGATCCGGCGGCCGGTATTCGCCACCGTGATGTCTCTGCTGCTGTTGCTGGTCGGTGCGGTGTCCTACACCAAGCTCAATGTGCGCGAGTACCCGCGCATCGATGAGCCGGTGGTCACCGTCAGCACGCGGCTGATCGGCGCGTCGTCCGAGGTCATCGAGTCGCAGGTCACCAAGCCGCTGGAGGATTCGATCGCCGGCATCGACGGTGTCGACATCCTGACCTCGATCTCGCGCCAGGAGCAGAGCCAGATCAGCGTGCGCTTCAAGCTGAGCAAGGACCCGGATTCCGCCGCCGCCGACGTGCGCGACCGCGTGGCCCGTGTGCGCGGCCGGCTGCCGGAGGCGGCCGACGAATCGATCGTCGCCAAGGTCGAGGCCGACGCCTTCCCGGTGGTCTGGCTGGCCTTCACGAGCGAGACCATGTCGCCGCTGGAGATCACCGATGTCGTCAACCGCATCGTCAAGCCACGCCTGCAGACGATTCCCGGCGTCGCCGACGTGCCGATCTTCGGCGAGCGCAAGTTCGCGATGCGCATCTGGCTGGACCCGGACAAGCTGGCCTCGTACCGGCTGACGACACTGGATGTCGAGGATGCACTGCGCAAGCAGAACCTCGAAGTGCCGGCCGGCCGCATCGAGAGCCAGCAGCGCGAGTTCAACGTCACCGCACGCACCGACCTCAACACCGAGCGCCAGTTCGCCGAAGTGGCACTGAAAGTCACCGGCGGCTTCACCGTGCGGCTGAAGGATGTCGCGCGCATCGAGCAGGCGCCGGCCAGCGAGCGCCAGAGCGTGCGCCTGAACGGCGTGCCGGCGGTGTCGGCCGGCATCATCCGCAATGCCACCGCCAACCCGCTGGACATATCCGCCGGCGTGGCAGAGGCTCTGCCGCGGGTGCAGCTCGATCTGCCGCCCGGGCTGAAGGTGCAGGTCGCCAACGACAACTCGGTGTTCATCGACCGCTCGGTGAAGTCGGTGTATCGCACCATCGCCGAGGCGGTGGGGCTGGTGGCGCTGGTGGTGTTCGTGTTCCTGCGCACCTTGCGTGCCTCGGTGATTCCGCTGGTGACGATTCCGGTCAGCCTGATCGGCACCTTCGCGCTGATGGCCGCGGCCGGCTTCACGATCAACACGCTCACGCTCTTGTCGCTGGTGCTGGCGATTGGCCTGGTGGTCGATGATTCGATCGTCGTGCTCGAAAACATCTTCCGCCACATCGAGGAAGGCGACGGCCACACGATGACGCCGTTCCAGGCCGCGCTGCTGGGCGCCAAGGAAATCGGCTTCGCGGTGCTGGCGATGACGATGACGCTGGCCGCGGTGTTCGCGCCGCTGGCCTTCACGCCCGGCCGCACCGGGCGGCTGTTCGTCGAATTCGCGCTGGCGCTGGCCGGCGCGGTGATCGTCTCCGGCTTTGTCGCGTTGACCCTAACGCCGATGATGTGCAGCCTGCTGCTCAAGCACAACCCGAAGCCGAACTTCTTCGATCGCGGCATGGAGCGTGTGCTGGTCTGGATCACCGGGCGCTACACCGGCGCGCTGCGCTGGGTGCTGAGCCAGCGCTGGATCGTGCTGGTGGTGATGGCCGCTTGCGGCGCCGGCAGCTGGGTGCTCTACGGCGGCCTGCGCAGCGAGCTGGCGCCGATGGAAGACCGCGGCATCGTGCTCGGCTCGATCAACGCCCCGGATGGCGCCACGCTCGGCTACACCGCGCGCTATGGCCGGGAGATCGAACGCATTGCCGCCGACTACCCGGAACTCGACCGCGTGTTCGTATCGTCCGGCAACCCGACGGTGTCGCAGGCGGTGGCGTTCATGGGCGCCAAGGACTGGACCGAGCGCCAGCGCAGCACGCTGCAGATCGCGCGCGACATGCAGGTCAAGTTCGCCGGCCTGCCCGGCGTCAGCGCGTTCGCATCGACGCCACCGAGCCTGGGCCAGGGCTTTCGGGACCGGCCGGTGAACTTCGTCGTCGTCACCAACGACAGCTACCAGAACCTGGCGGTCGCGACGCAGGCCATCCTGGCCGAGATGGCGAAGAACCCGGGCTTCATCGCCCCCGATTCGGACCTGCGGCTGAACAAGCCCGAGCTGTTCATGGAAGTCGACCGCGACCGCGCGGCCGATGCCGGCGTCAGCGTCGACCAGGTCGCGCGCACCGTCGAGACCATGCTCGGCGGCCGCGCGGTCACGCGCTACAAGCGCGGCGCCGACCAGTTCGACGTGCTGGTGCAGACGCAGACCTCGGGCCGCACGACGCCGGAAGACATCGACAAGCTCTTCGTGCGTGGCCGCAACGACGTGATGGTGCCGCTGTCCTCGCTGGTCAAGGTGCGTGAATCGGTGAGCCCGCGCGAACTGAACCACTTCAACCAGCGGCGCTCGGTGTCGATCGGTGCCAATCTGGCGCCGACCTACTCACTGGGCGAGGCGCTGAACTTCATGGACGAGACCGCACGCAAAGTGCTCCAGCCCGGTTACACCACCGAGCTGAACGGCGTGTCGCGCGAGTTCCGTTCATCCAGCGGCGCGCTGGCGCTGGTGTTCGTGCTGGCGCTGGTGTTCATCTTCCTGGTGCTGTCAGCCCAGTTCGAGAGTTTCATCGATCCCTTCGTGATCATGCTGTCGGTGCCGCTGTCGATGGTCGGTGCGCTGGGTGCGATCCAGCTCAGCGGCGGCACGCTGAACGTCTATTCGCAGATCGGGCTGATCACGCTGGTCGGGCTGATCACCAAGCACGGTATCCTGATCGTCGAGTTCAGCAATCAGCTGCGCCAGCAGGGGCGGGCCACGGTGGAGGCGGCGATCGAAGCCGCGTCCTTGCGCCTGCGCCCGATCATGATGACGACGGGGGCCATGGTGCTCGGTGCCCTGCCGCTGGCGCTGGCCAGTGGCGCGGGCGCCGAAAGCCGGCAGCAGATCGGCTGGGTCATCGTCGGTGGCATGTCGGTCGGCACGCTGCTGACGATCTTCGTCGTGCCCACCGTCTACACGCTGTTTGCCCGCGGCCGGGTGCCCGGTGAAATCTCGACGCCGGCGCTGGCCGATGCCACGGCGGCGGTGCATTGAGGCTTACGCGAAGCCGGGCAGCGTGAACTGCTCGGCACGCACGTCGGATGGCGCCAACACCTTGCTTGGCGCGGGTGGTGCCCCGACGGAGAATGACCCTACGCGCGGATGGGCCGTGCAGCACGGGACATGACGGCGGCCACGGGCAACTACCCACCCTCGAGAATCAGGCGCGCCATCGTGCAAGCGATGGTGCTGTTGCCGGTCGCCCGGCACGCTGTTGCGGCCGAACCGGCGGCGGCCATCGGCGTGCTGTACCCGGACATCGGCGAGCCTTACCGCAGCATCTTCACCAAGATCATCGAAGGCATCGAGCAGCAGGCCAAGGGCCGCGTGGCGAGCTTTGCGGTGGGCACCGCCACCATCGGTCCCGAGCTGGCGACCGAGTTGCGCCGCCGCGATCTGCGCGTGGTGATCGCGCTCGGCCGCAATGGCCTGAAGGCGGCGGCGGCGCTGGAGCGTGCGCTGCCGGTGGTAGCCGGCGGCGTGTTGGCGGTGCCGGAAGCCGAAGCACGCGACTTCGCCGTGCACAGCCTGACACCCGACCCGGCGCTGCTGTTTGCCCGGCTGCGCACGCTGGTGCCCGGCGCGAGGCGCGTCGCGGTGGTCTTCGACCCGCGCCAGAACGCTTGGTTGATGCGGCTGGCGCGGGAAGCTGCGCGTGCGCAGGGCCTGGAACTGCTGGCCACCGAAGCCGAAGACCTGAAATCGGCACTGCGCGCCTATCAGGGGACGATGGCCACGCTGGAATCGCGCCGCGACGCCCTGTGGCTGCCGCACGACTCCACTACTGTCGATGACTCGTCAGTCCTGCCGCTGGTGCTGCAGGAAGCCTGGGACCGCAGCTTCACGGTGATCTCCAGCAGCGTGGCCCATGTGCGCCGCGGCGCCTTGTTCTCGCTGTACCCGGACAACCTGGCGCTGGGCCGGCGGCTTGGCGGTGCCGCCCTGGCCGCGCTGGGCGGCGCCCGGCCCAGCGGCGTGCTGCCGCTGAAAGACGTGCTGATCGCCGCCAACGTGCGCGCAGCCAATCACCTGGGGCTGAATTTCGCTGCCGGCCAGCACAGCTTCGACATGGTTTTCCCGGAGTCATGACATGAGTGCCGAAGTCACAGCGTCCTCGGCCAGTCGGCCCCTCGCCAGCGGCTTGCAGGGCAGCACTTTCCGCCGCCAGCTGGGCGTGATGGTCACGGTCGGCGTGCTCTTCATTGCGCTGATGTCCTCGCTGGTCAGCTCCTGGCAGGCCAGCCGCGGCATCCGCGACACGCTGATCGAGCAAGGCCAGCGCATCACCCAGAGCCTGTCGACACAAAGCACGCTGGCGCTGCTGTACGGCGCGGCGGACAACGTCAGCGAAGCGGTGCAGACCACGCAGGCCTTCCCGGACGTCATCGGCGTCGAGGTGCGTCATGCCAGTGGCACCGTGCTGCTGGCCCGCGGCACGCCCGGCGCGCTGCCGGAAGCCCCGCGCGGCAAGTCCGACCTGCCTGTCGACGCCGCGGTGGCTGCACCCCGTGCACAGCCCGCACCGCGCCAGGCCTACCTGGCCGGTGAGACCGCTGGCGCCTGGCACTTCGCCGCGCCGGTGTGGACCCGCCGCGCCAACGATTCCCCCTTTGTCGTCGCCGCGCAACCCGAGGAGCTATTGGGCGAAGTACGCGTGGTGCTCAGCAAGACTACGCTGACGCGCATGATGAGCAACGTGTTCCTGACGAACATGGCGGTGTCCTTCTTCTTCGCGCTGCTGTTCCTGCTGGCGCTGCGCTGGTTCGCTGACCGGCTGACGCAGCCGCTGAATGCACTGTCGCAGGCCATGGCGCGGGCCGAACGCGGCGAGGCCAATGTGCATGCCGAGGTCACCGGGCCACGCGACATCGGCGCCATGGCCCAGGCCTTCAACAGCATGATCGCCGCCTTGCGCCAGCGCGAAGCGGAGCTGCAGCATCACCGCGACCACCTGGAAGAGCTGGTGACCGAGCGCACCACCGAGCTGAGCCTGGCCAAGGAGCGCGCCGAGGTGGCGAACCTGGCCAAGAGCGAGTTCCTCGCACGCATGAGCCACGAGTTGCGCACGCCCTTGAACGCGGTGCTCGGTTACGCCCAACTGCTGCAGATGGACGCTGGCCTCAGCGACCGTCAGCGCAAGGGTTTGGCGACGATCCAGACCAGCGGCGAGCACCTGCTGACGCTGATCGTCGACATCCTCGACCTGTCGCGCATCGAGGCCGGGCGCACCGAGTTGCGACCGGTGGTCGCCGACCTGCATGCGCTGCTGCTGGGCGTGGCCGACATCATCCGCATCAAGGCGCTGGAGAAGAGCCTGAGCTTCCAGCTCGAACTGGCGCCGGAAGTGCCTGGCACCATCGTGATCGACGAGCAGCGGCTGCGCCAGGTGCTGCTGAACCTGCTGAGCAATGCCGTGAAGTTCACCGACCGCGGCCAGATCGCCCTGGTGGTGCGCGAGGCCGGGCGCGAAGAGTCGCTGGTGCGCCTGCGTTTCGAGGTTCGCGACGAAGGTGTGGGCATCGACCCGCAGCACCTGGAGCACATCTTCGAGCCCTTCGAGCAGGTGGGCGACCTGCACCGCCGCTCCGGCGGCACCGGCCTGGGCCTGGCGATCAGCCGTCAGCTGGTGCGGCTGATGGGCGGCGAGGTGCACGTGGCCAGCCAGCTGCAAGTGGGCAGCGTGTTCTGGTTCGAACTGGTGGTGGCCTTGCGGCAGGGCGCCGCTGGCGAAGCACCGCTGCGCCGCGCCGGCATCACCGGGTACAGCGGCCGGCGCCGGCGGGTGCTGGTGGTCGACGATGTATCGGGCAACCGCACCCTGCTGTGCGAGATGCTCGGCACGCTGGGCTTCGAGGTCGACGAGGCCCACCATGGCCAGGAAGCGGTGGACCGCGCGCTGATGCCGGTGGGCGAGGGCGGGCCGGACCTGGTGCTGATGGATTCGGTGATGCCGGTGATGGACGGCTTGTCGGCCACGCGGCGCATCCGCCAGACTCGGCCGGCGAACGAACTGCCGATCGTGGCCGTGTCGGCGAATGCCTCCAGCGTCGACCGCCTGCGCTGCCTGGAGGCCGGCGCCAATGCCTTCCTGCCCAAGCCCATCGAGCGCAGCAGCCTGCTCGACACGGTGGGGGCGCAGCTGCGCCTGCAATGGCAGACCGAAACCGTTGCGCCGCCGCCGGCCGAGGCCTCTACGGCCTAGCGTTCAAGAGACGCGTCAGATAAAACAGCGTCAGGTCAGCCCGTCGAACGGCAGCACTTCGACCAGATCGCCCGCCGCGACATGGCCCTGGCCATGGTGCAGCACCACCAGGCCGTTGGCCTGGCTCATGCTGCGCAGGATGCCGGACCCCTGGCTGCCGGTGATCTCCACCTGCCAGCGGCCATCGGGCCCGCGGCTGACGATGCCGCGCTGGTACTCGGTGCGGCCAGCCTTCTTGCGCAGGCCGGTCGTGCACACCGCCTGCAGCGGCGGCAGGGCTTCGGCGGTGGCCCCGCTCATCGCCAGCAGGGCGTCGCGCACGAAGGCATAGAAGGTGACCATCACGGCCACCGGGTTACCGGGCAGCCCGAACAGGATGGCTTCGCGCCCGGCGTTGCCGGGCTCGCAGATCTTGCCGATCGCCATCGGCCGCCCCGGCCGCATCGCGATCTTCCAGAACAGCACCTCGCCCAGCTCGGCCATGATGCGCTTGGTGTGGTCCGCTTCGCCGACGCTGACGCCGCCGGAGGTGATCACTGCATCGGCGCAGGCCGCGGCCCGCGTGAAGGCCTCGCGCAGCGCCTGCGGGTCGTCGCGCACGACGCCCAGGTCCAGCACGTCAACGCCCAGGCGCGTCAGCATGGCCCAGATGGTGTAGCGATTGCTGTCGTAGACCTCGCCTTCACCCAAGGGCTCGCCGATGGAGCGCAATTCGTCGCCGGTGGAGAAGAAGGCCACGCGCAAGCGCCGAAACACCGCCACCTCGGCCTGCCCCAGTGACGCCAGCAAACCCAGGTCAGCCGGTCGCAGCAGGCGGCCGGCGTGCAAGGCTGCGTCACCGCGCGCCAGATCCTCGCCGCGCAGCCGGCGGTTGTCGCCCGTGCGCACGATGCCGGCCGGCACGCTGACCAGGCCCTCGGCGTTCAGCGTGGTGAACTCCTGCGGTATCACGGTGTCCAGGCCATCGGGCATCACCGCGCCGGTCATGATGCGCACGCAATGCCCCGGCGGCACCGGGCCGGTGAACTGCTGGCCGGCCAGGCCCGTGCCGGCCACGGCCAGCAGCGTCGGGCCATCGTCGGCCAGGTCCATGCCGCGCAGCGCAAACCCGTCCATCGCCGAGTTGTCGTGCGAGGGCACGTCGATGCCGGAGATCAGGTCGCGTGCCAGCACGCGGCCCAGCGCGCTGCGGATGGCCACCCGCTCGACCGCCTGCACCTTGGGCACCAGCCGGGCGATGAACTCCTGGGCCTGCGCCACCGGCAGCGCATTCGGGTCGTAGCCGGAGATGCAGGAAGCGATCTGTTCGAGGGTCTGGGTCATGGCCGCTCATCCACCGATGTAGTGCATTTCAACACGCCGTTCGCCGGAGGAGGCCGATGGCGCATCTGCACTGCGCAGTTCCGAGTAGCGGTCGTCCCGCCCGGCCCACAACAGGCCCAGCGCCGCGCTGATCTCGGCGTCGCTGCGGCCCGATCGCAGCAAGGCCCGCAGGTCGTGCCCGCTGCTGGCAAACAGGCACATGAACAGCTTGCCTTCGGTGGACAGCCGGGCGCGGTTGCAATCGCTGCAGAAGGCCTGGGTCACGCTGGAGATCAGCCCGACCTCGCCGCCGCCATCGGCGTAGCGCCAGCGTTCGGCGGTTTCGCCGGGCGCGCTGGGCGACAGCGGCACCAGCGGCCATTCGGCCTGCAGGCGCTGCAGCACCTGGGCCGAGGGCAGCACCTCGTCCATGCGCCAGCCGTTGCTGGCGCCCACATCCATGTACTCGATGAAGCGCAGCACGATGCCGGAGTGGCGGAAGTGCCGCGCCATGGCGACGATTTCCTGGTCGTTGGTGCCGCGCTTGACCACCATGTTGACCTTGATCGGCCCGAGCCCGGCGGCTCGCGCGGCTTCGATGCCACGCAGCACATCGGCCACCGGGAAATCGACATCGTTCATGCGGCGGAAGATGGCGTCGTCCAGGGCATCCAGGCTGACGGTGACGCGCTTCAGTCCCGCATCGGCCAGCGCCTGGGCCTTGCGCGCGAGCACCGAGCCGTTGGTGGTGAGCGTCAGGTCCAGCGGCTGGCCATCGGGCGTGCGCAGTTCGGCGAGCATGCCGATCAGGACTTCCAGGTGCTTGCGCAGCAGCGGTTCACCACCGGTCAGCCGGAGCTTGTGCACGCCATGCGCCACGAACAGCCGGGCCAGCCGCGTGATCTCCTCGAAGCTCAGCAGAGAGCTCTGCGGCAGGAACACGTAGTCCCGGTCGAACACCTCCTTGGGCATGCAGTAGCTGCAGCGGAAGTTGCAGCGGTCGGTGACCGAGATGCGCAGGTCGTGCAGCGGTCGGCCCAAGCGGTCGGCCAACAGGCCAGAGGCGGGTGTCAGCAGCGCCGGGATGACCGGCACCGGCGCGGCATAACGCAGATCGGCCAAAGGAATGACGGTTTCGCCCATGCGCTGATTGTGCCGTGGCCCCCGTGCGGCGCCATGACCGCCGGCAAGTTCAGCCCTGCCGCGCGGCGGGGGATGGCGCCGTCACGGCCGTGGCGATCACGGCGCGGTGATCAGCGTGCGGTGGCCTGCGGCAGGGCCGCGCCGCCCAGCTCGGCACGGCGGGCGCCGGTGAAGCGGCGCGACCAATAGGCCTCGCGCATGCTTTCGATGCGCACCTCGCCGCCGGCGCGCGGCGAGTGGATGAACTTGTCGTCACCGACGTAGATGCCGACATGGGAGAAGGTGCGGCGCATGGTGTTGAAGAACACCAGGTCGCCGGGCTTCAGTTCCTCGCGCGTGATCTTCTGCAGCACGCTGGTGCTGGCCTGTTCGTCGGCGCGGCGCGGCAGCACCAGGCCCAGGCTCATCTCGAAGATGTGGCGGGTGAAGCCGCTGCAATCGAACCCGGCTTCTTCGCTGTTGCCGCCGCGACGGTAGGGCACGCCGAGGAAGTTCATCGCCGACATCACCAGGTCCGACGTGGTGTCCCGCACCGATTGCACCAGCGCCGCCCCCTCGACCAGCGGCTTCAGCAGCTTGCGCTCGGCCAGCAGGTTCATCACCGGGTCGGTGGCCGCGGGCGGCGCGGGGGCGGGCGTCGGTTCGGGCGCGGCTTGGGCGCAGGCCGCAGCCAGCCACAGGCTCTGGGCGCACAGGCGCAGGAGGGATGAGGTCGGGCGCAGCACAGCGCGCGAGGATATCACCGCATGCGGCCAGTCCAGTCCGTGCAGAACCTGGGCGAAACCCGGGCAATTGTTACCGGTCAAGTCTCGGGCGGCCTGAACGCATGCGTCAGTGTGTTGTCAGTGCCAGGCCTTGCAATGCGCCGGGCATTGACCGCCCAGAGATCCGCAAAGAAGATCCAGCGAGCTGCCCAGGAGCGCCGAGCCATGACCCGCTACACCGACTTTTACCGCCGATCGATCGTGGATAGCGACGGCTTCTGGCGCGAGCAAGCCGCACTGATCGACTGGGAAACGCCGTTCTCGCAGGTCTGCGACTACAGCAAGCCTCCGTTCGCGCAGTGGTTCGTCGGCGGCCGCACCAACCTGTGCCACAACGCGGTCGACCGCCACCTGAAGGACCGCGCGGACCAGCCCGCGTTGATCTGGGTCTCGACCGAGGTGGACCAGGAGCGCAGCTACAGCTTCGCCCAGTTGCGTGCCGAGGTGCAGCGCATGGCGGCGATGCTGCTGTCCCTGGGCGTGAAGCAGGGCGACCGGGTGCTGGTGTACATGCCGATGATTCCCGAAGCGGCTTTTGCGATGCTGGCTTGCACGCGCATCGGCGCGCTGCATTCGGTGGTTTTCGGCGGCTTCGCGAGCGGCAGCCTGGCCAGCCGCATCGACGATGCGCGACCCACCGTCATCGTCAGCGCCGACGCCGGTAGCCGCGGCGGCAAGGTCATGGCCTACAAGCCCTTGCTCGACGAAGCCATCCGCCAGGCCGCGCACAAGCCCGAGCGTGTGCTGATGGTCGACCGGGGCCTCGCGGCCTTCGAGCGCGTGCCGGGACGCGATGCTGACTACGCCGCCTTGCGCGAGCAACTGGCCGATGCCATCGTGCCCTGCACCTGGGTCGAGTCCACGCACCCGAGCTACACCCTCTACACCAGCGGCACGACCGGCAAGCCCAAGGGCGTGCAGCGCGACACCGGCGGTTATGCGGTGGCCCTGGCCGCGTCGATGAAGCACATCTTCTGCGGCCAACCCGGCGAGACCTACTTTTCGACCAGCGACATCGGCTGGGTCGTCGGCCACAGCTACATCGTCTACGGCCCGCTGCTGGCCGGCATGGCCACGCTGATGTACGAGGGCCTGCCGACGCGCCCGCATGGCGGCATCTGGTGGCAGCTGGTCGAGCGCTACAAGGTCAACGTGATGTTCAGCGCGCCCACCGCCGTGCGGGTGCTGAAGAAGCAGGATCCGGCGCTCCTGAAGCAATACGACCTGTCGTCGTTGCGCAGCCTGTTCCTGGCCGGTGAACCGCTGGACGAGACCACCGCGCAGTGGATCGCCGAAGGCCTGGGCAAACCCATCATCGACAACTACTGGCAGACCGAAACCGGCTGGCCGATCCTGACCATCGCCAACGGGGTCGAACCCGCTGCGTCCAAGTTCGGCTCACCCGGCGTGCCGATGTACGGCTACGACGTCAAGCTGATCGATGAATCCACCGGCGAGACGCTGACCGGCGCTCATCAGAAGGGCGTGCTGGCGATCGAAGGCCCCTTGCCGCCCGGCTGCATGCAGACCGTGTGGGGCGACGACGAACGCTTCGTCAAGACCTACTGGAGCAGCATGCCGGGCCGGCCGCTGTACAACACCTTCGACTGGGCCATCCGCGACGAGGACGGCTACTACTTCATCCTCGGCCGCACCGACGACGTGATCAACGTCGCCGGGCACCGGCTCGGCACGCGCGAGATCGAGGAGAGCATCTCCAGCCATGCGGCGGTCTCCGAAGTGGCCGTGGTGGGCGTTGCCGATGCGCTGAAAGGCCAGGTCGCGATGGCCTTCGTCGTGCTCAAGGATGCCTCGCTGGCCGCCGATGCCGGCGCGGCGCTGAAGCTCGAGGGCGCGATCATGAAGCTGGTCGACGAGCAACTCGGCGCGGTGGCCCGCCCGGCGCGGGTGCGCTTCGTCACGCTGCTGCCGAAGACGCGCTCCGGCAAGTTGTTGCGCCGCGCGATCCAGGCGGTGTGCGAGGGGCGTGATGCGGGCGACCTGACGACGATCGAGGACCCCAGCGCCTTACAGCAGATCAAGGACATTTTCAGCGCAGCCTGATCCTCCAAAACTGTCGTTCATCGCAGGGTGTCGGCGGCGCGGCGCCGCACCGGTAGCATGTCGGCCCTGGACTTCCGGGAACCCCGCATGTTGCACATCACCCTGGCGCGCTCCGTCGCGCTGCTGGTGCTGACGCTGGCCACAAGCCTCGCGTCGGCGCAGACCAAACCCCGCATCGAGAAGGCGGCCGACCTGCCGCGCTTCTCCTACAAGATCGAGGGCAAGCTCGAAGACGTGGTGCGCTCGCCGGAGCGCTTCGGCCCCTTCGCCGCCGCGCTGCGGCGCGACACCGAATCGGTGCTCGCCGGCTACGACATTCCCGACAAAGGCACGCAGCGCGACCTGATCGCCACGCTGGCGGCGCTGGATTTCCTGGACGGCCAATACGACAGCGCGCTCACCCGCGCTGAAGAAGTGCGTGCGCTGCAGGAAAAACCGGCCGACAAGCTGCTGTCCGGCCTGCGCCTGCGGGCCATGGCCAACGCCGCCAAGCGCCATGCGATCGGCAGCGAAGGCTACCGCCAAGCCGTCGCCGAGACGATCAAGCGCGAGATCGAGCCGCTGCCGTATGCGGTGATCGAGAACGACATCAAAGGCGGCAAGGCCAGCGCCGAACTGATCGGCGAGGCGCTGATCCTGGGCCGGGTGCGCGAGGTCTGGCAGCCGATCATCGACACCAATGGCGCGCTGAGCAGCGACTTCGCGCCCGGCGTCGTCAACGCGCGCCTGGCCCTGGTGGCCGTGCTGCCCTTGAAACAGGTGCTGATCGACACCTATGGCAGCTACCTGGCCGCGCACAAGGTGCAAAAGCCCGACATCTGGGCGGGCCGCGACTTCGTGCTGGCGCCGGGCAAGAAGGCCAGGCCGGTCGCCGTGGGCGTCTGGGACAGCGGCGTCGACAGCAAGCTGTTTCCCGGCCAACTGCTGAAGTCCGCCGCCGGCACGCCGCCGGTGCAGGCCTATGACAAATACGCCAGGCCCACCAAGGGCGAGCTGATGCCGATTCCGGGCGCGCTGCAGGCCAAGCTGCCGCAGATGATCGGCCGCACCAAGGGATTCTCGGACCTGCAATCGAACATCGACAGCCCCGAGGCCAGCCAGGTCAAGCAACTGCTGTCGACGCTGGCGCCGGACCAGTACAAGGCCACCCTCGAAGAGATCGGCCTGACCGGCAACTACGAGCACGGCACGCATGTGGCCGGCATCACGCTGGCCGGCAACCCGCTGGCGCGGCTGGTGGTCGGCCGCATCGAGTTCGGCCACACGCTGAAGCCCGATCCTTGCCCGAGCCGCGAACAGACCGAGCGCGAAGCCCAGTCCTACCAGGGCACGGTCGATCACTTCAAGCGGCACGGCACGCGGGTCGTCAACATGAGCTGGGGCGGGAGCGTCGGTGCCATCACCAGTGATCTCGAACAGTGCGGCATCGGCAAGACGCCCGAGGAACGCAAGGCGCTGGCCCGCGAGTACTTCGACATCGGCAAGAAGGCGCTGACCAAGGCCTTCGAAAGTGCACCCGGCATCCTGTTCATCACCGCTGCCGGCAACAGCAACAGCGACGCCAGCTTCGCCGAGGACATGCCGGCCGACATCGTGCTGCCGAACCTGCTGACCGTTGGCGCCGTGGACCGTGCCGGCGACGAAGCGCCGTTCACCAGCTACGGCCCGACGGTCAAGGTACATGCCAACGGCTACCAGGTCGAAAGCTTCCTGCCCGGCGGCCAGCGCGTGGCGCTGTCGGGCACCTCGATGGCGGCGCCGCAGGTGGCCAACCTGGCGGCCAAGCTGCTGGTGGTCAACCCTCGGCTCAAGCCGACCGAGGTGATCGCCGCGATCGTCGGCACGGCCGAACGCAGTGCCGATGGCCGGCGCAACCTGATTCACCCGAAGAAAGCCCTGGCCGCCGTCCAGGCTGCTGTGCACTGAGCGCCTCACCAGGACGTCCTTGAATGAAAACCACCCTGAGTCTGCTGGTCCTGGCGCTGGCCGGTGGCGCCTGCCTGGCTGCTGCCCCGACCTTGCCCGGCCCCGCCTTTCCCAACTACCCGAACGCCGAGGCGCTGAAGGCCTCCTGCGACAAGAACATCACGCGCGCCAACCAGCTGCTGAGGCAACTGGAGAAGCGCGCGGTCGATGTCCGCTGGCTGGGGGCCTTCGACGCGTTCAACGCCGCGCTCGAAGACCTCGGTTACCCGCAGCAGTTCGTCTCGGCCGTGCATCCCGACAAGGCAGTGCGCGAGGCCTCGGAAGCCTGCGAACTGCGCTGGAACGACTTCACGTCCACGCTGGGGCAGAACGAAAAGCTCTTCAAGGCGGTACGGCAATTCAAGCCCCGGGACGCCATCGATCGTGAGTTGGTGAAGACCACGCTGGAGGGTTTCGAGGACGCCGGCGTCTCGCTGCCGCCGGCGCAACGCGCGCGGGCCAAGGAACTGGCCGACCGCATTGCGTCGCTGGGCGTCGATTTCCAGCGCCACATCCGCGATGCCGGCGTGCGCGTGGCCTACACCGAGGCCGAGCTGAAGGGCGTGCCCGAATCGGCCTGGAAGAGCGCCAAGCGCGACGACGCCGGCAAGCTGCTGCTGGGCGTGGACTACCCGACCTACAACGCCGTGATGCAGTCGGCCGAGCTGGAACCCTCGCGCGAGCGCATGTGGCGCGCCAAGGTCAACGAAGGCGGCGAGGCCAACCTGAAGCTGCTGGCCGAGATCACCCAGCTGCGCAAGGAATACGCCACGCTGTTCGGTGCCGGCAGCTGGGCCGAATTCACCTTGCGCCGGCGCATGGCCGAGACGCTGCCGCGTGCGCAGGCCTTCCTGGCGGAAGTGAAGGCCGCCGTCGAGGCGCGCGAGCGCCAGGAGGTCGAAGAGCTGCGCCGTGCCAAGGCCGAGCATCTTGCGCAGGCGCCGGACGGTGCGCGCGTGGAGCGTTGGGACGTGCCCTTCTATACCGAGCGTGTACGCCGTGCCCGCTTCAGCGTCGACCAGGAAGCCTTCCGCCAATACTTTCCGCCGCAGGAAAGCCTGCAGTTCTGCCTGCGCCTGATCGAGAAGCTGATGGGCGTGCGCTACGAGCGGGTGGAAGGCGTCACGCTGTGGCATCCGGAGGTCCAGGCCTACCGTGTATCGGACGCGGCCAACGGCAAGGCGCTGGCCACGCTGTGGGTCGACCTCTACCCGCGTGACGGCAAGTACAACCATGCGGCGGTGTGGAGCATGCGGGGTGGTTCCGCCGCGGCGCGGCGTGTGCCGCAGGCCGCGCTGGTGGTGAACTTCGACCGCAAGGGCCTGACGCTGGATGAGCTGAGAACCCTGCTGCACGAGCTGGGCCATTCGGTGCACAACAACCTGTCAGCCACGCGCTACGTGCAGCAGGCCGGCACCTCGGTCAAGCGCGATTTCGTCGAGGCGCCGTCGCAGATGCTCGAGGACTGGATCTACGACAAGCAGGTGCTGACGCTTTTCGCCGAGGTCTGCCCGACCTGCAAACCGGTGCCCGATACGATGATCGAGCAGGCCAAGGCCGCCAAGGATTACGGCAAGGGCGTTCAGCAGAGCCGCCAGCACCTGTTTGCCAGCTACGACCTGGCGCTCTACGGCATCGAGCAGCGTGACCCGATGGCCTTGTGGGCGGCGATGGAAGGCGCCACGCCGCTGGGCCACGTGAAGGGCACGATGTTCCCGGCTGGCTTCGCGCACATCGCCACCAACTACAGCGCCGGCTACTACGGCTACCTGTGGAGCCTGGTGGTGGCGATGGATATGCGCACCGCGTTCGGCAACAACCGCCTGGATGCGGCAGTCGGCAAGCGCTACCGCGACATCGTGCTGGCCAACGGCAGCCAGCGGCCGCCGACCGTGCTGGTCAAGGAATTCCTCGGCCGCGAGTTCAACTCGAAGGCTTTCTTCGATGACCTGAAGAAATGAACAAGGGCCCCCGTGTTTTACCGGCGTGGGGCCCTTGTTCCTACAGCACTTCGGAGGCGAAATCCGCCAGGCGGGAGCGCTCGCCGCGCGCCAGCATCACGTGGCCGGAATGTGGCCAGCCCTTGAAGCGGTCGACCGCATAGGTCAGGCCCGAGGAGCCTTCGGTCAGGTAGGGCGTGTCGATCTGCGCCAGGTTGCCCAGGCAGACGATCTTGGTGCCCGGGCCGGCGCGGGTGATCAGCGTCTTCATCTGCTTGGGGGTCAGGTTCTGCGCTTCGTCGATCAGCACGAACTTGTTCAGGAAGGTGCGGCCGCGCATGAAGTTCAGGCTCTTGATCTTGATCTTCGAGCGCACCAGATCCTGCGTCGCGGCCCGGCCCCATTCGCCGGCCGAGCCGTCGCCACGGGCCAGCACTTCGAGGTTGTCGTCCAGCGCGCCCATCCACGGGCCCATCTTCTCTTCCTCGGTGCCGGGCAGGAAACCGATGTCTTCGCCCACCGGCACGGTGACGCGGGTGACGATGATCTCGGTATAGCGCCGGTCGTCCAGCACCTGGGACAGGCCGGCAGCCAGCGTCATCAGCGTCTTGCCGGTGCCGGCGGTGCCGGTCAGCGAGACGAAATCGCATTCCGGGTCCATCAGCAGGTTCAGCGCGAAATTCTGTTCGCGGTTGCGCGCGGTGACGCCCCAGACCGAGTTCTTCGCGTGGCTGTAATCCTTCAGCGTCTTCAGCACCGCGGTCTTGCCGGTGATCTCGGTGACGCGGGCGTATAGCGGCGCGGCGCCGGGCGACTCGAGGAAGACGAACTGGTTGACCATCAGCGCCGGCACCATCGGCCCGCTGATGCGGTAGAAGGTCTGGCCGCCTTGCTGCCAACTCTCCATGGTCTTGCCATGACGTTCCCAGAAGTCGCCGGGCAGCGCCAGCACGCCGGTGTACAGCAGGTCGCCGTCTTCCAGCACCTTGTCGTTGAAGTAGTCCTCGGCGGCCAGGCCCAGCGCGCGTGCCTTGACGCGCATGTTGATGTCCTTGGACACCAGCACCACTTCGCGGCTGGCATGCTGTTCGCGCAGCGACTGCACGACGCCCAGGATCTGGTTGTCGGCCTTGCCCTGCGGCAGGCCATCCGGCAGCTTGATCGTGAACAGCGTGGTCTGGAAGAACAGCTTGCCGCCGGCGTCCTTGTGGCCGGTCTTGGCCAGCAGAATGCCTTCCTTGGGGTCGAACTTGGTGTCGGTGGCCAGCGCGTCCAGTTCGCGGCTGACCTGGCGCGCATTGCGCGCGACCTCGCTCATGCCCTTCTTGTGGCCGTCCAGTTCTTCCAGCGTGATCATCGGCAGGAAGACGTCGTGTTCCTCGAAGCGGAACAGGCTCATCGGGTCGTGCATCAGCACGTTGGTGTCCAGCACGAAGAGCTTGGGCGGGCCGTCGCCACGCGGCTTGCGCACGCGCGGCTTGGCCGCGGCGGCCAGGCTGGGCGCCTTGGACGGCATCTGGCTCACCGGCGCCGCTGCCTTGGCCGGCGACTTCACCGGCGCGGCCACGGTGGACGATTCGTCGTACAGGTCCAGCGCGCCTGTCGCCGGCTCGGCGGCGGCCGGTTTGAGGCTTTTCTTGTCAGTGCGGGGCGCGGCCTGCGCTTCGAAGTCAACGGGGCTCAGCAATGCGGCTTTGGTGGCAGGCGGCTTTGGCAGTGGCATGGACTCGATGGCTAGGCAAAAGGACAAACAAAAAAGCCGCACAGTCGTCTGTGCGGCTTGGGGACTTTCAGGTGAAACGCAAGGGGCGACTCACAAGCATGGTTCGATTATGCATAAGTCGAACCCGCTGTCTGTTGCAATCGCGTGACGGCCATCGGCCGGGCCAGCCGCTGCGCGATGGCTTGCTCAGGCAGCCTTTTTCAGGTCCTTGACGGCCTTCAACACTTCGTCGACATGGCCGGCGACCTTGATGCCGCGCCATTCGGCGCGCAGCACGCCGCCGCCATCGATCAGGAAGGTGCTGCGCTCGATGCCCTTGACCTTCTTGCCATACATGATCTTGTTCTTGACCACACCGAACATGTGGCAAAGCTTCTCTTCGGTGTCGGCGATCAGCTCGAAGGGCAGTTCCAGGTTCTGGCGGAATTTCTCGTGCGAGGCCATGTTGTCGCGCGAGACGCCGAACACCACGGCGCCGGCTTTCAGGAAATCCTTGTGCTTGTCACGGAATTGCATCGCCTCCGTGGTGCAGCCGGGTGTATGGTCCTTCGGGTAGAAGTACAGCACCACCGAATGGCCGGCAAAGGCCTGCGGCGTGAACTTCACACCGCTGGTGGCTTGCGCTTCGAAGTCGGGCAGGGCTTTGTTGAGGACAGGCGTCATGAGCGGGTGGGGTGGTCAGACGTGGCGCCCCTTGAGGGGCGTAACCTGTGATTATAAAGTTCCGGCGCCGCTCGGTCTTCCGATGCTTGGGGGCAGGGTATCCCTCAGACCATTTCCGGTGCCTGAGGCAGTAGCAAGGCGGCCACGGCCTTGCGCCCTTCGGCCACCAACACGTTGTAGGTACGGCAGGCTGCGGCGGTGTCCATGGTCTCGACGCCGATGCGGCGTTCGATCAGTGAGCGCAGCAGCGCCGGCGATACGAACTGCAGCCGTGCTCCGCTGCCGAAGATCACCAACTCGGGCTTCAGCGCCAGCAGCGCCTCGAAATGCCCGGCCGTCAATTCCTGCGGTGTGCGCGGTGACCAAGGCAGGACCTCGCCGACCCAGGGCACCAGCAGACTTTCAGTGAAGCGTGTACCACCGACCCACAGTTCGCCGGGGGCATGGCGGGTGAGCACATTGGTGCCGGCAAGGTGGTCGGGTTGAAATTTCACGAAGAGCGGCGGCAGGGCGCCAGCGTTGCACCAGATAAAATTATAGTTTTTGCGTCGCAGCATCCTGGCCGGTGAGGTCATGCAGTGGCCGATCAGGAGACACCGTTTTGAAACCGATCACCAAGTCCGGCAAGCTCGACAGCGTCTGCTACGACATCCGCGGCCCGGTGCTCGACAAGGCTCGCGAGATGGAAGACGAGGGCCACAAGATCATCAAGCTGAACATCGGCAACATCGCCGCGTTCGGCCTGGAGCCGCCCGACGAGATCGTGCAGGACATGATCCGCAACCTGCCGCACGCCGCGGGCTACACCGACAGCAAGGGCCTGTTCGCGCCGCGCAAGTCGGTGGTGCACTACAGCCAGGAAAAGCACATCGCCGGGGTCACGATCGACGACGTGTACCTGGGCAATGGCGCCTCGGAGCTCATCACGATGAGCCTGAACGCGCTGCTCGACAACGGCGACGAGATTCTGGTGCCGGCGCCCGACTACCCGCTGTGGACGGCCTCGGTCTCGCTGTCCGGCGGCCGGCCGGTGCACTATGTCTGCGACGAACAATCCGGCTGGCTGCCGGACCTGGACGACATCCGCCGCAAGATCACGCCCAACACCCGCGGCATCGTCGTCATCAACCCGAACAACCCGACCGGCGCGCTGTATCCGGACGAGTTGCTGACGGAGATCGTCGAGATCGCCCGCCAGCACCAGCTGATCGTCTTTGCCGACGAGATCTACGACAAGACGCTGTACGACGGCCACACCCACACCAGCATCGCCTCGCTGGCCGACGACGTGCTGTTCATCAGCTTCAACGGCCTGTCGAAGAACTACCGCTCTTGCGGCTACCGCGCCGGCTGGATGATCGTCTCCGGCGACAAGCGCCACGCCAAGGACTACATCGAAGGCCTGAACATGCTGTCCTCGATGCGGCTGTGCTCGAACACGCCGGGCCAATTGGCGATCCAGACCGCTCTGGGCGGCTACCAGAGCATCAAGGACCTGGTGGCGCCGGGCGGCCGGCTGTGCCGCCAGCGTGACCTGGCCTACCAGCTGTTGACGCAGATTCCCGGCGTCAGCGTGGTCAAGCCCAAGGGCGCGCTGTACATGTTCCCGAAGCTGGACGCGAAGATGTACCCGATTGCCGACGACCAGCAGTTCGCCTACGAGCTGCTGGCCGAGGAGAAGGTGCTGATCGTGCAGGGCACCGGCTTCAACTGGATCAACCCGGATCACTTCCGGCTGGTCTTCCTGCCCAATTCCGATGACCTGGCCGACGCGATCGGCCGCATCGAACGTTTCCTCTCGCACTACAGAAAGCGGCATACGCTATGACAACACGCAGTGTTGCGGTGGAGACTCATGTCGCGCAGCGACGTGATGTCGAAACCAAACCCATCCAGGTCGGCCTGCTCGGCATCGGTACTGTCGGATCCGGCACCTTCAAGGTGCTGACGCGCAACCAGCAGGAGATTCGGCGTCGTGCCGGCCGCGGCATCGAGATCACCATGGTGGCCGACCTGGACGTGGCGCGGGCCAAGACGCTCGTCGCCGACATGGGCGGCACGGGTGTCGAGGTGGTGGCCGATGCGCGGGCGGTGATCGCCAATCCGGACATCGACATCGTGATCGAGCTGATCGGCGGCTACGGCATCGCCAAGGCGCTGGTGATGGAGGCCATTGCCGCCGGCAAGCATGTGGTCACCGCCAACAAGGCCTTGCTCGCGGTGCACGGCACCGAGATCTTCGCCGCGGCCAGCGACAAGGGCGTGATGGTCGCCTTCGAGGCCGCGGTGGCCGGCGGCATCCCGATCATCAAGGCGCTGCGCGAAGGCCTGACCGCCAACCGCATCGAATGGATCGCCGGCATCATCAACGGTACGACGAACTTCATCCTGTCCGAGATGCGCGACAAGGGGCTGGACTTCGGCGTGGTGCTGAAGGAAGCCCAGCGCCTGGGCTACGCCGAGGCCGATCCGACCTTCGACATCGAAGGCATCGACGCCGGCCACAAGGTGTCGATCATGAGCGCGATCGCCTTCGGCACGCCAGTTCAGTTCGACATGGCCCATGTCGAGGGCATCACCAGCCTGCAGGCCGCGGACATCCGCTACGCCGATCAGCTGGGCTACCGCATCAAGCTGCTGGGCATCACCAAGCGGCGCGACGAGGGAATTGAGCTGCGCGTTCACCCGACGCTGGTGCCTGCCAAGCGCCTGATCGCCAATGTCGAAGGCGCGATGAACGCGGTGGTGGTGCAGGGCGACGCGGTCGGCACCACGCTGTACTACGGCAAGGGAGCAGGCGCCGAGCCGACGGCTTCCGCTGTGGTGGCCGACCTGGTCGACATCACCCGGTTGCACACCGCCGACCCCGATCACCGCGTACCGCACTTGGCCTTCCAGCCCGATGCGATGCACGACACGCCGATCCTGCCCATCAGCGCCGTGGTGACCTCGTTCTACCTGCGCCTGCAGGTCGCCGACCAGACAGGGGTGTTGTCGAAGATCACCACCATCCTGGCCGAACACGACATCTCGATCGATGCGGTGCTGCAGCGTGAGAGCGCCGAAGGTGAGAAGCAGACCGACCTGATCATCCTGACCCACGACACCGTCGAAGGCCGCATGCGCGCCGCGCTGGCCAAGATGCAGGCGCTGCCGACTGTGCTGGCGCCCATCGTCAACATCCGCAAAGAAGAGTTGAACTGATGCGCTACGTCAGCACCCGCGGCGACCAGACCGAGCGCCGCTTCTGCGAAATCCTGCTGGAAGGCCTGGCGCCCGATGGCGGGCTGTACATGCCCAAGCGCTACCCGCGCGTCAACGGCTTCCAGATGCTGCGCTGGCGTGGGTTGCCGTACAACGAACTGGCCTTCGAGATCCTGTCGCTGTTCATCGACGACATTCCGCGTGAAGACCTGAAGGCACTGGTCGATCGCACCTACACCAAGACCACCTTCGGCACCGACGCGATCGTGCCGCTGCGCCAGCTGGAAGACGGGCTATTCATCGAAGGTCTGTCCAATGGCCCGACGCTGGCCTTCAAAGACATGGCGATGCAGCTGCTGGGCAACCTGTTCGAGTACGAACTGGGCCGCCGCGGCGAAACGCTGAACATCCTGGGCGCCACCTCGGGCGACACCGGGAGCGCCGCCGAGTACGCAATGCGCGGCAAGCAGGGCGTGCGCGTGTTCATGCTGTCGCCGCACGGCCGCATGAGCCCGTTCCAGCAGGCGCAGATGTTCAGCCTGCAAGACCCCAACATCCACAACATCACGATCGAAGGCGTGTTCGACGACTGCCAGGACATCGTCAAGGCCGTCAGCAACGACCTGGCATTCAAGCGCCAGCACAAGATCGGCACGGTGAACTCGATCAACTGGGCGCGGCTGCTGGCCCAGGTGGTCTACTACTTCGCGGGTTATTTCCAGGCCACGACATCGGACGCGCAGAAGGTCAGTTTCGCCGTGCCCTCGGGCAACTTCGGCAATGTCTGCGCCGGCCATGTGGCGCGCATGATGGGCCTGCCGATCGCGCAGCTGGTGGTGGCGACCAACGAGAACGACGTGCTCGACGAGTTCTTCCGCACCGGCACCTACCGCGTGCGCGGCAGCGCCGAGACCTACGAGACCTCCAGCCCGTCGATGGACATCAGCAAGGCCTCGAACTTCGAACGCTACGTCTTCGACCTGACCAACCGCGATGGCGCGCGCATTGCGCAGATCTTCGGTCCCGGTCTGGTTCGAGAGGGCGGCTTCAGCCTGTCGGCCGAAGAAGTGGCGCGCATTCCGATCACCGGCTTCGTCTCGGGCAAGAGCACGCATGCCGATCGCCTGGCCACCATCCGCCAGGCCTGGCAGCAGTACCAGGACATGATCGACACCCACACGGCCGATGGCCTGAAGGTGGCGTTGGAACGGCGTCAGCCCGGCGTGCCGATGATCGTGCTGGAGACCGCCTTGCCGGCCAAGTTCGCAGCCACCATCGAAGAGGCGCTGGGCCGCCAGCCGACGCGCCCCGCGGCGCTGGAAGGCATCGAAGCGCTGCCCAAGCGCTTCACCGTGATGCCGGTGGATGCGCAACGCGTCAAGGCCTACATCGCGGAAAACACCGCGACATGATGCCCCCACGCTCACTTCGTTCGCTTCCCCCCGAGGGGGCGCGCCAGTGCCTTGGGAACGGCCCGGCGGCACTGGCATGAACGTCGTCGGCTTCTGCGGCTGCTCCGGCGTCGGCAAGACGACGCTGATGGAGGGCTTGATCGCCGAGCTGAAGGCGCGCGGCCAGCGCGTCTCGGTGATCAAGCATGCGCACAAGACCTTCGACATCGACCATCCCGGCAAGGACACCTGGCGCCATCGCCAGGCCGGCGCCTTCGAGGTGATGATCGCCTCGGGCCACCGCCTCGCGAAGATGCGCGAGTACGAGGTCGAGGGCCAGCCCAGCGTGCACCAGCTGATCGCCGAGATGGTGGAGTGCGACTGGCTGCTGGTCGAAGGCTTCAAGCAGGCCGACATCCCGAAGATCGAGGTCTGGCGCCAGGCGCTCGACGAGGCGCCGATCTATCCGGACGAGCCTTTCGTCGTCGCGATCGCCACCGATGCGCCCAGTGCCTTACCGGTGGCCACGCTGCGCCCAGTGTTCGACATGGCCGCGGTACCGGCGCTGGCTTCGTACCTGATGGACACTGCCGATCGCTTCCACTACCGGCCCGAGATCCATGGCTGAACAACGCCCGACCCTGCTGAGCCTGGACGAGGTGCTGTCGCGGCTGCTGCAGGTGGCCAGCGAACGCCGCATCGCGGACAGCGACACCGTGTCGAGCTTCGACGCACTGGGCCGCGTGCTGGCCCGGGGCGTGCATTCATCGCTGGATGTGCCGCCGGCGGACAACAGCTCGATGGACGGCTACGCGCTGCGCGCGGCCGATGTGCCGGCGGCGGGCGCGCTGCTGCCGGTGAGCCAGCGCATCCCCGCGGGCGTCGTCGGCCAGCCGCTGGCGGCCGGCACGGCGGCGCGCATCTTCACCGGTGCGCAGGTGCCGGCGGGGGCCGATGCCGTGGTGATGCAAGAGCAGTGCGAGGCGGTGGCCGGCGAGGCGCTGGGGGCGGTGCGCGTCAACACCGTGCCGGCTTCAGGCCAATGGATACGCCGGTGCGGCGAAGACGTGATGCACGGTGCCGAAGTATTGGCCGCCGGCAGCCGGCTGACGCCGCAGGCGCTGGGCCTGGCGGCCTCGGTCGGCGCGGCGACGCTCGCCGTCTGCCGCCGCCCCCGCGTCGCGCTGTTCTCGACCGGCGACGAACTGGTGATGCCCGGCCAGCCGCTGAAACCCGGTGCGATCTACAACTCCAACCGCTTCACCTTGCGCGGCCTGCTGCAGGCCGCCGGCTGCGAGGTGGTCGATCTCGGCATCGTGCCGGACCAGCTGGACGCGACGCGTGAAGCGCTGCGCCGCGCGGCCGCCGGCAACGACTTGATCCTGACGTCCGGCGGTGTCTCGGTCGGCGAAGAGGACCACCTGAAGCCGGCGGTCCAGGCCGAAGGCTGGCTGGAAGCCTGGCAGGTGGCGATGAAACCCGGCAAGCCGCTGGCCTTCGGCGCCGTCAAGCGCGAGGGCGGCGAGACGCTGTTCATGGGCCTGCCCGGCAACCCGGTGTCCAGCTTCGTGACTTTTCTGCTCGCCGTTGCGCCGGTGCTGCGCACGCTGCAAGCCTGCCCGGCCGCGTTGCCGCAGGCCGTGGCCGTGCGCGCCGATTTCGACTGGCCGCAGCCGGACAAGCGGCGCGAGTTCCTGCGCGCCCGCTTCAATGCCGAGGGCGGGGTCGAGCTGTTCCCGAACCAGAGTTCCGGCGTGCTGACCTCGGCGGTGTGGGCCGACGGCCTGGTCGACAACCCGCCCAGCCAGGCGATACGACGTGGCGACACGGTGCGGCTGCTGCTGTTGACATCCCTGATCGGCGGTTGAGCATGGCCATCGTCAATCTGCGTTATTTCGCCTCGCTGCGCGAGGCCCTGGGCGCCGGCGAGCGCATCGACTGGCCGGCAGGCGGGACGTTGGGCGAGCTGCGCGACATGCTGATCGCGCGCGGCGGCCGCCATGCCGAGGTGCTGGCCCGCGGCCGAGCGCTGCGTTGCGCGCTGAACCAGGTGATGGCTGACGAAGCCACGAAGGTCGGCGAAGGCGCCGAGGTGGCGTTCTTTCCGCCGGTGACCGGCGGCTGACGCCGCGCTACTGCGGCCGGGTGCCGCCGCGTTCCAGCTCGGCCAGCCGCGTCTGCAGGGCGGCCCTAACCTCGGCATCGGGCTGCGATTCGACGATGGGCTTCAAGGCCATCACCTGCGCCACGCGCAGCGCATCGTCGGCTGCCACCTTCACATCCGGCTCCACACCCACACCCTCCCAATTGGTCTTGCTGATCGGGTTGATCGCGCGGCCGCTGGGGATGAAGACGTGGAAATGCGTTGCCACCTTGACCATGTCGCCGGGGTGCGCGCCGCCGCCGGTGGTCTCGCCGATCAAGGTGGCGCGTTTCAGGTTCTTCAGGTTGTAGCTGAACTCCTCGGCGCCGGAGAAGGTGCGCCTGGAGGTCAGCACGTAGACCGGCTTCTTCGCGTCGAAGCGCTTGCCGGGCACCCAGTCCTGGGTCCAGAACTGCTCGGTGCGATTGCCTTCGCGCCAGTACATGTCGTTCAGGTGAGTGCGTTCGGCAAACAGATAACTGCTCATCAGAGCGACCGTGGCGGGATCGCCGCCGCCGTTGCGCCGCAGATCGATGATCAAGGCCTGCGAATGGGCGACCAGGTTCATCGCCGCCGCGATCGCTTCGCCGGCCAGCTCGGCCGAGGCGAAGCCGCGCAGCTCGATGTAGCCGATGTTGCCAGGCAGGCGCTCGACCTTCTCGACGCCGAAGTTGCGCGCCTGTTCACTCTTCAGGTAGGCCTCGCGCTCGCCGGCGGTCGGCGCACGATCGGCCGCGCGGTCTTCCAGCGGCGTGGCGCTGAAGCGCATGCGGATGTGCTTGTCGCGCGTCACCGCCTGCAGCGCCTCCGTCAGCTTGTCGGCAAAACCGGTGGCCCCCGTGAGCTGATCGAAAGCACCGGCCTGCTGCTGGCTGCGTAGCGCGGTCTCGACCTGCGTGGCCATCTCGGGGAACACGTACTGCGCGTTCATCTCGCGGATCGTGCCGGCGATCACCTGCTGGCGCGTCGCTGCGTCGATCGGCGGCCCGGCGTTCTGGGCGCTGGCGCTCACCGTGGCAACGATCAGGCCCACAGCCAGGGCACGGCGGGAGAACGGTGGCATGGGCTAGGTCGGATGGGCGGGGATGAGCAGCATTGTGCTGCGCGATGCACTGCGCTTGCTCATCTTTCTGGCGTTCGACCACGCCGCGCGCGTGGCCTGCACCGACCGGGATGAACGGGTGCAGGTCACCGAGCACCTGCGTCAGAAAGCCGGTGTGCGCGAGACCTACACCCGGCTGGTGCTGCGCGAGGTTCAGCTGGCGACGACGGCCTGAGCGGGCGTGCCACTGCGGGCCGCCGGGTCTTCGGCGGGCCGCGGTGGCCAGTCGCGCGCCAGGCCTTCCAGCACACTCAGCACACGCGCGGTGGTCGCGACATCGGCCGGCTGCATCGGCGCCCGCAGTTCGTTGCGCAGCCAGCCTTGCTGCGCCAACACGGCCTTCACCACCATCGGGTTCGGTTCGGCAAACAGTGCCTGGGCCAGCGGCCGCAGCGCGCGCCACAGCGCCTGGGCCTCGTGCAAGCGCTGCTGCTGCAGCAGGCGATGAAGTTGCACGAAGAGGTCGGCCCGCAGGTGCGCCGAGGCCGCGATGGCTCCCGTTGCGCCCAGCGCCATCTGCGCGAACATCTCGTCGTCGTTGCCGGCCAGCAGCGCCAGCCGGCCATCGCCGAGCACGGCGGTGGCGGCCGCGGCATCGCTGCTGCAATCCTTCACGGCCTGGATGCGGGGATGAGCGGCCAGCGCCAGCAGCGTCGGCAGTTCGATGCGCACGCCCGTGCGTGCCGGGATGTCGTAGGCCACGATCGGCAGCGGCGACGCATCGGCCACGCTGCGGAAGTGCGCCAGCAGGCCGGCTTGCGACGGCTTCATGTAGGCGGGTGCACTGAGCAGCAAGCCCGAGACGGCGTGCTCGGCGGCCAGGCGCCGCGCACGCACTGCCAGCAGGTCCGCGCGCACGCCGGCCAGGCCCATCAGCACCGGCAGCCCGGCGGCAGCGGCGAGGGTGGTGGCCAGCACCTGGTCCTGCTCGGCCTCGTCCAGCATGGCGGCTTCACCGGTGCTGCCGCAGGCCACGAAGCCGGCCACGCCTCGGCCGGCCAGATGCTGGACCAGGCGCCGCAAGGCCGGCAGGTCCAGGCGGCCGTCGCAAAAAGGGGTGACCAGCGGCACCCAGATCCCCGAAAACGTCATCATCACGAACACTCCATGCATCAACGACCGTGTGGAAGAACCGGTCGGATGAGTGTGCGGCGTGGGGCGGGGCAGGGTCTGGCAGCCTGTGGGGAGTTCACCGGTCCGGTGCCCGCTGTGTTCCGTCGCTCGTCCGACGACGGAACAGCTGCCCCGGTCAGACGAGCGGCTGCTTTTTCGATTTCTCCGCCACGCACACGCCGGCCGGGAGGGCCAGGACGATGAGGAAGGGGGCGGAGAACATGCGGCCGATTCTAGTGGCGATGGGCGTCCCACCCGCAGTGCCACAATCCTCGCCATGAGCCGCGTCAGCATCCAGGCCGCCGATTTCGACCTCTCCACCGAGGTCGCGGCACTCCGTGCAACCGACCTCGGCGTGGGGGCGGTGGCCAGCTTCATCGGCACCGTGCGCGACCGCAACGACGGCGCGGGCGTCAGTGCGATGGAGCTCGAGCATTACCCGGGCATGACCGAAGCGGCGATCGAGACGATGATCGACGACGCCTGTTGCCGCTTTGCCTTGCGCGCGGTGCGCGTGATCCACCGGGTCGGCCTGCTGCAACCGGGCGAGCAGATCGTGCTGGTGGCCGTCAGTTCGGCGCACCGCGCCGATGCCTTCCAGGGCTGCGAGTTCCTGATGGACTACCTGAAGACGCAGGCGCCGTTCTGGAAGAAGGAGACCACGCCGGAGGGCGCACGCTGGGTCGATGCGCGGGTGGCCGACGATGCGGCGCTCGCGCGCTGGGGCCTCAGCGCGGGCAACGCAGCGTGAGTGCTGCGGGGGTCGACATGACCGAGGCGGAGAACCTGGATCCGCAGGCGCTGCGCCAGGCGCTCGGCCGCTTCGCCACTGGCGTGACGATCGTGACCTGCCTCGACGCCACGGGTCAACCGGTGGGGCTGACTGCCAACTCGTTCAACGCGCTGTCGCTGCAGCCGCCGCTGGTGTTGTGGTCCTTGCGGCGGGCCAGTCCCAGCCTGGCAGCGTTCTCGGCAGCGCGCTTCTTTGTCGTCAATGTGCTGGCCGAAACGCAGGTGGATCTGTCGCGCCGCTTCGCGTCGCAGTTGCCGGACAAGTTTGCCGAGGGCCACTGGACACCCGGGCTGGGTGATGCCCCGGTGCTCACCGCCTGTGCGGCAGTGTTCGAGTGCGAACTGCGGGCCCAGCACGAGGCCGGCGACCACCAGTTGTTCATCGGCCACGTGCGGCGCATGGCCGATCTGGTGACGGCGCCGCTGCTGTTCCAGGGCGGCCACTACCGCATGCTCGGAGAAATCCTGTGAATGCCGTGATCGAAGCCAAGTGGATCGAGGTGTTTGCCGATGCCTTCCGGCTGTGCGGCGTGCAGCCCGGCGATGCCTGCGCGGTGCTGTGCGAAACACAATCGCGGCCGGCGCTGGTGCAACTCTCCGAGCTGGCGCTGGCGCGGCTGGGCGCGCGCTGGTTCCGCCTGACCGTGCCGACGCCGCGCCTGAGCGCGCCGGTGCCGGTGCGCTCGACCGGTGCGTCGGACGCCATCGGCCGCTTGCAGCCGGTGGTGCAGGCCTTGAGCGGCAGCAGCTTTGTTGCCGACTGCACGGTCGAAGGGCTGCAGCATGCGGTGGAGTTGCCTGAGATCCTGCGTGGCGGCGCCCGCGTGCTGGCCATCAGCAACGAGCATCCCGAGATCCTGGAGCGCTGCCTGCCGCGCGCCGAAGACGAAGCGCCGGTGCGCGAGGCGATGCGCCGGCTGAAGGCGGCGCGCGAGATGCGCGTGCAGTCTGCCGCCGGCACCGACCTGCGTATCGACCTCGCCGGTGCGCGCATCGGCGGCGTCTGGGGCTTCAGCGCCAAGCCCGGCAGCCTGTCCCACTGGCCGGGCGGCCTGGTGCTGGCCTTCCCGGCGGCCGGCACGGTGCAGGGCAGGCTGGTGCTGGACCGCGGTGACGTGAACCTGACCTTCAAGCGCTACCTCGCCGACCCGGTGGCGCTGCGCATCGAGCGCGACCACGTGGTGGCGGTGGAGGGCAGCAGTGTCGATGCCGAGCTGATGCGGGGTTATTTCGCGGCCTGGAACGACCCCTTGGCGTATGCGGTGTCGCATGTCGGCTGGGGCCTGAACCGCCGCGCGCGCTGGGATGCACTGACCTTCTACGACAAGGCCGATTGCAACGGCACCGAGCTGCGCGCCTTTGCCGGCAACTTCCTGTATTCCACCGGCGCGAACGAAGTGGCCGGCCGCCACACCGCCGGGCATTTCGACCTGCCGCTGCGCGGCTGCAGCGTGCTGCTCGATGGTGTTCCGGTGGTCGACAAGGGGGTGCTGCTGTGAGCGCGCGGCTGGTCACCGATGCACCGCTGGCGCACCTGCGCTGGGGCGAGGGGCCACCGGTGCTGCTGCTGCACGGTGTGGGCGGCGGGCGCGAGGTGTGGCGCGATGAGCTGTCCGGCACTGGCGCGGCGCTGGCGGCCGCGGGCTTCAGTGCGCTGGCCGTTGATTTTCCGGGTTATGGTCTGTCGCCGGGCATCGAGCCGTATGAGTTGTCCGGCCTGGCCCGATCGGTCGAGGCGCTGATCCGCTGGCTGGAGGCGCCCCCGGCCGTGCTGGTCGGCCACAGCATGGGCGGCATGGTCGCGCTGGAGCTGGCGGCGCTGGCGCCGCAGGCTGTTGGCGCGCTGGTGCTGGCCAGCACCTCGCCGGCTTTCGGCAAACCGGGAGGCGACTGGCAGCAGGGCTTCCTGCGCTCGCGCTTCGCGCCGCTGGACGCCGGCCTGGGCATGGCCGGCATGGCGGCGCAGCTGGTGCCGGCCATGGTGGCGCCGGGCCTGCCGGCCGACAGACTGGCCGCGGTGCAGGCGCTGATGGCGGCGGTGCCTGAAGCCACCTACCGCCGCGCGCTGGCCGCGCTGGTGGCCTTCGACCGCCGTGCCGCCTTGTCGGTCATCACCGTGCCGACGCTGGTGCTGACCGGCGAGCACGACACCACCGCCGCGCCGGCCGTGGCGGCGCGCATGGCCGAGCGCATTCCCGGTGCGGCGCTCGAGATCGTGCCCGGGGCCGGCCATCTGCTGACGATGGAGCAGCCGCAGGCCTTCAACACGGCGCTGCTGCGCTTCCTGCAAGGAGTCACGCGATGACCAGCCCCCGCCCCGAGCCGGTGGCCACGCGCTACCAGCCTTCGCACATTGCCGGCAATGCGGCAAACCTGACGCCGCTGCAGCGCGAACTCATCGAGCGCGTCGCCGAACTCGGCCCAGGCTTCGCCGAGCGCGCTGCCCGCTACGACCGCGACGCCAGCTTCCCCTTCGAGAACTACGCCGACCTGCGCGCGGCCGGCCTGCTGGGCATCTGCGTGCCCGAGGCCTATGGCGGGCTGGGGGCAGACTTCGCGACCTATGTGATGGTCTCGGCCGAGATCGGCCGCTGGTGCGGATCCACCGCGCTCAGCTTCAACATGCATGTCTGCTCCTGCCTGTGGTCCGGCGCGATCGCCGATGCGCTGGACATGACGGCCGAGGAGCGTGCCGAACACCACCGCATCCGCAGCATCCACTACCAGCGCATCGTGCAGGGCGGCCAGGTCTATGCGCAGCCCTTCTCCGAGGGCGGCGCCGCGGCCGCCGGTGCGGCGCCCTGGGGCACGCTGGCCAAGCGGGTGGACGGCGGCTACGTCGTCAGCGGCAAGAAGATCTTCGCCTCGCTGGCCGGCGCGGCCGACTACTACGGCGTGCTGTGCACGCTGGAGCGGCCCGGCCAGGCGGCAGGCGGCTCGCGCCGCGACGCGATGTACCTGGCCGTGCCGGCCAACGCACCGGGCGTGACGATCAGCGGCGACTGGGATCCGCTGGGCATGCGCGGCACGGTCAGCCGCAACCTGCTGTTCAGCGAAGTGTTCGTGCCGGACGAAGCGCGGCTGATGCCCGAGGGCGCCTACTTCCATGCCGTGAGCCGCTTCCCGCACATGTTCGCGACGCTGTCGCCGACCTACCTGGGCATCGCCCAGGCGGCCTACGACTTCACCGTGCAGTACTTGCGCGCCGAGGTGCCCGGCATGCCGCCGGTGATGCGCCGCATGTACCCGACCAAGCAATACGCAGTGGCCGAGATGCGCATCAAGCTCGAGGCCACGCGCGCGCTGTTCCTGCAGAACGCGCGCGATGCCTGCATCGACCCCGACAAGGACGCGCGCATGCGGCTCTATGCCGCGCACTACACGATCATGGAGAACGCCAACGACATCTGCCGTCTGGCCATCCGCACCTGCGGCGGGCAGGCGATGCTGAAGTCGCTGCCTCTGGAGCGCCTGTACCGTGATTCACGCTGCGGCTCGCTGATGCTGCCGTGGACAGCCGAGTTGTGCATGGACCGCCTGGGCCGTGAATGCCTGTACGAGGCGGGCGAACGGGACGAGGCCATCGAGTGAGCGAGCGCCCGTTGTATCAGCGCTTCCATGCGCAGGTGCAGCGTCGTCCGAAGGCGCTGGCGGTGCAGGCCGGCGCGACGCACATCAGCTATGCCACGCTGGACAGCCTGGTCGAAGCCAACCGGCGAGCCTTGCAGGCCCAGGGCCATGGGCCCGGCCACCTGATCGGCTGGTTGGGCGAGAACTCCGTCGAGATGCTGGCCGCCTTGCTGGCCTGCGCGCGCATCGGCGCGGTGTTCGCGCCGTTGAACTGGCGCCTGGCCTTGCCTGAGTTGGTCGCGATTGCTCATGACGCCGGCTTGCACGCCGTGCTGGCAAGCTCCGACAAGGCCGAGCAAGCCGCTGCCTTGCGCTCGCTGTGCCGCTTGCGCAGCACGCCCGACGACAGCCTGGATGCCGATGACCTGCTGCTGGCCTGCACCTCCGGCACTAGCGGCGAGCCCAAGGGCGCGCTGCACACCCAGACGGCGATGCTGGCCAACGCCGAGGCAGCGATCGCCGCCCAAGGCCTGCACGAAGACGAGCGTGTGCTCAGCGTGCTGCCGCTGTTCCACGTCGGCGGCTTGTGCATCCAGACGCTGCCGGCGCTGCTGTGCGGCGCGGCGCTGAACCTGCCCCCGCGTTTCGAGGCCGGCCAGTGGCTGAGCACCGTCGCCCATTGGCGGCCCAGCACCAGCCTGCTGGTGCCGGCGGTGATGCGGGCGCTCGTCACGCATCCCGGCTGGGCCACGGCCGACCTGTCGTCGCTGCGCTTCGTCAACAGCGGTTCGTCCATCGTGCCTACCGAGTTGATCCAGGCCTTCCACGCACGCGGCGTGCCGGTGGCGCAGGTGTACGGCTGCACCGAGAGCGGGCCGGTGTCCATCGTGCTGCGGCCCGACGAAGCGCTGGCCCATGTCGGCCAGGCCGGCCGGCCGGCGCTGGGCGTGCAGCTGCGGCTGGTGGATGGCCAGGGCGCCGAGGTGCCGGCCGGCGCGGTCGGTGAAATCTGGCTGCAGGCACCGCAGATGATGCGCGGCTACCACCATCAGCCGCCGTTGCAGGATTGGTTTGCCACCGGCGATCTGGCGCGCTGCGATGCGGTGGGCTTTTTCACCATCGTCGGCCGCAGCAAGGACATGATCATTTCCGGCGGCGAAAACATCTACCCGGCCGAGATCGAACAGCTGGCCGCCGCCTGGCCCGGCGTGGCCGAAGCCGCGGTGGTCGGTCTGCCCGATGCACGCTGGGGCGAGGTGCCGGTGCTGGCGCTGGTGGCGCATCCAGGCGAGACGGTGGACACCGGCGCCCTGGCCGCTCACTTCGCGACCCAGCTGGCACGCTACAAGCAGCCGCGCCGCATCGTGCTGCTGGACGCTCTGCCGAAGACCGCGCTGGGCAAGGTGCAGAAGCCCGTGCTGCAGGCCACGCTGGGCGAGGCGGCCGGAGACCGCTGATGCTGCTGAAAGTGGGTGAACTGGCCAAACGCACCGGCATCACGGTGCGCACGCTGCACCACTACGACAGCATCGGCCTGCTGCGGCCGTCGGCCCGCTCGGACAGCGGCTATCGCCTGTACAACCAGGCCGATGTGGCGCGGCTGCACGGCATCCAGGTGCTGCGCCGCATCGGCCTGCCGCTGGAAGAGATCGGCGCGATGCTCGGCGAAGAGAGCCCGAGCCTGCCGCAGATCGTCGCGCGGCAGCTGCGCGCGCTGGAGCGCGAGATCGAACAGGCCACCGCGCTGCGCGACCGCCTGGCGCTGGCCCAGGCCAAGTTCAGCGCCGGCAGCGAGCCCGAGCTGAACGACTGGCTCGAGACCCTGCAGCTGATGAGCACCTGCGACAAATACTTCAGCGCCGCCGAGATCAAGCTGATCTTCGGCAACTGGGCGCGCATCGAAGGCCAATGGAACCAGGTTGTCGATGCAGTGCAGGCCCTGATGGACACCGGCATCTCGCCGCTCGATGCCCGGGTGCAGCCGCTGGCCCAGCGCTGGATGAACCTGATGCACACCTGGATGAAGGGCGACTTCGACCTGATGCTGCGCTGGGGCGAGATGTACCACGCCGAGCCCAGTGCCCACAGCAGCGCACGGCCGGGCCTGGCGATGATCCGGTTCATCGAGCAGGCGGTGCAGCTGCGGCTCGCGCTGCTGAAACGCTACCTCACGGATGACGACCTGAAGCGCCTGGCGCCGGTGCCCGATACGGAGTGGTCCGCGCTGGCCGACAGCGTGCTGGCGCTGATACCTCAGCAACTCCCGCCGCACGCGCCGCCGGTGCTGGCCGTGCTGAAGCGCTGGAACGAGCTTGTCGAACACGTCACGCGGCGCGACCCGGCGCTGCGCGAACGGCTGCAGCGCGCCTACCAGAGCGAGCCCTTGCTGCGCGATGCCGCCCCCTTGAATCCGGTGGCGCGCGAGTACCTGATGAAGGCCGCCACCGCGCTGGCCGCCGCCGGCCCCACACCCACCCAGATCCAACAAGACACACCGGCCGGGGCTTGACCCTCACGCCACGTCAGGCTGCACAGTGCGGGGCATGACAACGCCTCAACGCCTGCATTCGCTCGACAACCTGCGCGCCAGCATGATGTGGCTGGGCATCGTGGTGCATGTCGCGGCGATCCATCTGACCGGTGAGTCGCCACTGGTCTGGCGCGACACCGCCACCAGCCCGCTGGCCGATTTGCTGCTGGCCTTCATCCACGTGTTTCGCATGCCGGTGTTCTTCATCGTTGCCGGCTTCTTCGTCGCGATGCTGGTGCAGCGGCGCGGCATGGCCGGCATGCTGCGCCACCGCTTCCAGCGCATCGCGCTGCCCTTCCTGCTGTTGTGGCCGCCGATCCTGGTGCTGACCGTCACGATGGTCCTGCTGTTCGTGCACCGCATGGCGCGTGGCAGCTGGGGGCTGGACCCCGGCCTGATCCCGCCGATGGACGGCAAGCCGCGCCTCAACACCCTGCACCTGTGGTTCGTGTACCTGCTGTGGTGGTTTGCCGTGGCCACCGCGCTGGCAAGCTGGCTGGCACAGCGCCTGCCGCCCGCCTGGGCCTCGGCCGTGCCGCGGCTGATGCGCCAACTGGGCGCCCGCTGGTGGGGCTTTGTGCCGCTGACCCTGCCGCTGGTGCTGGCGGGGGCCGGTTACCGCAACGGCATCCTGGCGCCGGTGGGTTCGCTGTTGCCGCCGCCGGCGGAATGGCTGCACAACGGCATGTTCTTCCTCTTCGGCTGGGCGCTGTTTGCCGGCCG
>NZ_DATILJ010000245.1:0-9259 GCF_035476535.1 Aquabacterium sp.
GCGCTGCTGCGCCACCACCAGCACCAGGATGCCCTGCCAGGCCACCGTGGTGCCGAAGCGCCGGCCGGTGGCCAGCGAGCGCGGCAGCAGCGCCCGCGCCTCGGTGAACCGGCCCAGCGGTACCAGCGACTCGACCCGCACGTTCAAAGCCCAGGGCAGGTTGCCGTTGGCGTCGCCGCCATCGGCATCGATCTGCCGCAGCAGCCTGTCACTGCGCTCGGACGCCTCGATGTGGCGGCCGAGTTCGATCAGCGCTGCGCAGACGTTGCTCTCGGCCGCCTGCGCCATGTCGTTCCAGCCCAGTTCGCGCGACATCAGCAGCTCCTGCTCGCGGCAGGCCAGCAGCGCCTGGGCGTCTCCGCGCACACGCGCCGCCTCGGCCAGCGCGCCATGCACACGCAGCAGTGCCCGCGGCGAGGCCGCGTCCGCGTCCGCCGCCGCCGACTGCAGCAACGCAGCGCAGGCCTCGTCGAGCTCGGGTCCGGGCTCGGTGATGGCGCGCACCCAGTGCGCCAGCGCCGCCTGCAGCTCGGCGGCCTGGCCGAGCTGCCGCCACAGCGACACGGCCTGCTTGGCCGCGGGTCTGGCAGCCCGGTCCCGGCGCACGTTGAGCACATAGGCCAGCATGGCCCACCAGAAGGCCTGCGTCTGCAGCGGCAAAGCCTGCCCGGCCGCCTGCTGCATCGCCGGCTGCAGCGACAGCATCCACTCGGTGACCTCCTGGCGCCAGACGGTGAAGCCGATCTCGTGGGCCACGCGGGCGCTGAGCTGCGCCGCCACGGCCAGCTCGTGGTCCCGGGCCCACAGGAAGGCTTCGCGCGCGTTGTCCATCTCGGCCAGGCACTGGGCACTCGAATCGCCGCGCGTGAACAGCGCCAGCACCGCCGCGGCATGGCGCCGGCGCAGCGAGGGGCTCTCGTCAGCGGCACCGGGCGCCGGGCACGCCAGTTTCCGCAGCGCATACGCACGCATCGTCTCCAGCAGGCGATAGCGTGGCGGCTCCCCATCGCTGACACCAGGGCTGGCACCGAGACTGACGCTGACCAGCGAACGCTCGACCAGCGTGGCCAGGCCGTCGATGAGGTCCCAGCGCCCCACATGCTCGTCCGCGGTGAGCGCCAGCGCCAGGTCCAGCGTGAAGCCGCCGGCAAACACGCCAATGGCGCGGAAGAGCCGCTGGTCCTGCGCGCCCAGCAGCCCATAGCTCCAGTCCAGCGCGTCGTGCAGGCTGCGGTGGCGCGCCGGCGAATCGCGGCGGCCGCGCGACAGCAGTGCAAAGCGCTCGACCAGGGCGTCGTGCACGGCCCGCAGGCCCATCAGCGGCACGCGTGCGGCGGCCATCTCCAGCGCCAGCGGCAGGCCGTCCAGCTGCCGGCACAGGGCGTTCAGCAAGGGCAGCGCCCCGGGCGTGAGCTGGAACCGGTTGTCCGCCGCGCTGATGCGGTCGACCAGCAGGGCCAGTGCGCCTTCGGGCGCCTCCGCCGTGTCCAGCACGGGCAGCGGCTCCAGGCGGAGGATTTGTTCGCTGCCCGTGCCCAGGGGCAGCTGGCTCGTGACCAGCAGCTGCAGCTGCGGCGCGGCGCGCAGCTGCGAGGCCCAGTCGGCGCAGCGCTCGATCAGGTGCTCGGCGTTGTCCAGCACCAGCAGCAGCGGCGCGTCTTGCGGCAGCAAACGCAGTACCTGCAGCAGCTGCAGCACCTGCACCGCGGGCTCGCCCTCGTCCAGCTGGGCGCCCAGCGCCCGCGCGATGGCGCCTGCCATCTGGCCGCCCAGCGTCAGCGGGGCCAGGTCGACCCAGGCGCTGCGCCCGGGCCACCGCGCCTGCGCCACGCGCGCCAGGCTGCTCTTGCCCACGCCGGGCGTGCCGACCAGCGTGATGCAGCCGCTGCCCGCCTGTAGCAGGGATTCCAGCCGGGCGAGGTCGGCGTCGCGGCCGAACAGGCGCTGCGTCACCGCGATGCCCGGCGCGCGCGCTGCGGCCGGCGCCGGAGGCAATTCGGCCGGGCTTGCGGGGGCCTCGGGCTCGGCCTGCAGGGCCGCGCTCAGCCGGTAGCCGCGGCCGGGCACCGTGGCGATGGCGTCTTCACCGAGCAGCCGGCGCAGCGTGTTGATCTGCACGCGCAGGTTGTTTTCCTCGACCACCAGGCCTGGCCAGACGATGTCCAGCAACTCGCCCTTGGTCCGCAGCTCCGACGGGTAGGCGGCCAGCGCCATCAGCAGGTCCAGCGCGCGGCCGCCGAGCGCGGCGGGCTGGCCATCCACCAGCAACCGGTACTCGGCAGGCCGCAGCTCGAAACGGCCGCCAGGCCCGAAGTGCAGCGGCCGGGTCGGTGCAGCCAGGCGTGCGGTAGTCAAGGTGGTCCTCTCGTCTTCTTCTTTGCGCCCTTCCACGGACGCCCCCGGGCACGGAGCTTAAGGCACCGCCGCGGCGGCCCGGGCCGCAGGTTTAACAACATTGAATGCGCCCTGAAGGACTTCCGCGGCAGGGATAGTCAGACTCCCTCCCATCGCCACCAGCCGCCCGCAGGAGCCCAAGATGACCGAACCCGAAGTCTCCGCACCCGCCGTGATGCGCAACTACCACGAGGTCCTGCGCAACGATCTGTGCCAGGTGCTGGCCCCGCTGGCCGAGGCCGGCGACCTGGCCGGCTTCGCGCCCGCGTGGCAGGCCTACACCGCGGTGATTGCCGTGCACGCGGCGATGGAGGATGGTGTCGAAGGCGCCGGCGGCGGCAGCTCGGCGATGCTGGACCATTTCTTCGACGGTGCCGTCGGCGCGGCGATGTTCAAGGACGAACACGCACAGGAGCATGCCGCTCAACAGGCCGTCACCCAGTCTCTCGCCGACGGTGCCGCGGCCCTGCGCAGCGCCTTCGCGGCCTACCGCGTGATCGCCGAGGCGCACCTGCAGCACGAGGAGGACATCATGATGCCGCTGGTGGCCCGGCTGCCGGCGCCCAAGGCCCCGCTGTTCGCGCGTTGGTGCGTGTCGGCCGGCATCGCCCATGGCGGCTTCGATCACTTCGTGGCGCATGGCGTGCAATCGCTGGCCAGCTTCGGCAGCGGCAAGAACACGCCGGTGGGCGCCACGCGGGTGTTCGTGCAGGCACTGAAGGCGGTGTGCACGCCGGCGCAGTGGGCGCAGTACCTGCCGCTGGCGCGCCGCGCGGCGCCGCCGGAGGTCTGGGCGGGCGTGCTGGCCGAGGTGCCCAGCCTGGAAGCCACGGCCGCCATCGCCGCCATGACCGACTGAACCGACTACCCTTGCGATCCCAGGCAGCCACCCGCCCATGCCGCGCCGGGCGGTTGCCATCCCTGTTCAGAGCGCGCTACCCGGAGAACCCATCATGAGCCTGCGCATCAACGACATCGCCCCCGACTTCAGCGCCCAGACGACCCAGGGCACGATCAACTTCCACGACTGGATCGGCGACAAGTGGGCGATCCTGTTCTCCCACCCGAAGGACTTCACGCCGGTGTGCACCACCGAGCTGGGCTACATGGCGCGCATCGAACCCGAGTTCACCAAGCGCAACGCCAAGCTGATCGGCCTCAGCGTCGACCCGGTCGACAACCACCACCGGTGGGCGGCCGACATCGAAGAAACCCAGGGCCACCTGCCCAAGTACCCGATGATCGGCGACCACGACCTGGCCGTGGCCAAGCTCTACAACATGCTGCCCGCCGAAGAGCCAGGCTCGTCCGAAGGCCGCACCGCGGCGACCAACGCGACGGTGCGCTCGGTGTTCATCGTCGGCCCGGACAAGCGCATCAAGCTGATGCTGACCTACCCGATGACGACCGGCCGCAACTTCGACGAGATCCTGCGCGTGCTGGACTCGATGCAGCTGACCGCCAAGCACAAGGTGGCCACGCCGGTGAACTGGAAGCAGGGCGAGGACGTGATCATCGCCGGCTCGGTCTCCGACGAGGACGCCAAGACGCTGTTCCCCGGAGGCTGGACGGCGCCCAAGCCCTACCTGCGCATCACCAAGCAGCCGGGCTGAGCGGGGCGGCGCCTTGACACCCGCGGCGCATGCCGCCGCGGCGGTTTGCTTCAGCCGCGCCGCGACACCGCCCGCACCGCCAGTTCGAAGCGGCTGCTGGCGTGCAGCTTGTCCATGATGCGGCTGACGTAGTTCTTCACCGTGCCCTCGGCCAGGAACACCGCCGCGGCGATCTGCTTGTTGCTCTTGCCTTGCGCCAGCAAGTCCAGGATGCGGGCTTCCTTGTCGGTCAGCGGTTCTTCCTGTGCGCGCGGGCCGGCCGCCGCGTGCGCTTCGCGCGGCACCGGTGCCTCGGCTTGAAGGGGGACGCGGGAGGCCATCGCACGGAATTGCGCCATCACCTTGCGCGCGATGGCCGGCGACAGGCGGGATTCGCCGCGGTGCACCGAGCGGATGGTGTCCAGCACCTCGGCCTCTGACGCGTCTTTCAGCAGGTAGGCCTGCGCACCGGCACGGATGGCCTCGAACACCCGTTCGTCGTCGTCGTAGGTGGTCAGCACCACCACCTTGGTGTCGGGCAGTTCGGCGG
Source organism: Aquabacterium sp. (assembly GCF_035476535.1). Classification (GTDB taxonomy): domain Bacteria; phylum Pseudomonadota; class Gammaproteobacteria; order Burkholderiales; family Burkholderiaceae_C; genus Pseudaquabacterium. The sequence continues at coordinate 4,537 of NZ_DATILJ010000245.1, forward strand.
TGATCTCGCGCGTGGCCACCACGCCGCTGGCCCGCGGCATCTGCAGGTCCATCACCACCACGTCTGGCGCGGTCGCCCGCGCCTGGGCCATCGCGTCCAGGCCGTCGGCCGCCTGGCCCACCACCTCGATGTCCGGCTCGGTGGCCAGCATCATCGCCAGGCCGCGCCGGATCAGCGGTTGATCGTCGACGATCAGCAACCGCAGGCGGCGTGGCGGCGTGGCGTCGGCGCCGGTGCTCATGGCGTGCGCGGCGTGGGCGCCGTCGCGTCCGAGGGGCCGGTCGACGGCGCAGCCGAAGGGTCGGGCGTCGTCGTCACCTGCAGCCGCGCCTGCAGTTCGCCGAACAGCGGCGAGGGCAGGCGTGCCGCCAGGAAGCGCAGCATGCCGTCCACTGCCAGCACGGCCTGGTCCGGCGGCAGCCGGCCCGCGCGCGCCACCGCCTCGACCAGGTCGTCGATCATGGCCATGTCAGCTGCGGCAGGCGCGGTGCCGCCGTTCGGGGAATCCCATGACAAACAGCTTAGCCGACGAGCGTGCCGCCGGCCCGGTGCCGTCGGGCATGTCGAGGTCACGAATCGTGTCGGGCGCGGTGCCCGCCGCCGCCGGGAGACACTGGGCGCATGACGCTTCGCCACCGCCTGAACCCCCGCCTGCACATTGCCGCGGCCATCGGCTGGGCCGTGTTCGGCGTGGTGACGCTGGCCGCGCTGCTCACCGCCCACCTGGCCGCGGGCCAGGCCGAACAGCGCGCGCGCGCCGACGCCGAAGCCCTGCTGGCCGAATTCGCGACCCAGGTGCGTGATGCCGTGTCGATGAGTCTGGAGACGCGCCGCTCGCTGCTGCTGGCCACCGCGGCGCAGGTCTCGGCGGCGGACGCCGAGGATCCCGCCGCGCTGAACCGCACGCTGCTGGATGCGCAGGCGCAGTTTCCCGAATTCGTCTGGCTGGGCGTGGCCGATGCCGCCGGCCAGCTGGTGGCCGAAACCGGCGGCCCGCAACGCGGCCTGGACGTCTCGGCGCTGGCCTGGTTCGAGCAAGGACGCCGGGGCCCCTTCGTCAGCGACCGCCACGCCGAACTGCCGGGCCGCGTGCCGGCGTCCGCTGTCGACGGCCCCGCGCCCCACCTGATCGACATCGCCGCGCCGGTGCGCAGCGGCGGCACGCTGGTGGCCTTTCTGTCCTGGGGCTGGGTGGAGCAGCGGGTGTTCCGCATGCAGCAGGCCTTCAACAAGAACCGGCGCGTCGAACTGATGCTGGCCACGCGTGACGGCACGGTGCTGGTCGGGCCGGCGCATTGGCTCGGCCGCAGGCTGGCGGCGGACCTCGATGCCAGCGAAGGCGGCGCCTACGTGATCGGCACGCGCGCGCACCTGCGCCTGGCCGATGGCGTCGGCGTGCAATGGACGGCCATCGTGCGCCAGCGCGCCGAGCTGGCGCTGGCGCCGGCGCGCACCACGCGCAACACGCTGTTCCTGACGGTCTTCGCGGCCGGCCTGCTGTCGGCGGCGGCCGCCGCCTGGGTCACTCGGCTGCTCACGCGGCGCCTGGCGCGGCTGGCCATCGAGGCCGAGGCGGTGCGCCGCGGCGAGAGGCGTTCCTTGGCGGCACCGGCCGGCACCGACGAGGTCAGCCGCATCGGCGCCACGCTGGCCCAGGTGGTGGACCACCTGCAGACCGAGAAGCACGCCCTGCAGACGCTGAACGTGGAACTCGACCAGCGGGTGGCCGAGCGCACGCTGCGCATCGAGCGCATGGCCGACGATGCGCGGCATGCCGCCGTCACGCGGGAGCGGCTGCGCATGGCGCGCGACCTGCACGACACGCTGGCCCATTCGCTGATGGCGCTGCTGACGCAGATCCGCCTGGTGCGCAAGCTGCGCACGCGGCTGGATGGCGAAGAACTGGACGCCGAGCTCGGCCGTGCCGAGACCGTGGCCACCAGCGGCCTGGTGGACGCGCGCGCGGCGATCGCTCAGATGCGCGACAACGGCGTGCGCGACAGCGGCCTGGGTCCGGCGCTGCAGGACCTGGCCCGGCGCTTCGGCGAGCGCACCGGGGTGCACGTGTCGCTGGCCATGGACCCGCTGGCCGCCAAGCCGAACGACGAACGCGCCGAGACGGTGTTCCGCATCGTCGAGGAAGCGCTGCGCAATGTCGAACGCCATGCCGCGGCGCAGCAGGTCCGCATCACGCTGCGCGGCACGGCCGAGGCGGGCAGCCCGGGTGTGCGCGTCCAGCTCGAGGTGGTGGACGACGGCATCGGCTTCGACCCGGCGCTGCCGCGCCCCGGCCACTACGGCCTGCACGGCATCCGGGAGCAGGCCGCGCTGATCGGCGCGACGCTGGGCGTGCACAGCGCGCCGGGGCAGGGCAGCCGCATCGAACTGGCCTTCGACAGCTGACGGTCGTGACCAAGCGCCTGCCCGGCCGTGACCAGCCGCACTGTCGCTGCCGCGCCGCGCGCACTAGATTGCCGGCAGCCGCCGTGCCCGGCGGCGCCCCACAGCGCCTGGAGACACCCGAGTGACGATCGCCCGACATCACGCCCTTGCATCGATCCTGACGACCCTGCTGGCCGCCGTGCTCGGCGCCTGCAGCAGCACGCCGGTGGCGACGCCGCCGGCCACGTCGACGCAGTCGGCGAGCCCGCCGCTCAAGTCGGCCGGTAGCACGACGAGCGCGCCGAGCGTGACGGCGCCGCCGTCGACGCGCTCCACCGTGGCCAGCACCACGCTGCCGCCCTACCTGGATCCGAAGAGCGACATCTCGACCGGCCGCAGCGTGTACTTCGATTTCGACTCGGCGCTGGTGAGGCAGGACTTCGGCAACCTGATTGATCGCCACGGCAAATACCTGATCGCCAACCCGGCGCTGGCGATCAAGATCGAGGGCAATACCGACGAGCGCGGCAGTGCCGAATACAACCTGGCGCTGGGCCAGCAGCGCGCCGAATCGGTGCGCCAGGCGCTGAAGATCTACGGCGTGCCGGCGGCGCGCATGGAGGCCGTCAGCTGGGGCCGCGAGCGACCCCAGGCCACCGGCCACGACGAAGCGGCCTGGGCGCAGAACCGCCGCGCCGACCTGCAGTACCCGGCCCGCTGACGCGACGGGTGCGCACCATGCGGATGAACGCCTTGCGATGCCCCGGCGCCCTCTGGGTGCTGCTGGCCCTGGCCGCCTGCGCGGCGGAGCAGCCGGCGAACCGGCCGGCCCCCGCGGCCTCGCCACCGCCGGTGGCGCCGGCACCGGTTCCGGCAGCGGCACCGGCCGTACAGCCGGCGGCCGTTGCGCCGGCCGCGGCCGCGCCGGTCGACCCGTCGACGCGGGAAGGCCGGATCAACGAAGCGCTGAAGAACTACGAAGCGGCGAAGTCCGGCACACCGGCCGCCGCGCCGGCAGCCGCCAAGCCGGTGGCCAAGCCCAAGCCGGCCAAGGCCACGGCCGCGAAGAGGCCGGCCAGCGCCGCGTCCGCCACGGCGAAGTGAGGCCAGCACACGGCCGCTCCGCGGCCGGCCCTACCAGCGGGTCACGTCGTCCAGCGCCAGCGGTTCCAGCATCAGCTTGTCCAGCCAGATCGAGATGCGGTTGTGCTGGTGTTCGTAGCTCGTGAGGGCGGCGTGCAGTTGGGCATCGCTGGGGCGCATCAGCACGATCATCACGCAAGCGCCCAGCCGCGGGTGGCGCACCGGTGCACAGGTGGCCAGTGCCCACAGGCGGTTGCCATCGCGGCGGCGCAGCGCCAGGGTGGCGATCCACGGCGCGCCGGCGTCGACCTGCGCCCACATCTCGCGCATCGCGCTGGCCGGCATGTCGGGGTGGCGCAGCAGCGGGAACGGATGGCCGATCAGTTGCGCGCCGGCATACCCCATCAGCTGCGACAACGCCAGGTTGATGTGGCGGATGCGGCGATCCGCATCGACGATCAGGATCAGCGCCGTGCCCGACTGGATGTGCGGGTGGGCGGGCGGCAGCGGGTGTTCTAGGTTCGACGGCATCGGGCATGTCCTTCCGGTCCCGCTTATTTCGGCCGATACCGGGACCAACCCAAGGCCGGGCGCTGTGGGGAGTTCTGGTGACTTGCTGACGGGACAAGACCCGGCCACCCCGCCGACCCGCAGCCACGCCGCAGGAACTTGTGGTGTACTGCCGGCCCCCGGGAGTCGTCGTCGTGGAAGCTTTTCTTGTCTCAACCGGCGTGGTCGCCCTCGGCGAGATGGGCGACAAGACCCAGTTGCTGGCCATGCTGCTGGCCGCGCGCTTCAAGCGGCCGCTGCCCATCATCGCCGGCATCCTGGTCGCCACGCTGGCCAACCATGCGCTGGCCGGCGTGCTCGGCGAAGGCGTGGCCCGCGCGCTGGGGCCCGACCTGCTGCGCTGGGTGATCGGCCTGTCGTTCCTGGCGATGGCGGCATGGATGCTGATCCCCGACCGGGTCGATGCGGACAGTGCCGGCGGCCGCCAGCGCTTCGGTGTGTTCGGCACCACCGTGCTGGCCTTCTTCCTGGCCGAGATGGGCGACAAGACGCAGATCGCCACCGTGGCGCTGGCGGCGCGCTACCACGCGCTGGCGGCCGTGGTGGCCGGCACCACGCTGGGCATGATGCTGGCCAACGTGCCGGCGGTGTTGCTCGGCGACCGCATCGCGAAGCAGGTGTCGATGCCGGTGGTGCACGGTGCCGCGGCGCTGATCTTCGCGGTGCTGGGGGTGTTGACGCTGTTCAA
>NZ_DATILJ010000246.1:0-4933 GCF_035476535.1 Aquabacterium sp.
TCTTCCGGCTTGTCGGGGTTGCCGTACTCGGCCATCCACGAGGCGCCGGCCAGCAGCGTGTGGTAGCGCCGCATGTCCAGCAGCGGCACCTGGCAGACCACGGCCTTGAACAGCTCGGGTCGCTGCAGCATCACCGCGCCGACGAGCAGCCCGCCGTTGCTGCCGCCCTGGATGCCCAGGTGCGCCGGCGAGGTGATCTTCGCGGCGATCAGGTCTTCGGCCACCGCGGCAAAGTCGTCGTAGCTCTTCTGCTTGTGGGCCTTGATCGCCGACTGGTGCCAGTTCGGTCCGTACTCACCACCGCCGCGGATGTTGGCCACCACCAGCACGCCGCCCTGGCGGTACCAGGCGGTGCCGAAGCCGGCCGAGTACCAGGGTTGCTGCGAGACCTCGAAACCGCCATAGCCGAAGAGCAGCGTCGGGTTCTTGCCGTCGGCCTTGGCGCCTTGCGGCCAGACGATGAAGTAGGGCACCTTCGTGCCGTCCTTCGAGCGGGCGAAACGCTGCTCGACGCGCAGGCCGGCGGCATCGAAATAGGCCGGGCGGGCCTTCAGCAGTTCACGCTCGTCGCTGCCGGTGCGGCCCAGCATCAGCGAATCGGGCGTCAGGAAGTCCGTGTAGGTGACGAGGTAGGCCTCGGCCAGCGCGTCGTCCTTCAGCAGCGGGTCGTGCAGGGTGCTGGCGCCCAGCGTGCCGGGGAAGGGTGCCTTGACCTCGCGGCGCTGCCAGCGGCCGTCCACCACCTGCCATTCCTCCAGCTTGCCGGCGACGTTGTCCAGGATGTTCAGCAGCACGCGGCTGCGCGTGGTCGACAGGCCGGCCAGCGAGCGCGTGGCGGTGGGTGTGAACAGCGCGGTGAACTGGCGCTCACCGGCCAGGTAGGCCTTGGCATCGGCAACCAGCAGCGAGCCCGCGGGCCAGGTGGTGTCGGCCAGCTTCCAGTCGCTGCGCAGCTGGATCAGCACCTTGTCGCGCCAGAAACTGAAGTCGCTGTCGTCGGGGCGGGTGATGGGTTGCAGCCTGGCGCCGTCCAGCAGCGACATCTGCGAGTGGTAGAAGTCCAGCGCGCGGCCGAAGGTGGTGCGCTCGAAGCCGGGCGTGCGGTCGACGCTGGCATAGGCGTAGACGTCCTTGGCCTGGCCCTCGAACACCGTGACGGCTTCAGCCAGCGGCTGGCCGCGCTTCCAGCGCTTGACGATGCGCGGGTAGCCGGAGTCGGTCATCGAGCCGGGGCCGAAGTCGGTGCCGACGAACACCGTGTCGGCATCGATCCAGTCGACCTGGCTCTTGGCCTCGGGCAGTTGAAAGCCTTTGTCGACGAAGCGCTTGCTTTGGGTGTCGAACTCACGCACCACCGTGGCATCGGCACCGCCGCGCGACAGGCGCAGCAGGCAGCGCGTGTAGTCGGGGCCTAGGCAGCTGGCGCCGGACCAGACCCAGTTCTCGTTCTCGGCCTTGCCCAGCGCATCGAGGTCGAGCACCGTTTCCCAGGCCGGCTGGGCCTTGCGGTAGTCGGCCAGCGTGGTGCGGCGCCACAGGCCGCGCTGGTGCTCGGCGTCGCGCCAGAAGTTGTACAGCCAGTCGCCCTGGCGGCTGACGTAGGGGATCTTCTCGCGGGAATCGAGGATGGCGCGGAAGCCGTCGCGCATCTTCGCGAAGTCGGGGTAGGCCTGCAGTTGCTGGCGCGACTGGGCGTTGCGCTCGCGCACCCAGTTGAGCGCCTTGTCGCCCTGGACCTCTTCGAGCCAGAGGTAGGGGTCGTCGGAGGAAGGGGTTTGAGCCATCGGCAGCGTGGAGGCGGTGGCCAGCAACAGCGCCGGCACGAGGGTGCGCAAGAAACGGGGCAGCAGGGGTGACATGCGGCAGTGGGGCCCTCGTGGGGCCGTTGAACTGAAGCGGTCAGGGATGATAGTGGCTGCCCCGGCCACGATCGCTGCGGGGTTTCAGCGCCCGCCGCGCCACAAGGGCTGCGGCTGCAGCTCCACCGAATGCGTTGCCGTGCTGACCCAGATGTGGCCGTCCTGGATCGTCAACTGCCATTGCAGCGAACGCTGGGCCAGCGCGGCCAGCGCCTGGCTCTGCTCTGGCAGCAGGCGCCAGACCTCCAGATTGCGCAGCCGCGTCAGCTTGGTCTCGATACCGGCCCACCAGATCGGCGCGGCATTGCTGTAGCAGTACAGCGTGACGCGTTCGGCGCGGCCGCAGGCCTTGACAAGGCGCCGGTCGTCGGGCTGGCCGACCTCGATCCAGTGCACCAGCTGGTCGGTCAGGTCTTTCTGCCACAGGTCGGGCTCGTCGGCGTCGGACAGGCCGCGCGCGAACTGCAGCGCGCCGCGGTGGTCGTCGGCCGGCACGTGCAGCGCATAGGCCAGCAGCCGCACCATCAGCCGCTCTTCGGTCTCGGAAGGGTGCAGGGCCAGCGTCAGCGAGTGGTCGCCGTAGACCTGGCGGTCCATGTCGGCGATCTGCAGGTTGGCCTTGTAGATCGTGGATTTGAGGGCCATGGCGGCAGCGGCGGGTGGGTGGGCGACGGGGGGCGGGAGGCGGCACTGTGCCACACCGGCACTGCACAATCGCCGCCGTGAAACCAGCCAAGCCGCTCCATTCGCCCGATCATGCGCCCGATCCCGCGTCGGAACCCGTCACCGAGGCGATGCTCGACGATGCCAACCCGGCGCGGCGCTTCGGCCGGCCGCCGGGCGGCTGGCGGCTGCGCGCCTATGCCGTCATCTTCGAATCAGACACGCCGGCCGGCCGCACGTTTGACCTGCTGCTGGTCGGCCTGATCCTGGCCAGCGTGGTGGTGGTGATGCTCGACAGCATGGCCGCGATCAGCCAGCGCTGGGGCCTGTGGTTCAGCGTGCTGGAGTGGGGCTTCACGGCGGTGTTCACCGCGGAATACCTGCTGCGCCTGGCCTGCGTGCAGCGGCCGGGGCGCTATGCGCGCAGCACCTTCGGCATCATCGATCTGCTGGCGATTGCGCCGACCTACCTGGCGCTGCTGTTTCCGGCGCTGCATGCGCTGATCGACGTGCGCGTGCTGCGCCTGCTGCGCATCTTCCGCATCCTGAAGCTCACCGCCTACGTCGCCGAATACGGCGCGCTGGGCCGCGCGCTGTGGGCCAGCCGGCGCAAGGTGCTGGTGTTCCTGTCCTTCGTGCTGCTGGTGGTGCTGGTGATGGGCACGCTGATGTACGTGGTCGAAGGCCCGGCCAACGGCTTCACCAGCGTGCCGGTGTCGGTGTACTGGGCGATCACGACGATGACGACGGTGGGCTTCGGCGACATCACGCCGAAGACCGACATCGGCCGGCTGATCGCCTCGGTGATGATGCTGCTGGGCTGGGGCACGCTGGCGGTGCCTACCGGCATCGTCAGCGCCGAGTTCACCGCGCAGCGGCTGGAGCCGGACCGCGGCAGCCGGCGCTGTGCCGCCTGCGGCAGCGAAGGCCATGCGCCCGGCGCGCGCTACTGCTGCGATTGCGGCGCCAGGCTGCCGGGCAGCGGCCTCAGAGGTTCGCGCCGGCCTTGAAGGTGTCGCACTGGTCGACGCTGCCGCTGGCCATGCCGCGCTTGAACCAGCTGACGCGCTGCGCGCTGGTGCCATGGGTGAAGTTCTCGGGCACCACGCGGCCCTGGCCCTTTTTCTGCAGCGTATCGTCGCCGATCTGCGAGGCGGCATTCAGCGCTTCTTCGACATCGCCCTGCTCCAGGATCTGCCGCGCGCGCTGCGCATGGTGGGCCCAGACGCCGGCATAACAATCGGCCTGCAATTCCAGCCGCACGCTCAGCGCATTGCCGGCCTGCGGCGAACTGCGCCGCCGCGCCTGTTCCACCTTGTCGGAGATGCCCGCCAGGTGCTGAACATGGTGGCCCACTTCATGGGCGATGACATAGGCCTGCGCAAAGTCGCCCGGGGCGCCCATGCGCGTGCGCATGTCCTCGTAGAAGCTGAGGTCGATGTAGATCTTCTCGTCGCCCGGACAGTAGAACGGACCCATCGCCGCCTGGCCGCTGCCGCAGGCGGTGACCTCACGGCCCTTGTAAAGCCGCAGCTTGGGCTCGCGGTAGGTGCTGCCGGCGGCGCGGAACTGCTCGCGCCAGACGTCTTCGGTGTCCGCCAGCACCATCGAGACGAAGCGCGCCATGGGATCGCCGGCCGGCGGCTTGGTGGCCGGGGCCTGCTGGGCCACCGGCGCCGGACTGCCACCGCTGAGCAGGCTCAGCACGGTCAGCGGGTTGATGCCGAAGATCCAGCCACCGATCAGCGCAATCGCCACGGTGCCGATGCCGATGCTGCGGCCACCGATGAAGCCGCTGCCGCCTCCGCCGCCGCCCTGGCGGGCGTCTTCCACGTTGTCGCTTTCGCGGTGCCCGTCCAATCGCATGATCGTTCTCCTGTGTCTGCCAGCCTGGGGCAATTTCCGCGCCGGGTCCTCAGGGCTTCTCGCCCAGCACGATCTTCAACCACTTCATGACGATATCCCCTCCATTGGCGATGTCGCGCCGTCTGCACAGTGTGGCCCAAACCCGCAATGGCATCATGCTGTCCCCTGTAACGGGACTGTCATGAGCGGTCCCGCCACATCGAAAGACACGCATGGACGCCGAAACCAACACCTTGCTGATCGACTGGGACCAGCCTTTTGGCCTGCCGCCTTTTGCGCAGATCCGAGCGGAGGATTTCCGGCCGGCTTTCGAGCGGGCGATGCGCCTGCACAGCGCCGAATTGGCCGCCATCGCGCAGCACGGCGGCGCCGCCGGCTTCGACAACACCGTGGCCGCCTTCGACCGCGCCGGCACGCTGCTGGGGCGCATCCAGGCGGTGTTCTACAACCTCACGGCCTCGGCCACCTCGCCGGCGCTGCAGGCCGTGCAGCGCGAGATGGCCGCGCCGCTGGCCGCGCACTGGAGTGCGGTGTACCAGGATGCC
>NZ_DATILJ010000247.1:0-29544 GCF_035476535.1 Aquabacterium sp.
GCAGCGGCGCCAGTTGCGCCGGCGGTGCCGCGGCCAGCGCCTGCGGCAGGCGCTGCTGCAGCGCCCGCAGCAGGCGCGCCAGCACGGCATAGGGCACCAGCGCGTCGCCCGGCCGGCCGGCGGCCATCAGCGGGCCGCTGCCGTGCAGCAGCCGCGCCGGCGCGCCGCTGGCCGGCTCGCTCAGCGCCTGCAGCAGGCGCGACTTGCCCAGCCCCGCTTCGCCACTGAGCAGCAGCCGCCCGCCGCCGGCCAGCACCCGCCGCAGCAGGCCCAACTCGGCATCGCGGCCGACTAGCCGCGGCGGGCGCATCAGCGCCGCCGGCAGCGTGCGCCGCGCGGTAGGCGAGGGCTGGCGGTCCCGCGCGGCCGCCTCGATGGTGGCCAGCAGGGCCAGCGTGTCGGGTGAAGGCCGCGTGCCGAGCTCATGCTTCAACACCTGCTCGCACTGGTCGAAGGCCTGCAGCGCGGCGCTGCGGTCGCCGCCCAGGTAGTGCAGGCGCATCAGGCGCTGGTGGGCGTCCTCGCGGGTCGGGTCCAGCGCGAGCAGGGTTTCGGCCAGCGGCAGCGCGGCGGCGGGTTCGCCGGCGGCTTCGAACGCGGCGATGCGCTGCGTCAGCTGCTGGCGCTGGGCTTCGCGGCGGCGCTGGCGCTCGCTGCGCAGCCAGTCGTGCAGCGTGCCGCCGGCATCGATCTCCAGCGTGCCGAGCAGGGTCTGCGCGTCGGCCAGGTCATGCGTGACGCCCTCGGCCAGCGCCAGCTGCTGGCTGCCGCTCACCAACTCGCCGTCGCACAGCCGGCGCAGGCGAAACAGGCGCTGGCGCAGCGCGTTGCGCGCGGCATCGATGGGGCTGTCGGGCCACAGCAGCGTGGCCAGGCGCTCGCGCGGGGTCGGCCCCTCGACCGCCAGCCAGGCCAGCAGCAGCGCATCGGGCGCGCCGAGTTCGAGCACGCGGCCATCGGCAGCGGTGCAGTGCGGTGCGCCGGCCAGGCGCAGGACGGGGGCAGGTGGACTCGGGCTCGGGCTCATGGGCAGGCGGCGCGAGCATAGCGCCAGCGAGCCACGCTATCTGCGCCTGCCCGACGGGGCCCTCACCGCCCGTACAGGTAACCGGGCAGCCACAGCGTCATGCCGGGCCAGGCGTACATGATCACCATGCACAGGATAACGATCAACATGTACGGCATCATGCCGGCGAAGATCTGGTTCAGCGTGACATGCGGCGGCGACACGCCCTTCAGGTAGAAGGCCGACATGGCCACCGGCGGTGACAGGAAGGCCGCCTGCAGGTTGACGAAGACCAGCGTGCCGAACAGCAGCGGGTCGATCTGGAAGTGCGCCAGCAGCGGCAGGAAGATCGGCACGAAGATGACGATGATCTCGGTCCATTCGAGCGGCCAGCCGAGCACGAAGATGAGGGCCTGCGTCAGCAGCAGGAACTGCAGCGGCGTCAGGTTCATGCCCAGCACCCACTGCTCGATGACGCGCTGCCCGCCGAGCAGCGCGAACACTGCCGAGAACAGCGCCGAGCCGACGAACAGCCAGCACACCATCGCGGTGGTCTTGGCGGTGAGGAATACCGCTTCCTTGGTGCGCTGGAAGTTCAGCGTGCCGGCCTGCCAGGCCATCAGGAAAGCGCCGGCGGCGCCGACCGCCGCCGATTCGGTGGCGGTGGTGATGCCGAACAGGATCACGCCCAGCACGATCAGCGTCAGCAGGCCCAGCGGCATCACCGACGACACCAGCAGGCGCAGGATCTCGAACTGCTCGGCGTCCATGCGCCAGTAGTACCAGGCCAGCAGTGCCAGCGTGAAGGCGCAAGTCAGCCAGAAGCCGGTGTAGAACGATGGCGGCACGGCCTCGGCATGCGGCGCGGCCACCGGTTCACCCAGCGCCTGCAGGCCCTGCTCGGTGGGGGCCGGCGCGGCGACCGCGCCGGGGGGCTCCTGCACGCCGGACGACGCTTCCTGGGCGTCTGACGAACCCGGTGGTTCCTGCAGCCCGCCGGCGGGCGGCGGCTCGGCCAGCGACGGTGTCTGCGGCGCCGCCGCGGCGCTCACCGCAGCCGCGGCCGGCGCTGGATTGTTGTCGCGCTGCGAATAGATCGTCACGTACCACCACACGACACCCAGCGTCACCGCGGCCAGCAGCAGCGGCACCAGCGCCGTGAGCAGGCCACGCAGCAGCGTCGTCCAGCGCAGGTGAAGGCCGTCGGTGGTGGCGCTGCTGTCGGCGAGGGCTTTGCTGTCGGCATGGGCTTCGCCGATGGCCGGGACGCGCAACGCACGGCCCGGCGCCAGCACCGCCACCAGCAGCGCCGGCAGCAGGCGCGGCGAGTAGTTCGCCGCGACATGGGCGACCCACGGCGAGATCGGTGCGCGCTGCTTTTCCGGCGGCAGCTTGGGCGCGACCTTGGGGCTGATCAGCGCCCAGCCGATGACGTAGATCACGTACAGCAGCGCCAGGAAAAAGCCCGGGAACATGGCCGCCGCGTAGAGCTTGACGACCGACTGCCCGGCCACCGCCGCATAGACGATGATCATCACCGACGGCGGGATCAGGATGCCCAGCGTGCCGCCGGCGGTGATGACGCCGGCCGCCAGCCGCGTGTCGTAGCCGGCGTTGAGCATCGGCCGCATCGCGATCACGCCCATCAGCACCACCACCGCGCCGACCAGCCCGCTGGCAATGCCCCAGAAGGTGCAGATGATCAGCGTGGCCACCGCCAGCGACCCCGGCACACGGCGAAACGCCAGTTGCACCGCGTGGAACATCTTGTCCACCAGCGCGCCGCGCTCCATCACGTAGCCCATCAGCACGAACAGCGGGATCGACAGCAGCGTCTCGTTGGTCATCGCGCCGAAGGCCCGCTGCACCATCAGGTCGAAGACCCGGTTGTCGTACCAGTGCTGGGCCGGGTTGTAGAAGGCGATGAAGCCGAAGAACATGCCCAGGCCCATCAGCGTGAACGCCGTCGGGAAGCCGAGCATGATGACGACGACGATCAGGCCGAGCATCGACAGCCCGAGCAGCGCTTCATTCATGGGCGTTCACCACTGCTGCGCTGGCGCGCGGCTTCGTCGATGTGTTTGGCCTTTTCCATCGCTTCGCGGCGCGAGGCTTCATCGACATGGGTGCTGCTGGCCAGTTGCTGCGCGACGACGTCCATCTCTTCGGCGTCCTTCAGGCGCGGCGTCCAGGCGCCGGTGCGCAGGCAGACGATGCAGCGGATGATCTCGGCGATGCCTTGCAGCATCACGATGGCACCGGCCAGCGGGATCATGAACTTGAACGGGTACAGCGGCAGCGGCGTGGCGTTGAAGGTCTGCTCGCGCATGGCCAGTGATTCGTTGAAGTAGCTCCAGCCGGCCCAGGTCAGCGCGCCGATACCCGGCAGGAAGAACACGATGAACAGCACCAGGTCCAGCGCGGCCTGGGTGCGCGGCTTGAACTTGCCGTAGAGAAAGTCGCCCCGCACATGGCCGTCATGCGCCAGCGCATAGGCGCCGCACATCATGAACAGCGTGCCGTACATCATGTTGTTGGCGTCGTAGATCCAGGCTGTCGGCGCGTTCAGCGCATAGCGCTTGAACACCTCCGCGCAGACCACCAACATCAGCGCGACGATCAGCCAGGCGAAGGTCTTGCCGGTCCAGGTGCTGATGCGGTCGGCGGTGTGCAGCAGGCGTTGAACGTTCATCGGCTGGGGCGCTGCAGGTGCTCGTCAACGAAACCAGCCCGCCGGGATGATGCGGCGGGCCGGCTGACGCGGGCTGGTCGGTGAGCTATCAGCTCTTCTTCTTCGCGAAGTAGTGGTTGTAGGCCATCTTGAGATCGACCGTGTAGTCGTTCTGCCATTGGCCGGCGCGCTCGGCAAAGGCCCGTTGCGAGTCGAGCACCTTCTTGAACAGCGCGTTCTCCTCCGACTTCTTCGCGACCACCTTGTCGTAGACGTCGAGTTGCTGGCGCAGGATGGCGTCGGGCGTCTTGAAGAACTTGATGCCCTGCTTCTTCATCTCGAGGTAGTCCTGCGAGTTGCGGTCGATCGCCTTCCAGCTCATGTCGGCGCTCGCCGCCTGCACCGCGAAGTCGATGATCGCCCGCAGGTCAGCCGGCAGCGCGCGGTACTTCGGACCGTTGAAGAGGATCTCGAACTGCTCGCTCGATTGGTGGAAGCTCTGCAGCATGCAGTTCTTCACCACGTCGGGGAAGCCGAGGATGCGGTCGCTGGTGGCGTTGTTGAACTCGGCGCCGTCGATCAGCCCGCGGTCCAGCGCCGGCACGATCTCGCCGCCGGGCAACGGGTTGACGGCGGCGCCCATGCCGGTGAACACGTCCACGGCGATGCCGACCGTGCGGAACTTCATGCCCTTCAGGTCGTCGGCCTTGGCGATGGGCTTCTTGAACCAGCCCAGCGGCTGGGTCGGCATCGGGCCGTAAAGGTAGGACACGACGTCCATGTTGATCGACTTGTAGATCTCCTCCAGCAAGGCCTTGCCGCCGCCATAGGTGTGCCAGGAGAGCAGCATGTTGGCGTCCATGCCGAACGAGGGTCCCGAGCCCCACAGCGACAGCGCGGTGTTCTTGCCGTAGTGGTACACGAGCACGCCGTGGCCGCCATCCAGCGTGCCCTTGTTGACGGCCTCGAGCAACTGGAATGCCGGCACCACCGCGCCGGAGGGCAGCACCTCGATCTTCAGCCGGCCGCCGGCCATGTCATTCACCTTCTTGGCGAAGTCGTTGGCGTACTCGTGGAAGATGTCCTTGGCCGGCCAGGTCGACTGGAAGCGCAGGCTCACTGTCTGCGCGGTCGAGATCATCGGCGCGGCCAGGCCGGTGGCCGCGGCACCGCCGACGGCGGCACGCTTGAGGAATCGACGTCGTGGCGCGCCAGTGCCGCCAGTCTTTTTCAGCTCTGACATGGGGGTCTCCTTCAGTCCTTGGAGTGCGCCGGGACGGCGCCCAACGTGCAAGGACTATTGGACGACCCCTGCCGCTTGGCAATGGGGCGATCCCTGTCAGGTTGATCCCATGGCCCATGGGGATCCATGGCGACAGACTGTCGGGAGGGAGGGCGGTGGCGCCCCCCGGGTCTACTGCGCGATGGCCTCGACCTGCAGCTTCAGACGCACCGCGTCGCCGACGAAGGGCAGGCTGTGCGTGATGCCGAAGCTGCTGCGCTTGAACTCGGCCTCGAAGTCGCCGCCGCAGACCTCGCGCCGGAACAGTGGGCTGGTATAGCAGCGAAAGCGCTGCGCGGTCAGTGTCAGCGGCTGGCCCTGGCCGCGCAGCGTGAACTCGCCGCGCACGGCGCTGACCTGGCCCTGCGCATCGAACTCGAAGCCTTCGGCGACGAAATAGGCCTGCGGGTTGGCCTCGGTGGCCAGCATGTCGGGCTCGCGCAGCCGCGCGTCGAGCACCGGCAGGCCGGTGCTCAGCTGCGACATCGCGACCACCACCTGCACACGCCCCCGTTTCGCTTCGCGATCAAGGGTGACCTCGCCGTTCAGCGGGCCGAAGCGGCCGCGGATGGTCGAGGTGCCGAAGTGCAGCACTTCGAAGGTGACGAAGCTGTGCGTGGGGTCGAGCCGGTAGTCCACCGGCGCAGCACCGGCCGCGCTGCTCGCCGCACCGCCGGCCAGCAGGCCAGCGGCGATCAGCGCGCGGCCGGCGCCGGGGATCATTGCTTGACCGCTTCGACCTGCACGATCAGGCGCACGGTGTCAGGGAAGCCGTAGCTCAGGCCGTAGTTCACGCCGAACTGGCTGCGCACGATGGTGGTTTCGAAGTCGCCGCCGCAGACTTCCCGCTTGAGCATCGGGCTGTCATAACAGTTGAAGTTGGTGGCCTTCAGCACCACCGGCAGGGTCTTGCCCAGCAGCGTCAGCTGGCCGGCCACTTCCGAGACCTTGTCGCCCGCGAAGCTGAACTTGTCGGAGACGAAGCGCGCGGTCGGGAATTCGGCGGCGTTGAGGATGTCCTTGCTCTGCAGGTGCTTGTTGAAGGGCTCGGTGCCGGTGTTGATCGAGGTGGTGTCGATGGTCACGTCGAGCTTGCCGGACTTGGCGGCCTTGTCCAACTGCACCGTGCCCTGCTTCTTGTCGAAGCGGCCGCGGTTGGTGGAGGTGCCGAAATGGCCGATCTCGAAGGACACGAAGGTGTGGGTCGGGTCGAAGGCGTAGTTGGCGACTTCGGCCTGGGCGGCAAAGGCCGTGGCAGCAAGCGCGGCGGCGAGAACGGTGGTGCGGATCATCGGAAGCTTTCGGTGGGGTTGCGGTGGGTGAAGGGGGAGGATCACAGCGGCCCGAGGCCGCTGAAATGGTCATTACAGCGGCGCTAGGCCGTTGAGGGCGAGCTTGAACTTGACCTGCACGTCGTTGGCCACCATCGAGGTGTCGGCCCACTCGCCTTCGCCGATCTTGAAATCGAGGCGCTTGATCGTGAAGCTGCCCACGGCGCTGCCGCTGCCGCCGGCGGCTGACGTCAGACTGACTGGCACCACGACATCATGCACCTGGCCCTTGATCGTGAGCTTGCCGGCGACATCGAACTTGCCGGCGCCGGTGGCCTTGATGCTGCCGGACTGGAAGCTGGCCTGCGGGAACTTGGCGACGTTGAACCAGGCGGCCTTGGGCACTTCGGCATCGGTTTCGGCGGCGCCGAACGAGGCCGATCCGGTGTCGATCGTGAAGGCCACCTTGCCGGCTTCGGGCTTCTTCGGATCGAAGGCAATCTGCGCGGTCCACTTCTTGAACTTGCCTTCGACCGGCACGCCCATCTGCTTGCTGACGAAGCTGATGTCGCTTTGCGCCGGCACGACGGTCTGCGCGAAGGCCGGCGCGGCGGCCAGCAGCGCGCTGGCAGTGAGCGAAAGGAAAGTGCGGGACATGGGGGTTCCTGGTGAACGGGGCAAGACTTGCGGATCAGGGTTTGCCGGGCAGGGCCTGCGGGTCAGGGCCATTGCCGGCAAGCATGGGTTTGCCGGGGCGCATGCGTTGCAGCAGGCTATCCCGGTCGATGAAGTGGTGCTTCAGCGCCGCGCCGATGTGGGCCAGCACCAGCACCGCCAGCAGCCAGGCGCAGCGCCCGTGCCAGGGCTTGATGGCCTCGGCCAGCGCCTTGTCCACCGGCACGAAATCGGGCAGCGGCAGCACGCCGAACCAGACCACCGGGAAACCCGCGGCCGAGCTGTAGGCCCAGCCGACCAGGGGCACGACGAAGAACATCAGGTACAGCATGCCGTGCGTGACATGCGCGGCCTGGGCTTGCCAGCGCGGCATCGGCAGGTCGGCCGGCGGCTTGTGCGTCAGCCGCCACAGCAGCCGCAAGGCCGACAGCGTCAGGATCGTCACGCCGGCCCACTTGTGCCAGTTGTACAACTTGAGCTTGGTGATCGAGGGGTTCAGCGCGGCCATGTACAGCCCGACGCCGAAGCTGCCGACGATCATCAGCGCCAGCAGCCAGTGCAGCGCAATCGCCACGTTGCTGTAGCGTGCGGCGGTGGGAAGCGGGGTGGAGGCCATGCCGCGCAGTGTCGCGGCCGGTCCGGGCAGCCGCGTTCAGCCGGCTTGACCCGGCGTTTCAGTTTGATTGAACGCAAAAGTTCCCGAATGTGTGGCGCTGATGTTGCTCGGTAGCTGCGCGAGGCCCTGGCGCAGCGGCGCCAGGGCCGCTTCCAGCACGGCGTGCCGGGGCGCCGGCAGCAGCTGGTGGCGCAGCGCAAAGTCCAGCGTCACCAGGCCGGCGTCTACCGTCATCGCGTCGCTGGCGGCCAGCGCCAGGGCCTGTGCGAGCGGCAGGCAACGCAGCTCAGCCACCTCGCCATCCTGGTTGTAGGGTGTCAGCCCGGGCGGCATGGCCAGGTCGAACACGCTGAGCAGTTCATGCTGCAGGCCTTCGGGAATGTCGCGTTCGATGCGCAGTTGGTGGCCGGGCTGCAGCGCCTGCATCTGCGCGGGCCGCAGGCCGGCCTCTTCCCAGCCTTCGCGCAGCACCGCATCGGCGGGGCTCTGGCCCTGCGGCACGCCGCCGCCGATCAGGTTGTCCAGCAGGCCAGGGTCGGTGGGTTTCGTCAAGGCGCGGCGGGCGAGCCACAACGCGGTGGGGCGGCCGCTGGCGTCGGCAACGTAGCCGTTGCAATGCGCGCCGAAGGTCAGCGTGCCCCAGAAGCGTGACGCGGCGCGCTCGAAGCTGGCCAGCCACTCGCCGCTGCGCAAGGCCAGCACCGGGTAGGTTTCATCGCGCCAGCCGACGATCAGGCCCTGGGCATGCAGCCAGGCGTTGGCCTGCGCGAAGAAGGCCACGCGCGCGGCGGGTGCGACGGTGAGCGTGACGCCGTGTTCGTCCACGCGCACCGCTTCGGGCCAGCGCGACAGGGCTGGCAGGTGCTGGCGGGCCACCGAGCCGACGTCCAGCGCATGGGCCTGCTGCTGGACGCAAAACGGCACGCGGGCGCCCGCGTCACGCGCGGTGGCCGCGCGCAGCGCAAACCAGCCGATCGTCTCGTTGCCGCCGCCGGCGATGGCCGGCAAGGCGCCCATCGGGCCGCTCACGGTGCGGGGTAGTCCATGCCGGCTGCGGCAAAACGCGCGCGCATGGCCGGGCGTGTCAGCAGTTCGATGAAGGCCTGGGCCAGCGGTGCGTCGGCGCCACGCGGCGTGGGTGCGGCGACGTAGGCGGTGACCTGCTGCAGCGCCGGCGGCAGCGGGCCGACCAGCACGACGCCGGCCACCGGCAGGATCTCGCTGATCTGGTGCACGCACAGCGCCACCTCGCCGCGGGCGACCTTCTCGCAGACATAACCGGTGCCGGGCGTTGCCTTGGCCCGCACCGCGGCGCCGATGCCCAGGCGGTCGACCAGGCCCATCAGCGCCTGGCCGCTGGTGCCGCCGGCCGCGGGGTCGGAATAGGTCAGCGTGGCGGCATCGAGCAAGGTCTGGCGGAAGGCCTCGGGCGTGTCGATCGCCGGCCGCGGCGCGCCTTCGCGCACCGCCACGCCCATGCCGACCCGGGCGATGACATGGCGGGCCTCGCCGATCGCCAGGCCCTTGGCGGCCAGCCGGCTGATGGTGGCGTCCGGCGCGATGACAAGGTCGGCGGGCGCACCCTGTTCCATCTGCGCCTGCACTTCACCGGCGGTGGCGCTGCTCAGGCGCACGGTGTGACCGGTTTCCTGGCGGAACACCTCCGCCAGTGCGCTGACCACCGAGCGTACGGCACCGGTGCTGTAGACCACCAACTCGGCCGCCCGGGCCGGCAGGCCCAGGCTGATCAGTGCGGCCAGCACCAGCGGCTGGAAGACAGTGCGGCAACGGGTCCGAGCTGCGGTGGGCTTCATCGGCTTCGGTCAGAAAGTCGTGACCGGGCCATGATGCCACCGGTACCGCACCCTGGATATGGGCACTGAACCCGTCAGCCGCCTCCGAGCCGCGCCGGGCTGCACACCCCGGCGGGCGTGCGCGTGTCAGGTGGCGGCCACCGCGTGCGGCGGTGTTGCGTCGAGCTTGAACACGCCCATCAGGCGGGCCAGTCGTGCGGCCTGCTCCTGCAGGCTGGCCGCGGCGGCAGCCGACTCCTCCACCAGCGCGGCGTTCTGCTGTGTCATCTGGTCGAGCTGGTTCACGGCCACATTGACCTGGCCGATGCCGGTGGACTGCTCCCCTGCTGCGGTGGTGATCTCGTTGACGATGCCGCTGACGCGTTGCACCGAGCTGACGATTTCGCTCATCACGCTGCCGGCGTCCTGCACCAGGCGGGCGCCGGCATCGACGGTGTCGACCGAGCTGCCGATCAGCGCCTTGATTTCATGCGCCGCATCGGCCGCGCGCTGCGCCAGCGTGCGCACTTCGCCGGCCACCACCGCGAAGCCGCGGCCTTGCTCGCCGGCACGGGCGGCTTCCACCGCGGCGTTCAGGGCCAGGATGTTGGTCTGGAAGGCGATGGTGTCGATCAGCCCGGTGATATCGCCGATCTGCTTGGAGCGGTTGCTGATGTCTTCCATCGCCGTGACCACCTGCGCCACCACCTGGCCGCCCTGCGTCGCGGCCTTGGAGGCGGAGGCGGCCAGCGCATTGGCGGTCTGCGCCGATTCGGCGGTGTGGCGCACGGTGGTGGAGATCTGCTCCATCGACGAGGCGGTCTGCTGCAGGCTGGCGGCTGCTTGTTCGGTGCGGCTGGACAGGTCCAGGCTGCCGTCGGCCACTTCGCTGCTGGCGGTGCGGATCGAATCGGTGGCCTGGTGCACTTCACCGACCAGCTTGCGCAGCGACTGCTGCATCTCGGCCAGGCCGCCCAGCATGTCGCCAACCTCGTCGCGGCCCACGTGGGCCACCGGCTGCGACAGGTCGCCGGCGGCGATGCGCTGCGTGGCTGCCACGGCGTCGCGCAAGGGCCGCGTCACCGAACGCGTGATGACCCAGGCCGCGCCGGCACCCAGCACGAGGCACATCAGCGCCAGCGAGGCCAGCAGCCATTGCGCTCGTTTGGCGTCGGCGGTGGTGGCGGCGGTCTGTTCGTCGGCCAGGCCTTGCTGGTGTTGCTGGAACTTGGTGATCGCGGCGACATAGGCGTCGGCCGATGGCAGCAACTGCTGCTCGATGGCCTGCCAGGCGCCGGGGTCCTGCGCCTTCAGCTGCGCGAAGATGACGTCGCGCTGTGCGATGTAGGTCTTGCGCAGCCGGGCGATGTCGGCGATCAAGGCCTTGCCTTGCGGCGTGATGATCTCGGTTTCCAGCGCCTTCTGCACGGCGCTGATGCGCGCGCTGGTGTCCTTCATCTGCGGCGACAGGAAACTGTTGACCTCCTCGCTGCCGCGGGCCTTGGCAATGGCCAGCGTGCGGGT
Organism: Aquabacterium sp.; assembly: GCF_035476535.1. Classification (GTDB taxonomy): domain Bacteria; phylum Pseudomonadota; class Gammaproteobacteria; order Burkholderiales; family Burkholderiaceae_C; genus Pseudaquabacterium. Next base: position 10,839 of record NZ_DATILJ010000247.1, read on the forward strand.
GACGTTGAGCTGGGTCAACGCGCGCCAGTCGCCGGCGTTGGCGGCGTGGCGCTGCAGGTGATCGCCGGCGGTCACTTCGTCGAGTGTGGAGGCCAGGCGCGACCAGCCCAGCGCCGCGATGGCGGCCACCAGGGCCAATACCAAGCCAAAGCCCAGCGCGAGCCGCGGGCCGAGGCGAAGTTGATTGAGATTCATGGGGTCATTCCTGTCGACCAACACAACGCGCCGACTGTCAGGAACTCTAGATGGCCCCAGGAATCTGAAAGCACCAATGTGAGGCATCTTTGCCTCACAGTTGTGAATCGGGCTCAGGTCATGCTGCGCGGCTGCTGCTGTCGACCTGGCGCCAGCGCAGCATCAGGGCGTCCCACTTCAGGCGGGCGGCTTTCAGGTGCCGTTCCTTCACATGGCCATAACCGCGGATCTCTTCCGGGATGCGCGCGATCTCGGCGGCCAGGGCCAGGTTGCCGGCGTTCAGCGTCTTCAACAGTTCCTCGACGCACTGGCGGTACTCGACGATCAGCGCACGCTCGGTCTTGCGCTCTTCACTGCGGCCGAAGACATCGAAGGCACCGCCACGCAGGCCCTTCAGCTTGGCCAGCACACCGAAGGCGGTGCGCATCCACGGGCCGAAGGGCTGCTTCTGCAGTTCACCCTTGTCGTTGCGTTTGGCCGTTAGCGGCGGCGCCAGATGGTGCACCAGCTTGTAGTCGCCTTCGAACATCGATTCGATCTTGGCGGTGAAGGCTGGGTCGGTGTGCAGCCGCGCCACTTCGTACTCGTCCTTGTAGGCCATCAGCTTGAACAGGTAGCGGGCGACGGCTTCGCTCAAGCCCGTGCCCTTGGCCAGTGGCGCTTCTGCCGCACGCACCTGGTCGACGAAGGCCTTGTACTGCTGCGCGTAGGCCGCGTCCTGGTAGCCGGTGAGGAAGTCGATGCGCTTGTTCAGCATCTCGTCCAGCGAGGGCTTCTTGACGAACTCGATCACCTGCGCTGCCTTGAACAAGGCCTGCACGGCGGCGAGGTCATGCGCACAGCGCCGACCCCATTCGAAGGCGGCCTTGTTGTTGTCGATCTGCACCGCATTCAGCTCGATGGCACGCATCAGCGCGGCATGGCTCAAGGGGATGCGACCCATCTGCCAGGCGTAGCCCAGCAGCAGCGGGTTGGTGTAGATGCTGTCGCCCAGCATCTGCGCGGCGACCTGCTCGGCATCGAAGCTGCGCAGGTTCTCGCGGCCGACGGCGCTGACCAGCGCGGCTTCGCAGCTGCCGCCCGGGAACTGCCAGTTCGGGTTGCTGACGAAGGCAGCGCTGGGTGTGCCGTGGTTGTTCATCGCCACGAATGTCCGGCCCAGCTGCATCACCTGCAGCGTGGACTTCTGCGCGCCGACGATCGCATCGCAGGCGATCACCAGGTCGGCCTTCGCGGTGTCGACCTTGGTGGTGTGGATGGCCTCGGGCCGGTTGGCGATCTGGATGTGGCTCCAGGTGCTGCCGCCCTTTTGCGCCAGGCCACCGGCGTCCTGCGTGACGATGCCCTTACCCTCGAGATGAGCGGCCATGCCGAGCAGCTGGCCGATGGTGATGACGCCGGTGCCGCCGACACCGGCGACGACGATGCCCCAGGCGCTCTCGGCCACCGGCAGCACGGGTTCGGGAATCGGCGGCAGCGCCGACAGGTCACCCTTGGCGGCCTTCTTCGGTTTTTTGAGCGTGCCACCTTCGACCGTGACGAAGCTCGGGCAGAAGCCTTTCACGCAGGAGTAGTCCTTGTTGCAGGTGTTCTGGTTGATGCGACGCTTGCGGCCGAACTCGGTCTCGACCGGCTCGACCGACAGGCAGTTGCTCTGCACCGAACAATCACCGCAGCCTTCGCAGACCAGCTCGTTGATGACGACCCGCTTCTCCGGATCGGCCATCGTGCCGCGCTTGCGGCGGCGGCGCTTCTCGGTGGCGCAGGTCTGGTCGTAGATGATCGCGCTGCAGCCTTTGATCTCGCGGAACTCGCGCTGGATCGCATCCAACTCGTCGCGGTGATGCACGGTGACGCCGGGCGCCAAGGCCACGCCCTCGTACTTCTCGGGCTGGTCGGTGACGATGACGAGTTTGCTCACGCCTTCGCTGACCACGCTGTTCATGATCTGCAGCACGGAGTGGCCCTCGGGGCGTTCACCCACGCGCTGGCCGCCGGTCATTGCCACCGCGTCGTTGTAGAGGATCTTGTAGGTGATGTTGACGCCGGCGGCGATGCTCTGGCGGATGGCCAGCGAGCCGCTGTGGAAGTAGGTGCCGTCGCCGAGGTTGGCGAAGATGTGTTGCGTGGTCGTGAACGGCGCCTGGCCAACCCAGGGCACGCCTTCACCGCCCATCTGCGTGAACGTGGACGTGCTGCGGTCCATCCAGTTGGCCATGTAGTGGCAGCCGATGCCGGCCATCGCACGCGAGCCTTCGGGCACACGCGTGCTGGTGTTGTGCGGGCAGCCGGAGCAGAACCACGGCGTGCGGTCGCCAGTGTCCAGCGTCAGCGCGGCGAGCGAGGCTTCCTTGGCAGTGATCACCGCGAGGCGCTCGTCCATGCGGCGCACGGTGTCGGCATCGACGCCGAGCTTCTTCAGCCGCTTGGCGATGGCCTTGGCGATGATCGCGGGCGTCAGGTCGGCCTTGGCGCGCAGCAGCCAGTTGTCGCTGGGATTCGGCCGGCTCCACTCGCCGCCGCTGCGATCTTCCCCGTTCGGGCCTTCGACTTCGTCGAACTTCCCCACCACGTTCGGGCGCACATCGGGCCGCCAGTTGTAGAGCTCTTCCTTCAGCTGGTATTCGATGACCTGGCGCTTCTCTTCGACGACCAGGATCTCCTGCAGTCCTTGCGCGAAGTCGCGTGTGATCGTCGCTTCCAGCGGCCACACCACATTGACCTTGTGCAGCCGGATGCCCAGGCGCGTGCAGGCGGCCTCGTCGAGGCCGAGATCAACCAATGCCTGGCGCGTGTCGTTGTAGGCCTTGCCGCTGGCAATGATGCCGAAGCGGTCGTTTTGACCGGCGATGACGTTGTGGTTCAGCTTGTTCGCGCGCACGTAGGCCAGCGCGGCGTACCACTTGTAGTCCATCAGCCGTGCTTCCTGCTCCAGCGCCGGGTCGGGCCAGCGGATGTGCAGGCCGCCGGGCGGCATCTGGAAGTCTTCCGGGATCACGATCTTCACGCGGTCGGCATCGATGTGGACCGACGACGAGGATTCAACGACTTCCTGGATCGTCTTCATGCTCGACCACACGCCGGCGAAGCGGCTCATCGCGAAGGCGTGCAGGCCCATGTCCAGGATGTCCTGCACATTGGACGGAAAGAACACCGGCAGGCCGCAGGCCTTGAAGATGTGATCGCTCTGGTGCGCGGCGGTGGAGCTTTTGCTGACGTGGTCGTCGCCGGCGATGGCGATCACACCGCCATGCTTGGCGGTGCCGGCCATGTTGGCATGCTTGAAGACGTCCGACGTGCGGTCGACACCCGGGCCTTTGCCGTACCAGATGCCGAACACGCCGTCGAACTTCTTCTCCTGCGGATAGAGATCGAGCTGCTGCGTGCCCCATACCGCGGTGGCGCCGAGTTCTTCGTTGACGCCGGGCTGGAAGACGATGTTCTGCGCTTCCAGGTGTTTTTTGGCTGCCCACAGCGCCTGGTCGTAACCACCGAGCGGCGAACCGCGGTAGCCGCTGATGAAGCCGGCGGTGTTCAGCCCGGCGATCGCATCACGCTGGCGCTGCAGCATCGGCAGGCGCACCAGCGCTTGAACGCCGCTCATGAACGCGCGGCCGCTGCCGAGTTGGTACTTGTCGTCGAGCGTGGCGCTTTCGAGGGCCTTGCGGATCGACTCGGGCAGAGGGGCATTCATCGGCGGCAGGCTCCAGGCGGGGGTGGCGAAGGGGGCAACAGGACGGGTCAGTGTAGGGAAACGGGCTTGCGAAGTCTTTTCTTTGTTTGCCGCCAGAGCCATACTCCAGGCAACAAATCCATCTGAAAATGACCGCAAAAGAAAGAAAGCTGCTCAACAAGCCTGGTCCAGGGAAAACGCGGGGTCCGGTGACCGACGCCGACGAAGCCCATGGCAGCGGCCTGGACCGCTACGACGTGGCGATCCTGGATGAGATGCAGCGGGATGCGCGGCTGTCGAACGCCGAGCTGGCGTCGCGCATCGGCTTGTCGGCCGCGCCGACCTGGCGGCGCGTGAAGTGGCTGGAGGCCCAGGGCTACATCACCGGCTACCGGGCGGAGATCGACCGCCGCCGCATCGGCCTGGGCGTGCTGGCCTTCGTGCGCGTGGATGCCGAGCGCAACAACGCCTTGGCCACGGCGGCACTGGAAGACGCCATCCGCTCGCTGCCCGAGGTCGTGGCCTGCCACTACATCAGCGGTGCCGGCACCTTCGAGCTGCATGTGGTGGCGACCGACCTCGATGCCTATTCCCGCTGGTCGATGGACACCTTGTTCAAGCTGCCGAACGTGAAGGACATCCACACCAGTTTTTCGCTGGGCGAGGTGAAGGCGGGGGCAGCGCTGCCGCTGGCACATCTGCGGCCGCGGGGGCGATGATCAGCCGATCGGCTCCCGCCGCGAGTCGGACAGAGCGCCGCCCCGACTACCTGGGCCACAAGGCCCACAGCCGCAAGGGCTGTTTCATGCGCCCCGCCTGCTGCTCGGCCGCCGCGCCGGTGCCCCAGAAGTAGTCGATGCGCACGGCGCCGGTGATGGCCGTGCCGGTGTCCTGCGCCAGCACCAGCCGACGCAGGGGGGTGCTGGACAGCGGCTCGGTGGTGTCCAGCCACAGGGGGGTGCCATAGGGCACGGCGCCGGGATCCACCGCCACCGAGCGGCCGGCGGTCAGCGGCACGCCCATCGCGCCGCGCGGGCCGCTGTTGTCCTCGGGCAGCGGCTCTTCGCGGAAAAACACCACGCGCGGATTGCTCCACAGCATCTCGTTCAAGCGTTCCGGCCGTGCACGCTGGCCCCAATCGCGGATGGCGGGCCATGAGGCACCGTCGGCGCGCAATTCCCCTTGCTCGATCAGCCAGCGCCCCACCGATCGATAGGGCTGGTCGTTGTGGCCGCCATAGGCCACGCGCACGGTGCGTTCGCTGCCATCGGGCTCGCTGATGCGCAGCCGCCCCGAACCCTGGATCTGCAGGATCAGCACATCCAGCGGGCTGGCGACATAGGCGATCTCCTGGCCACGCAGGGACTGGCGCGCGGCCGGCAGGCTGTCGAGCTGCTGGCGGGTCCAGTAGGGCTTGCGCGTGGCCAGGTCGGTGGGCGGCCGGTGCAGCGGCACCGTGAAGCCGCTTTGCGGTTTGCGGCTGGCGGCGATCAGGGGCTCGAAGTAGCCGGTGGCCAGGCCCTGGCTGCCACCGTCGCGCGCTTCCACGCGGTAGGGCCGCAGCTCCTGCTGCAGGAAGTCGCGCGCAAAGCCGTCGTCTGCCGGCGTGAAGCGCGCCACGCGCGCGCACAGCGTGGCCCAGGGGGCCGGCGGCTTGGCGCAGCCGGCGCGCAGAGCGGGCCATAGCTCGGCGGCACGGTCGTCCGCCCAGCCGGGCAGGTCGGACCAGTCCACCGCCACCCAGCGGGCGCCGGCGCGCTCGATCACCGGGCCGCTCTCCTTGCCCGCGGGAGGCAGGCCCGGCAGGGTCGGCGTGCCGGGCTCGGGCCGTTCGGGCGTCGGCGACGGCACCATCGCGCAGCCGGCGCTGACGCCTAGAATCGCCGCCGCGATCCACCGGGGAAACAAGGTCATGTGGGTGATTCTGCTGGAGGCCCTGGGCGCCGGCCTGCTGTTGGTCTTCATTGTCTGGTGGACGATGTTCCAGGGTCGCCGCGGCGGTGAGCGCCGCAACGACGACGATTCAATCCGGTAGCAGGAAGCTGCGCGGTCGGTGCCACAAGCGGGCGCGGATCGCGGTAGACAGGCGCCGCCGGTCACCCAGCGTGATGCCGCGTGAGCGCAGAGCCACGCGCAGCGCCAGCCAGAAGCTCACACCGAGATTCAGCACACCGATCAGCGGCAGCGAGGCCAGGCACCACCAGAACGCCGGCAGTGCCAGCGTAGCCCAGCCCAGCGTGCTGGCGGCCGCTGCCAGCTGGCCGGTGGACAGCGTGACGTGGCGCACGTCCAGCGGCACACCGACGAAGGCCAGCAGCGTCGGCACCAGCCCGAGCAGCAAGCCCAGCGAGGTGTTCGCGGCCAGCCCGGAGATGTTGCGCCGCCACCAGGCCGACCAGCGCAGCGCCCGCGTCGCGCCCAGCCGCGCGACGATGGCCGGGTTGTGGGCCAGCGCGCTGTCGAGCCGGTGGTAGACGAACCAGTTCTCGACCCAGCCGGCAATCAGGCTGCTGGCAAACAGCAGGATGCCGGTGAAGGCGGCAAAGAACAGCGTGGGTCCGAGCAGCGTGATCGACTTCAGCGCGTACAGCGCGTCGTGTTCGCCTACCAGCGGCCGGCCGAAAACCGCCCAGGCCAGGCCCTGTACTGCCAGCACCACCGGCACCACCAGCGCCAGGTTGCCGGCGATGCCGGCAATCTGCGAGCGCACCAGGTGCGCCACTTCGTCGACGAAGCTGTCCACCGCCGCGTCGTCGTTCAGGTTGGCCAGTTTTTCGGCCATCGCCGGCGCGGTCATCGCCGGCTGCTTGGTGGCCACCGTCCAGTGCATCAGGTGGATCACCAGGAAGCTGATGGCGTAGTTCAGGCCGGCCGCGAAGCCGCCCCAGAACGGCGCCAGGCCCAGCGCCAGCAGCGCGAACTTCGCGAACGTGGTGCCGGCAATCACCACGCCGCCGCCGCCGGCGGCGCGCAGCATGTCGCGGTATTCCTCGCGGGTGCGGGTGATGTAGTGCTCGCCGGTCTCGGCATGGCGCTCGGCCACCTTGCGCGCCAGCAGCGAATACTGGCGCGCCAGCAAGGCGCGCAGGCTGCGTCTTTCACGTGATAGGGCGACCAGGTCGGCCAGCAGTGTCTGCAACTCGCGCTGCGGCGATTCCGACAGCAGCACGCCGAGCACCGCCTCGACGCGGCTGATGCGCGCGTTCAGCTGCTCCAGCTCGAAGACGATGTGCACCGAGACGCCATGCTCTTCGAGGTGGGCGGTCACGCTGTCGGCCGCGCGACGGCAGCGGTCCAGCAGCGCCAGCAGGTAGGTGGCGTGCTGGCGCGCGGCTTCGGGTTGCGCGATGCCGGGCGGCGCGCTGCGCACGCTATCGGCCAGCGCTTCGCCGGCCCGCACCAGCTGTTCGAAGGGCCGGTCGACCAGCAACTCGGCGCTCATGCGCCGGCGCAGCGGTGGTGCGATGGCTGCGGCACAGATCACGCTGACCAGCCAGGTCATGGCCTGCAGCAGCGGGCCGCGCCAGTCGCTGCCCTCGGTCGGGGCATCGGCACGGAGCTTGGTGGACGGCGCGTCCGCACGCGCCCTGGCAAACAGCGCGGCCAGGCGGGTCAGCGTATCGTCGTCGATCGCGCGTAGCCAGGTGGCATCGGCGTCGTCGGTGAAGAGCAGCTGGAACAGCGTGCCCAGGTCGTCGGTGTCGGGCGTGGCGGGCAGGAAGCGCTGGTTCAGTCGTTCGCCCAGCTCGCCCCACAGGTCACGCCGCGCGGTGAAACCGAAGTCGGCGAACAGCGTGGCCAGTTCGGTCTCGCGCCAGAAACGCGCCAGCAGAGCGACGATGCGCTCGCGCGGTTTGGCGTTGCGCTCCAGCACATTCAGCAGGTGCTTCAGCCGCAGCACTGGACGCGGCGTTTCGCCGGGCTCGCGCTCGTCTTCGCCATGGCGCAGCCATTCCACCAGCCGCACCAGCCACAGGTGGCGCTCGGGGCGCGCGGCTTTCGGATCGGCGGCGTTGAGCAGCGCCGTCAGGTCCCACACGGCTTCCGTCATGCGCTCAACGGGGGCGCCACTCAGCCGGCGTGCAGAAGCTCATTCAGTGCAGCGCCGCGGCATCGACCAGCGCGAACTCGGCCACCGGCGTTTCGAACCAGTGCGCGTCGTCGGTGATGCAAAAGAAGGTGCCTTGCATCGAGCCCTGCGGCGTCGCGATCTGCGCCCAACTGGTGTACTCGAACTGCTCGCCCGGTTTCAGCAGCGGCTGGTGGCCGACCACGCCCAGCCCGCGCACCTGCTGCACCTGGCCGCGGTGATCGCTGATCAGCCAGTGCCGCGCGATGAGTTGCGCTGCCACGTTGCCGGTGTTGCGGATCGTCACCGTGTACGCGTAGCCGTAGAGCTGTTGGGCCGGATCGGTCTCTTCCAGCAGCGGGCGCACGGCAACCGTGCAGGTGAGTTCGGGGCGGGCCATGAAGGGCATTCTAGAAAGACTGAGAAAATCCGCCCATCCCCCCGTTGGCCACACCCCCATGTCACGCAGTTTTCGCATCGCCCCCAGCATCCTGTCCGCCGACCTGGCGCAACTGGGCCAGGAGGTGAGAGATGTCATCGCCGCCGGTGCCGACTGGATCCATTTCGACGTGATGGACAACCACTACGTGCCGAACCTGACCTTCGGGCCGATGATCTGCGAGGCGCTGCGCAAGCATGCGGTGCGCGCAGATGGCAGCCGGGTGCCGATCGACGTGCACCTGATGGTGCAGCCGGTGGATGCGCTGGCCCAGGCCTTTGCCAAGGCCGGCGCGGACCTGATCAGCTTCCACCCCGATGCCAGCACGCATGTCGACCGCACGCTGCAGCTGATCAAGGCGGCCGGTTGCCAGGCCGGGCTGGTGTTCAACCCGGCCGGGCCGATCGACGTGCTCGAATGGGTCATCGACAAGGTCGACCTGGTGCTGGTGATGAGCGTGAACCCCGGCTTCGGCGGCCAGAGCTTCATCCCCAGTGCGCTGCGCAAGATCGAGCGGCTGCGCCAGATCATCGACACGCACCAACGCGAGACCGGCCGCGAGATCCGGCTCGAGGTGGATGGCGGCATCAAGCCCGACAACATCCGCCGCGTGGCCGATGCCGGCGCCGACACCTTCGTGGCCGGCAGTGCGATCTTCGGCCAGCCGGACTACCGCGCGGTGATCGATGCGATGCGGCGCGAACTGGCCGCCTGATGCCGCTGCGCGGTGATGCCGGGCCGCTGCAGCTGCAAGCGGCGATCATCGACCTCGACGGCACGATGGTCGACACCGTCGGTGATTTCGAGGCCGCGCTGAACGCGGTGCTGGGCGAACTGGCGCTGCCGCCGGTGGACCGCGGCTTCATCGAGCGCACGGTGGGCAAGGGCTCGGAACACCTGATCCGCTCGACGCTGGCGCAAGTGGGGGCCGACGCTGGGCTCTACCCGCAGGCCTGGGCGCTCTACCAGCAGCACTACCGGGTGATGAACGGCCGGCATTCGGCCGTCTACCCGGGCGTGACCGAAGGCTTGCGGCAATTGACGGCGGCCGGCCTGAAGCTGGCTTGCCTGACCAACAAACCCACGGCATTCGCCCGACCACTGCTGGTGGCCAAGGGCCTGGACGGCTTCTTCAGCGTGGTCTTCGGCGGTGATGCCTTCGCGCGCAAGAAGCCCGATCCGCTGCCGCTGTTGCGCACCTGCGAGGCGCTGGGCAGCACGCCGGCGCGCACGCTGATGGTGGGGGACTCCAGCAACGATGCGCGCGCGGCGCGTGCGGCAGGCTGCCCGGTGGTGCTGGTCAGCTATGGCTACAACCACGGCGAACCCGCCGAGGCGGCCGGGGCCGATGCGGTGATCGCCCGGCTCGATGCCTTGGACCTGCGCTCAGTTCTCTGAGCGCTTCGGCGGCCGGCCCAGCAGAGACTCCTTCAGCATGCTGTCCGCGGGCGATTTGCCCAGCCAGATCAGCAGCAGGCTGTTGAAGAACTCCGGCTCACGAATCGGCTCGCCGGAAGACTTGCCATTCACCAGTACCGTGGTACCGGAGCCGGGAACGTACTCGACGCTGAAGTTCTCGCCGGCACTGAGCTTCTTCTTCGCCGCGAAGAGCTCGCCCATGCGGATGGTGCCGGGGATGGACTTGACGAACTCCTCGCGCGGCGCGTTGTCCTGCATGCCGCGGGTGAACAGTTTGCCCAGTTCGTTCGCGTCGATGTCGCGCAGCATCACGATGTGCATGCGCTTCGGCCCGCTGTTGGCCAGCACCGCTTCCGGTGTGCCGGCCTTGGCATTCAGGTACAGCCCGGCGGTGTAGACCTTGAAGATGGCCTTGTAGCGGATACCTGCGCCGTTGAGCTGCAGCGCGCTGCCGGCCACTTGCGCGCTGCTGTCGTACTTGACGCCGGCGGTCTCGAAGGTCTGCGCTGCAGCAGGCAAGGCGAGCAGCAGGCACAAGCCGGCCGCGGCCAGCGGGGATCTGAGGGTGAACTTCACAACGGTGTCCTTGAGGGGTGGCGACGGCATTCGATCGCGCCGTCGGCCAGGCCAAGAAGTATGCAGATGTTTCGGCTGCGATGGACGCCGGATTCCGTGCTGGTTTTGTGTTCGTGCACCAGCCGCTGCTAAACTCCGCCGCCATGTCCATCGCGTGCAAACAGACCGTCTTGACGACGATCAGGTCGACTGACCGGGGAGCCTGGCCCTGGCGACCCTGTTCCGTCGCCGTCTGATTTGCCGCCGGCCGCCGGGCCGCTTCCGCTTCTCTTGCTGAACCCGTCCGGAACGTGCCTCACGGCTTCCCGCGGGTGGTTTCCACCACCCGGCCTGCTGAACCGCAGCACCGTTTGATGGCGTGCGCGCCGCTGGCGCCGCGCAGGGCTGGAAGGAGCCCCGACACCGTGATCACAGAACTTGAATTCAAGAGCCTGGCATCCCAGGGCTACAACCGCATTCCCTTGCTGAGCGAGGCGTTTGCGGACCTCGAAACCCCCCTCTCGCTGTACCTGAAGCTGGCCGGCGGTCAGAAGCACAGCTTCCTGCTCGAATCGGTGGTCGGCGGCGAACGCTTCGGCCGCTACTCTTTCATCGGGCTGCCGGCACGCACGCTGCTGCGGGCCACCGGCTTTTCGACCGAGATCGTCACCGATGGCGCGGTCGTCGAGACGCATGACGGCAATCCGCTGGACGTCATCGCTGCCTACCAGCAGCGCTTCCGCGTCGCGCTGCGGCCCGGGCTGCCGCGCTTCTGCGGCGGGCTGGCAGGCTACTTCGGCTACGACGCCGTGCGCTACATCGAGCCCAAGCTGGCCAAGACGGCCAAGCCCGGCGGCCTGGACACGCCGGACATCCTGCTGCTGCAGACCGAGGAACTGGCGGTCATCGACAACCTGTCGGGCCGGCTGTACCTGATCGTCTATGCCGACCCCGGCCAGCCCGAGGCCTACTTCAAGGCCAAACGTCGGCTGGCCGAACTGGCCGACAAGCTGCGCTACTCGGTCACCGCGCCGGCGGTCAAGCGCGGCCCGTCCTACGCTGTCGAGCGGGACTTCTCGAAAGAGGACTACCTGGCGGCCGTGAACAAGAGCAAGGACTACATTGCCGCCGGCGACATGATGCAGGTGCAGATCGGCCAGCGTCTGAAGAAGCGCTACACCGAAAGCCCGCTGTCGCTGTACCGGGCGCTGCGTTCGCTGAACCCCAGCCCCTACATGTACTTCTACGACATGGGCAGCTTCCAGATCGTCGGCGCATCGCCCGAGATCCTGGTGCGACACGAACACACCACCGAGGGCGACAAGATCACCATCCGTCCGCTGGCCGGCACCCGGCCGCGGGGGGTGTCGCCCGAGGTGGACAAGCAGGTCGAAGCCGAACTGCTGGCCGACCCGAAAGAGCGTGCCGAGCACCTGATGCTGATCGACCTGGCGCGCAACGACATCGGCCGCATCGCCAAGACCGGCAGCGTGCAGGTCACCGAGGCCTTCGTCGTCGAGCGCTATTCGCATGTGATGCACATCGTCAGCAATGTCGAAGGCCTGCTGAAGGACGGCATGAGCAACATGGACGTGCTGCGCGCCACCTTCCCGGCCGGCACCTTGACGGGCGCACCGAAGGTCCGCGCGATGGAGATCATCGACGAGCTGGAGCCGATCAAGCGCGGCATCTACGGCGGCGCCTGCGGCTACCTGAGCTATGCCGGCGACATGGACGTGGCGATTGCCATCCGCACCGGCATCGTGCAGAACAACACGCTGTATGTGCAGGCCGCGGCAGGGGTCGTCGCTGACTCCGTGCCCGAGATGGAATGGAAGGAAACCGAGCACAAGGCGCGGGCCCTGATCCGCGCAGCCGAGTTGGTGGAAGAGGGGTTCTGACCATGCTGCTGATGATCGACAACTACGACTCGTTCACCTTCAACCTGGTGCAGTACTTCGGCGAGCTGGGTCAGGAGGTGGTGGTGCACCGCAATGACGAAATCACGCTCGAAGGCATTGCGGCGCTGAAACCGCAGTACCTGGTGCTGTCGCCCGGGCCTTGTTCACCGGCCGAGGCCGGCATCTGCGTGGCGTCCATCCAGGCCTTCATCGGCAAGCTGCCGATCCTGGGCGTGTGCCTGGGCCACCAGGCGATCGGCGCGGCGCTGGACGGCCGAATAGTGCGCGCCCAGCACCAGATGCATGGCAAGGCCAGCACGCTGACGACCGACCAGCAAGGCGTTTACGCCGGACTGCCGAAGGCGTTCAGCGTGGTCCGCTACCACTCGCTGGTGATCGAGCGCGACAGCTGCCCGAAAGAGCTGCTGGTCACCGCCACCTCGGAGGATGGCGAGATCATGGGCGTGCGGCACCGTGACCTGGCCGGCAGCCCGACGCCACTGGAAGGTGTGCAGTTCCATCCGGAATCCATCCTGTCCGAGCACGGCCATGCGATGCTGCGCAACTTTCTGGTCATGGGGGCCGTACGATGAAGACCATCGACCTGCGCAGCGATACCGTCACGCAACCAACGGCGGCGATGCGCGCCGCGATGATGGAAGCGCCGCTGGGCGACGACGTCTTCGGCGACGATCCGAGCGTCAACGCGCTGCAGGACCATGTGGCGGCACTGCTCGGCAAGCAGGCCGCGCTGTTCATGCCCACCGGCACGCAGAGCAACCTTTGTGCGCTGATGAGTCACTGCCAGCGCGGCGAGGAATACCTCGTCAGCCAGATGGCGCACACCTATCGCTGGGAAGCCGGCGGCGCGGCGGTGCTGGGCAGCATCCAGCCGCAGCCGATCGCGCCGCAGCGCGACGGCTCGATGGCGCTGGCCGATATCGAAGCCAGCATCAAGCCCGACGACCCGCATTTCGCGATCACCCGGCTGCTGTGCCTGGAGAACACCACCGGCGGGCAGGTGCTGGGCATGGACTATCAGCGGGCCGCCGGCGAGCTGGCGCGCCGCCATGGCCTGGCGTTCCACCTCGATGGCGCGCGGCTGTTCAATGCCGCGGTCGTCGCCAGCCAGCGGGAGGGCGGCAGCGCCTGCCACCAGGCGCGGCAGATCGCCGATCTCTACGACAGCGTTTCGGTGTGTTTCAGCAAGGGGCTGGGCGCGCCTGTGGGCTCGGCCTTGGTTGGTTCGCGCGAGTTGATCGCGCGCGCCAGGCGCGTGCGCAAGATGGCCGGCGGCGGCATGCGCCAGGCCGGCCTGCTGGCCGCCGCGGCGAAGCATGCGCTGGACCACCATGTCGAGCGCCTGGCCGACGACCACGCCAATGCCCGCCATCTGGCCGAAGGCCTGGCCGGCCTGCCCGGCGTGACGGTGGTGCCGCCGGACACCAACATCGTTTTCGTCGACCTGGCGCCCGACCGGGATGGCAAGGCCGCGGTCCAGGCCGCGCGCGAACGTGGGCTGCTGTTCACCGGGCTGTACCGGCTGCGCCTGGTCACGCACCTGGACGTCTCGGCCGACGACATCGAACGCGCGATCAAGATCCTGCGCGCCATCTTCTGATTGCGGAGCTTCAACCATGACCATCACCAACACCGAAGCGCTGACCCGCGTCATCGACCACCGCGAGATCTTCCACGACGAGATGCTGGCGCTGATGCGCCGCATCATGAGCGGTGAGATGTCGCCGGTGATGATCGCGGCGTTTGCGATCGGCCTGCGCGTGAAGAAGGAAAGCATCGGCGAGATTGCCGCGGCCGCGCAGGTGATGCGCGAATTCGCGACGCCGGTGGACGTGCCCGACCGCACCCACCTGGTCGACATCGTCGGCACCGGCGGCGATGGTTCGCACACCTTCAACATCTCCACCACCTCGGCCTTCGTGGCCGCGGCGGCCGGCGCGCGGGTCGCCAAGCATGGCGGGCGCAGCGTGTCGTCGACCTCGGGCAGCGCCGACGTGCTGGAAGCCTTGGGCGCCAACATCGGCCTGACGCCCGAGCAAGTGGCCACCTGCCTGGCCGAGACTGGACTGGGCTTCATGTTCGCGCCGAATCACCATGCATCGATGAAGCATGCCGCACCGGTGCGCCGGGAATTGGGGGTGCGCACAATCTTCAATATCCTCGGGCCGCTGACGAATCCGGCCAATGCGCCCAACCAGCTGATGGGCGTATTCCACCCCGATCTGGTCGGCATTCAGGTGCGCGTGCTGCAGCGCCTGGGCTCCGAGCATGTGCTGGTGGTCTACGGCATGAACGGCATGGACGAGATCTCGCTGTCCGGCGAAACCATGGTCGGCGAGCTGAAGAACGGTGAGGTGCGCGAGTACGTCGTGCACCCCAGCGACTTCGGCCTGCCGGTCTACGACTCGCGCGTACTGCGGGTCGCCAACAAGGAAGAATCGGTGCAGTGCGTGCAGCGTGCGCTGGCCAATGAGGACGGCCCCGTGCGCGACATCGTGCTGCTGAACGCCGGCGCCGCTTTGTACGCCTCCGGCATTGCCTCGACGGTGGTGGAAGGCGTCAAGCGCGCCCGAGAGGCCGTGGCCTCGGGGGCCGCGATGGCCAAGTTGAGCCAGTTCGTTGCCGTGACCAACCGGTTTCGCGTGGCTGCATGAGCCTCACGCTGGCCATCCGGCTGTTCGGCCAGGCGCCGCCGCGCTATCGCGATCTGCTCGCTGCGGCCGAGCAGGCGGACGAGATGTTCCTGCCGCGCATCGAGCCCGGCTGGGTGGGTAGCGCGCTGGCTTTGCTGGGCCTGGCCGCGGGCTTGTGGTGGGCGCGTTCGCAGCCGACCGGCGGTGGCTTCGGCATGGGCTGGCTGGCGTTGGCGATGATCCTGCTTGGCATGCTGATCCAGCTGACGCGGCGCCACATGGACAGCGGCTGGCAGCTCGATCTCCAGCACCGCTTGATCACGCCGGTGGGCCTTGCGGGCGAGCCAGTGCAGATCGGTGGCGATGACTACAGCCTCGTCTGCACCGCAGGCGACCGCAAGCGCAGCCTGGCGATCGACCTGCGCCACGCGCAGCGCGGCCGTGTCGCCCGCTTGTTTCAAACCCCCGGGCCGGTGCGCCTGGGCGACCACCGCGTGCTCAGTGCGCTGACCGACGTATTGGCCCGGCGCCTGCAGGTCGGCCGCGAGGGTTTGACGGTTTGACGCCGGCCTTCTTTGAAGCGAGTTTTTCCCATGTCCGACATCCTTCAACGCATCGTTGCCGTCAAGCACGAGGAAGTGGCTGCCGCACGCGCGCGGCGCGATGTGGCGTCCTTGCGCGCCGAGGCTGAGGCACAGCCTGGCACTCGAGGCTTCGCCGCCGCGCTGCGGGCCAAGCTGGCCGCTGGTCAGCCGGCAGTGATTGCCGAGATCAAGAAAGCCAGCCCGAGCAAGGGCGTGATCCGCGAGCACTTTATGCCCGCCGAGATCGCCGTCAGTTACGCCCGACATGGCGCGGCCTGCCTCAGCGTGCTGACTGATGAATCGTTCTTCCAGGGCAGCGTGGCCTACCTGCAGCAGGCGCGTGCGGCCTGTGCGCTGCCGGTGCTGCGCAAGGACTTCATGGTCGATGCCTACCAGGTCTACGAGGCGCGGGCGATGGGGGCCGATTGCGTCCTGCTGATCGCCGCCTGCCTCGACGACGGCCTGATGGCGGAATTGGAATCCTGCGCGTTCGGCCTGGGCATGGATGTGCTCGTCGAAGTTCATGATGGCGTGGAGCTCCAGCGCGCGCTGGCGCTCAAGACGCCGCTGATCGGCATCAACAACCGCAACCTGCGCAGCTTCGAGGTGTCTCTGGACACCACGCTGGGCCTGCTGTCGCAGGTGCCGGCCGATCGGTTGCTGGTCACCGAATCGGGCATCGTCGGGCCCGCCGATGTGCAGCGCATGCGAGCGCACCAGGTGAGCGCCTTCCTGGTCGGCGAGGTCTTCATGCGTGCCGACGACCCCGGTGCGGCGCTGGCGGCGCTGTTCGGATGACGGTGTTGAACCAATTGGCCGAGCCCTTGGCCGCGGTGCTGGACCGCGCGCCGCCGGACTGGCGGCCCGTGGTCGACGCGTGGCGACACACAGCGGCCGGCCAGCGCTTGCTGGCCTTTGTCGAGGCACGCCGGCAGGCCGGGGCGGTGATCTACCCGGCCCAGGTGCTCCGAGCCCTGGCGCTGACGCCGCGCAGTGCCGTGCGAGTTGTGATCCTGGGCCAGGATCCATACCACGGCGCCGGCCAGGCCGAGGGTTTGGCGTTTTCGGTGCCGGCTGGCGTGCGCCTGCCACCCAGTCTGCGCAACATGATGGTCGAGCTGGCCCGGGACCTGGGTGTCGAGCGGGGGCAGAGCGGTCATCTCGGTGGCTGGGCGCAGCAAGGGGTGTTGCTGTTGAATACTTCGCTCACCGTCGAGGACGGGCAGCCCGCTTCGCATGCGCGCCAGGGCTGGGAGGCTCTGACCGACCACCTGATCGAGGCGACGGCGAACGATCCGGGGGCCAAGGTCTATCTGCTGTGGGGGGCACATGCCCAGGCCAAGGCGGCGCTGATCGAGGCTGCTGGTACTGGCCGCCACAAGGTGTTGCGGGCCAATCACCCTTCGCCGCTGTCGGCGCGCCGGCCGCCGCTGCCATTCATTGGCTGTGGGCATTTCGGCCAGGCCAATGCTTTCCTGGCCGCGCAGCCGGACACTGCGGTCGGCATCGACTGGTCGCGCTGACGGGGTGTGAGGATGCGGGGTGTGGGTCGGTGTGCCAGGTGCATTGCCCGGGCAACGAAACCTGCTATAGTCTTGAGTTCGCTGCGGAGGGGTGCCCGAGTGGCTAAAGGGGGCAGACTGTAAATCTGTTGGCTTACGCCTACGCTGGTTCGAATCCAGCCTCCTCCACCACAGCGAACGTTTTTTGGAACCACTGCAGGCTTGGGCGCTGGCCTGCGGTGGGTCGGTCAGGCGGGAGTAGTTCAATGGTAGAACCTTAGCCTTCCAAGCTAATGACACGGGTTCGATTCCCGTTTCCCGCTCCAGCGCTTGGTTGAAGCGAGGTTGATGTTCAGGTCGCTACAGGTTTGGGTTCGATGGCGTGCCCAAACCTGTGTCGATGCCCATGTGGCTCAGTGGTAGAGCACTCCCTTGGTAAGGGAGAGGTCGCGCGTTCGATCCGCGCCATGGGCACCACCCTATTCTTATCGTCATTCCTGTTTGATCGCGAGGAGCGCGCAACATGGCAAAAGGCAAATTCGAGCGGACCAAGCCGCACGTGAACGTGGGCACGATTGGACACGTGGACCATGGCAAGACGACGCTGACGGCGGCGATCACCTCGGTGCTGGCATCGAAGTTCGGCGGCGAGGCCAAGGCCTACGACCAGATCGACGCGGCGCCGGAAGAAAAGGCGCGCGGCATCACGATCAACACCGCGCACGTCGAGTACGAAACGGCTAACCGCCACTACGCGCACGTTGACTGCCCGGGCCACGCCGACTATGTGAAGAACATGATCACCGGCGCCGCGCAGATGGACGGTGCGATCCTGGTGTGCTCGGCCGCCGACGGCCCGATGCCCCAGACGCGTGAGCACATTCTGCTGGCCCGCCAGGTGGGTGTTCCGTACATCATCGTGTTCCTGAACAAGTGCGACATGGTCGACGACGCCGAACTGCTCGAGCTCGTCGAGATGGAAGTGCGCGAACTGTTGGACAAGTACGACTTCCCCGGCGACGCGACCCCGATCATCCACGGCAGCGCGAAGCTGGCGATGGAAGGCGACAAGGGCGAGCTGGGCGAGCAGGCCATCATGAAGCTGGCCGACGCGCTGGACAGCTACATCCCGACGCCCGAGCGTGCCATCGACGGCGCGTTCCTGATGCCGGTGGAAGACGTGTTCTCGATCTCGGGCCGCGGCACTGTGGTGACCGGTCGTGTCGAGCGCGGCGTGATCAAGGTCGGCGAAGAAATCGAGATCGTCGGCATCGCTGCGACGCAAAAGACCACCTGCACCGGCGTGGAAATGTTCCGCAAGCTGCTGGACCAGGGGCAGGCGGGTGACAACGTGGGCATCCTGCTGCGCGGCACCAAGCGTGAAGACGTGCAGCGCGGCCAAGTGCTGTGCAAGCCGGGCAGCGTGAAGCCGCATACGCACTTCACGGCCGAGATCTATGTGCTGTCGAAGGAAGAGGGCGGCCGCCACACGCCGTTCTTCAACAACTACCGGCCGCAGTTCTACTTCCGCACGACGGACGTGACGGGTGCGGTCGAGTTGCCGAAGGACAAGGAAATGGTGATGCCGGGCGACAACGTCAGCATCACGGTCAAGCTGATCAACCCGATCGCGATGGAAGAGGGCCTGCGCTTCGCCATCCGTGAAGGTGGACGCACCGTCGGCGCCGGCGTCGTCGCCAAGATCATCGAGTAAC
>NZ_DATILJ010000248.1:0-1881 GCF_035476535.1 Aquabacterium sp.
CGCATCGATGCGATCTGCCGCGCGCTCAAGCTGGATTTCGCGGAACTCGCGCGGCGCGTAGCGGACGCTCAGCCCCTGCTAAAGGAAATGACGCAGGAGCAGGAGCGGGCCGTGGTGGCCGACAAGAAGCTGCTGCTGTGCGCGCTGTGCGTGCTCTCGCAATGGACGCTCGAGCAGATCGTCGGCTACTACCGGCTGACCGAGGCCGAGTGCATCAAGTACTTCGTGCAGCTCGATCGCATCGGCATCATCCAGCTGCGGCCGCTCAATCGTTACCGGCTCAAGCTGGCGAAGACTTTCAGGTGGCGCGCGCACGGCCCGGTGATGAACTACTTCCGCGAGAACGCGGTGCTTGACTACTTCTCGGGCGGCTTCGACGGCTTGGGCGAAGGCGTGCTGCTGGTGCACGGGTCGGTCAGCCGCAGCCTCGCGCCCTCCTTCTTCGAACGGATGCAGCGTGTGGCGCAGGACTTCGCGCAGCAGCACCAGGCCGACCAGAAGCTGGCGGACAAGGACCGCGAGGGCTACACGCTGCTGCTGGCGATGCGCAGCTGGGAATTCGGTGCGTTCGTCGCGCTCAAGCGCTGAGCGCGGGGGTACTAGGGTGCCGAATCCCTAAACCAGCGTGCCGGGCCCGGTCTCCAGCACGCGGGACGGCACGACCAGGTCATCGTCGGCAAACAGGTCCGACTCGAGCACGCTGTCGGCCGCGCTGTCGCGCGCCTGCTGCTCGGTCACTCGCGACAAGCGCGCCTCGCGGCCCGGCCGCTGCAGCAGCAACCTGAACTGCGCGCGGAGCAGGTTGCGGGTGCGGATCCAGTAGTCGGCGCGGCGGGTCTGGCGCGCGCGCTTCTCCGGCGACAACGCCGTTGCCGCCAGCTTCTCATCGGAGTTGATGGGGACAATGACCCAGCCCGGCGGGCCATTGGTGGCCTCGAAGTGCTGCCACAACGCGTCGTAGCTGCCGAAGATGCGCCTGGCCGCGTGGCGGTAACGCCTTGTCCATTTGTACGACCAGCCGTTCAGGCGGTGCGCCGCCGGGTCCAGCCCGATCAGCTGCAAGCCCCAGTAGCGTGCGAGTTCCTGCGCCATCCGGATCATCAGCACCGACGGTTTCCAGCCCTGAAGCGCCTGGCTGATTTCCATCGGGCTCACACGTACCACCGGATGCCGCTGGCCGCGCACGCCGCCGATCACGAGGCAGGCAACGCCATCCACCCGAAACCGGCTGAACGCGAGCACGCCGGCGTCGACGGGCTGTGGCTTGTGCTGCACGTCGGCCGAGCGCTGCAGGCTGAGCGTGAGCAGCAGTTCGCCTTCCGGGCTTTGCGGCGGTGCCTGCTGGATCTGCAGCCGCATGAAGTCGTAGCCGCGCGGCGCCGCCAGCTCGGCCAGCACCAGCGGCCGGCCCGAAGCCACAGTTTCGAAAGCCTTGGCATGGAACGCTGTTTCCAGCCAGTCCATGTGGTCGACGAGCTGGACGATCCGATCGGCAAAACCGGTGCCGCGATGCACATAGGGCCGGATCGCGCGCAGGTATTCGGCTTGGGGATCTTCGACGATGCCGCGCGAATGCAGCTCGTACACGACTTCCATCCAGCGGCGAAGGGCCGGGCGGTGTCCCATCGTTGCCACGAAGGCCCGCCAGGCCAGGCGCGGGCGCGACGTGCCCCCACCGGCCGCGCCGGCCTGCATGGCCCAGCGCACCGCAGCCCAGGTGCCAGGCAACCCCTGTGAAGGCCGGCGTCCCATGAATCAGCGGAACACCGTCAGCACGCCGGTGTAGCCGTACAGGTGGTGGCGGGCGATCTCGCCGCCCGCGAAGAAGCCCACCAGCGGCACGTCACCCAATGCCCGCCTCACGATCTGCAACTCGGCGCT
>NZ_DATILJ010000249.1:0-2991 GCF_035476535.1 Aquabacterium sp.
GCCGATGGTCAGCATGACGATCGTGAACTGCGGCTGGCCGAGGATGGGCCGGATCACCAGGCGTTCGAGCGCGATGCCCAGCGCCATCATGCCGAGCACGGCCAGCGGCGCGGCCAGCCAGAACGACAGGCCCACGGTCTGCATCAGCACCAGGCCACCGAAGGCGCCCAGCATCATCAGCTCGCCCTGCGCGAAGTTCACTGTTTCGGTGGCCTTGTAGATCAGCACGAAGCCGAGCGCGATCAACGCATAGATGCAGCCCAGCGCGACGCCCGAAATCACCAGTTGCACGAAGGCCACGCGTTCCGACTCCCATGGCGATGACAACGCGCCACAGCCGCGATGCTGCGGTGTTCCGCCGGCGATGTCGCCGAGGGAAAGCCCGGTGGTGACACCGCTTCGCGGGGCCCGGATCCCAGGGGGTGTTCCGGGGCGGATCAGGGTTGCTGCGGGGAAACGCCGGTCTCAGTCCCCGCCACCGCCGCCGCCGCAGCCGCCACTGCAACTGGAGCCGCCGCTGCAGGACGAACTGCTGCTGCTCTCGCTGCTGCCACCGCCGCCGTCGCCCCGGCAGTCGCCCAGCAGGCCGCCGCCGGAACAGGCCAGGCTGCTGCCGGTATCGCTGCTGCTGGTGGTGGTGCTACTGCTGCCGCCGCTGTCGTTGCGCCGATCGCCGAAGTGCCCGACCTGCGAAGCCACCCGACCCGTCTTCTGCGGCAGCGTGAAGTGCTGGCCGCCGACGATCTTCAGCTTGTCGTCCAGCGCAAACAGCAGCGGCATGCGGGTCGGCTTCATCGGGTTGATGTTCTCTTCCAGGCACACGCAGCGCCAGGTGTTGCGCAGCCCGGCCGTGGCATCGGCACCGCGGCCCATGCCGGTGGCGGGCTGGTGGTGGAAGTAGGCGCCGAAGGCCTGCTCGCAAAAGCGCGCGTAGCTGCGGGTGTCCAGGATGAATTCGTGCCACAGGTCGTCGACGACGCGCGAGGGCATGCCGACAGGGCCGCGGCCGCACTTCAGGTAGGCCAGGAAGAACTGGCGCAAGGCGCGCGCCACCAGGTGGCAGTCCTTCAGCGTCAGCTGCGGGTGCTTGGCGACCAGCTTGTCGAACAAGTGGCTGCCGAAGACATGCTCGCGAACCGCGTGTTCATGCCGCGCACGCACCGCTTCGGCCCGCAGGCGCCAGGCCACCAGGCCGATGCCGCCGGCGGTGGCGCTGAAAAACACATGGGTCCAGAGGGCGGTGTCCATGGCCGGCGATTCTGCCGCTCATGGCCGCCCATGGCCGCCCATGGCCGCTCACCGCACGGGCCCAGGCGGTGGCAGCCCGGCGAAGGGGTCGACCACCCCCCAGGCCGGCGCCAGCTTGACGTCCACCTGGCTGCCGCGGCCGCGCTCGATGAGGAATCGCATCGAGCGGTCGAAGTCATCGATCAAGCGCGGCGCGGGCTGCAAGGGCTGGTCCAGCGGCAGCAGGAAATCGTCCCAGTGGATGGGGATCACGCGGCGCGGCGCGGTGGTCGTGACCACCTCGTGCCAGTAGGCGGCGCGGTAGGCATCGTCTTGCTGGCCAAGCGCGCCAATGCCCAGCAGCACCACGTCGGCCCGCTGTCCTTGCAGCTTGCCCGGCACGAAGCCGGCCGAGCCCTGCACCAGCATCGTCCGTTCGCCGTTGCGCAGCATCAGCGAGAAGCTGCCGCCTTCGGCGTAGCGCGTGGCGCGCACCGGCGGCTTCAGCGGCGCATCGATGCTGCCGCCGGTCACCGCGGTCGGCGCATGGCGCGAGCCGATGATCTCGATCTGCCAGCGGCTGAAGCGCAGCCGGTCGCCATCGGCCACACTACGGATGCGGTCCTCGGGCAGGCCCCAGCCGCGCGCGATGTTGGCAGTGGAGGCTGACCCCACCACCAGCGCGCCGGTCTGCCGCGCGACCTCGGGCGCATCCATCGCGTGGTCGTAGTGCGAGTGCACGGTGATCACGGCCGCCAGCCGGGTGATGCCGGCACGGGCCAGCGCGCGGGCGATGATCTCGCGGTCCGGCGCGATGCGGCCGAACACCACGCTGCGCGCGGGCGGCCGGGTGAAGAAGCCGTCGACCAGGATCGCGGTCTCGCCATCGTCCAGCAGCACGGTGCAGACGCCGAGAAACGTCATGCGCACCGGCGCCTGCGCCCCCGCCGGCAGGGCCGGCAACCAGCGGTCGGCATAAGGCGCCAGGCTGGGCCGGCTGTGCAATTGCCAGGTCAGCCAGCCGGCCACCGCCAGGGCCAGCACCAGCAGTGACACGCCCAAGAACAGCAGCGCGCGCTTGGCGAAGCGCCAGCTCACCACAGGTGCTCGGCGTACACCCACAGCGGATTGATCGCGCTGAGCGAAGCCGTGCGCTTGAAGTACACCTGCTCGCCGCCGCCGGGCAGCATCGGCGTGCGGCGCTGCGCGGGATCCATCGTCGAGCGCTGCGGCTGTTCGGCCGCCAGGCCGACCACGCCGGTGAGCTCTTCACGCGCCGGCAGGTCCAGGCGGAACATCTCGCGCATGTCGTTCCAGTCCTCGCACAGCGCGGCGGCGCCGCGGTACTGCGCGGGCCAGGCCCGCTTCAGCAATTCAGGCGGCAGGAAACCCTCGAAGCGCTCGATGCGGGCGGCGATCTGCACCAGCGCGTTTTCATCGGACCACCAGCTGCCGTAGGCCGAGGCCATGCGCCCGCTCTTGGCATCCCAGCCGGCGGCGCGGTACAGCCGGTGCGGCCCGATGAAGCGCACCACCTTGGCCGTGCCGGCGCGAAAGGTCTGCAGCACCACCGACGGGTTGGCGATCGAGATCGGCCCGCTGGCCAGCCAGACGGACGGAGACAAGGTCTGTTCCTGCCGCATTGATCGGGTCCTCTCGGTGCGCCGGCATGCGCTGCCATCGCGCAAGGCCTGGCGAGCGCGAGTGTGCCTCAGCCCGGATGGGCCTACACCGTGCAATCTGATGAGGGCCCCCGGGCCGGCG
>NZ_DATILJ010000250.1:0-2045 GCF_035476535.1 Aquabacterium sp.
AATTGATCGCCGCCTTGCGGTCCATGCCGGGTGTCTGCGCGGTGTTGGCATCCAGCTGGTTGCCCGGGATGACGCGCACACCATCGTGCTTCCAGGGCGCCGTGGAGGGGTCGTTGGCCATGGCGTTAGCGTACCACCACCCGGCGCCATGCGCCAAGGCCAATCAGTCACAGCTGCAATCAGTCCACTGCTGCATAGACCAGGTGCCGGTACAGGTTGCGAAAGAAAATTCTCTGGTTCGGCGCCTGCGTGAGCAGCATGGCGAAGAGGTCTTCGGCCGGGTCGACGAAAAAGGAGGTGCCGCCGATGCCGCTCCAGAAGTACTGGCCGACCGACCCGGGCTGTGGGGCCAAGCCCGCATGCGTGCGTACGGAAAAACCCAGGCCGAAGCCATAGCCGGGCAGCAGCAGGTCGCCATTGGCGGGGACTGCGCCCAAATGATCGGCCGTCATCCACTCGATGGTCTTGCGCGACACCAGCCGCGTGCCTTCGAGCGAGCCCCGGTTGCGCATCAATTGCAGGAAGCGCGTGTAGTCGGCCGCGGTGGACAGCAGCCCGCCGCCACCCGATTCGAACTTCGGCACTTCGCGGCCGTCCATCATCACCACCGCGTCGCCCGAGTCCGGGTCGTTGGCGAAAGGTTCCGCGGTGCGATGCCACTGGTCCTGCGGCACGGCGAAAGCGGTGTCCTTCATGCCCAGCGGCCCCAGGACGCGCTGCTGCAGCAAGGCGCCCAGTGGCTGCCCCGCCGCCGCCTCGATCAGCGCGCCCAGCACGTCGGTCGCGCGGCTGTACTGCCAGCGGGTGCCCGGCTGGTCGGCCAACGGCATCGCCGCGAGGACCTTGCAGAACTCGGCGCTGGTGCGTGAGCGGTTCGTGATGTCGGCGGCCTCGTACTGCCGCTGCACGGCATTGCTGCCGAGAAACTCGTACGTGAGGCCCGCGGTGTGCCGCAGCAGGTCATGCACCGTGGCATCACGCCGCGACGGCTGCAGCCGGACGGCGCCGCCCTCTTCCACCGCCACCTGCTGGTTTGCAAACTCGGGCAGGTACTTCGACACCGGGTCGGCCAACTGCAAGCCACCCTCTTCCGCCAGGATCAGCGTGGCCAGCGAGACGATCGGTTTGGTCATGGAGTAGATGCGGAAGATCGCATCGTCCCTCATCGCCGCACCCGCCTGCGGGTCTTGCCGGCCCAGTGCCTCGAACAGTTCCACGTGCCCACCCAATGCGACCACGGCGATCGCGCCGGGGATGCGCTGCCGGTCGATGTGCGATTGCAGCGTCGCGCGCAGCCGCGCCAACGCTGAACGGTTCAAGCGGGCCATCAGGCGTGCCTCCGGCGGGCCAGCTCGGCGCCCTGCGCCAGCGCCTGCAATTTCTTCATCGCCACATCGCGGTCCATCGGGGCCAGGCCGCAGTTGGTGCACGGGAAAAGGCGCTGCTTCGGCACGAACTGCAGTGCCCGGCCGATGGTCTCGGCGACCTGTTCCGGCGTTTCGATCTCGTCGCTGGCGACGTCGATCACGCCGACCATCACGTCCTTGCCATCGAGCAGCTTCATCAGATCGGGCGGCACGTGCGAGTGGTAGCACTCCAGGCTGACCTGCTTGATCGAGCTCGCTGCCAGCGCGGGGAAGATCTGCTCGTACTGCCGCCACTCCTCGCCCAGCGACTTCTTCCAGTCGACGTTGGCCTGGATGCCGTAGCCGTAGCAGATGTGCACGGCCGTCGTGCAGGTGAGGCCCTGCGCCGCGCGCTCGAGCGCCTTCACGCCCCAATCCGCCGCGTCTTTCATGTAGGCATTGAAGGCCGGCTCGTCGAACTGGATGATGTCCACGCCATCGGCCTGCAGCGCGAGAGCCTCCTGGTTCAGCAACTCGGCGAACGCGAAGGCCATCTTGACCTTGTCGCCATAGAACTGGTCGGCCACGGTGTCGATGATGGTCATCGGCCCGGGCAGCGTGAACTTGAGCTTGCGCTTCGTGTGCGCCCGCGCCAGCTGCGCCTCGAAGGCGTGGACGCGGCCCTTGAGCTTCAGCGGC
>NZ_DATILJ010000251.1:0-139913 GCF_035476535.1 Aquabacterium sp.
ACTGGGCACGTTCCGATATATTACTCACCCGTTCGCCACTCGTCGCCAGGTTGCCCCGCGTTACCGTTCGACTTGCATGTGTAAGGCATGCCGCCAGCGTTCAATCTGAGCCAGGATCAAACTCTTCAGTTCGATCTTGAAATTTTGCTCAAAGAATTGAAGTGAACTTCACTTCCATGAGCGTTTAAGGTCAGAAGACCATCGAGATTCACGGTTTTACCCGCTAGCCTCTTTGGCACTCGCCTTCAAACGCCCACGCTTATCGGCTGTTTGTTGTTAAAGAGCATCGCCTTTCGGCGTAGCTGACTCACTGTCAGCACAGAGATGGGATTATGACGCGAGTATTTAAACCTTGTCAACCATCTTTTCGCTTTGCTTGTCTGCGCCGTTTGTTGGCGCCTTCTTGCTGAGCGAAGCCTTAGATTCTTGCACGACTTTTTGTCCGTGTAAAGCGCTCTGGCTTTCTTCGCTGCTCTCTGCCTTGAGAACCAATAAGGTGTCGAAGCAGCGAAGCCCACGACTATAGCAGCGATTTGCCGGTTGCGCGCAAGTGTTGCGCGCGATCGCCCTCAGTTGGTGGCTGCGCGGCGATCAGACGCGCGGACAGCCAGGCGTTGCCACTCTGTTGCCGGGTCGTCGCTGGCCAGGACGGTGCCGAGGTTGGACGCCAGCCGCATGCTGTCTGCACGAAGGATGCGCTGCTTGACCAGCGACAGCTGCGCCGGATGCATCGAGAAGCTGCGCAGGCCCATCGCCAGCAGCAATTCCGTGAAGGCGACGTCACCCGCCATCTCCCCGCACACACTCACATGTTTGCCGGCCTTGATAGCAGTGCCGATCACGTCGGCGATCAGGCGCAGCACAGCGGGATGCCAGGGGTCGTAAAGATGGGCGACCGCTTCGTCCGCACGATCGATGGCCAGCGTGTACTGGATCAGATCATTGGTGCCGATCGAGACGAAATCGAAGTACCTCAGCAGCATCGGCAGCGTCATCGCCGACGCAGGCACTTCGATCATCGCGCCAAGCTCCACCTCGGTGAAAGGCTGCGCCCTGTCCTTCAGCTGCTGTTTCGCCCTCGCCAGCGCCTCGACGGTTGCAATGATCTCGCTGCGATGGGCCACCATCGGGATCAGCAGCCGGACCTTGCCATAGGCGCTGGCACGCAAGATGGCCCGCAGCTGCTGGCGGAACATCGCCGGCTCCGACAAGCTCCAGCGTATGGCACGCAAACCCAGCGCTGGATTGAGCGCGTGCTCGTGCCGCAATTCGTGCACGGTGAGCCTGTCCAGCGGCTTGTCCGCCCCGATGTCGACCGTGCGGATCGTCACCGGCAATCCATTCATGGCCTGGACCGCGGCCCGATAAGCTTCAAACTGCTCGTCCTCGTCCGGCAGGCTGCCGTCGCGGTTCATGAACAGGAACTCACTGCGAAACAGCCCAACACCCACAGCGCCGGCCGCCAGGGCCGCCGATGCATCACCGGGCAGTTCGATGTTGGCCAGCAACTCGACGGCCTGGCCGTCCACCGTGACCGAGGGCATGTGCCGCAAGCGGTCCAGTCGCGCACGCTCAAGTTCGCTCTGACGCTGGCGGAAGCGGTATTCCTCGAGCACGATCGGTGAAGGGTTGACCACCACGACTCCGGCGTCGCCATCGATGACCAGCCAGTCGTCCTGTCGAACCAGTCGGCTGGCCTCCCGCGCGCCGACGACGGCAGGAATGTCCAGGCTGCGCGCAACGATCGCGGTATGCGACGTGCGTCCACCGACGTCGGTGACAAAGCCGGTGAACACACTACCTTTGAACTGCAGCATGTCCGCGGGGGCGATGTCGTTGGCCACCAGCACCAGCGGGTCTTCGCCGGCAAAGTCGCGGGCGCCGCCGGCCAGCGGGATGCGGGGGTGTTCCTTGGCCAGCGCGCCGAGCAGTCGTTCGGCGACCTGTTCGATGTCGGCCTTGCGCTCGCGCAGGTACTCGTCTTCCATCTCGTCGAACTGTCGCGCCAGCACTTCTGTCTGGGCGGAGACGGCCCATTCGGCGTTGTAGTGACGATCCTGGATCCAGTGCTTGGTGGCGTCGGCCAGCGTTTCGTCGTGCAACAGCATCAGGTGCACGTCCAGCAGTGCCGCCAGTTCGCCCGGTGCGTCGCTGGGCAGGTCGCGCTTGAGCGCCGTCAACTCGCCGGCCACGGCATCGCGGGCATGGCGCAATCGCGAAATTTCCTCCTCGGCGCGCTCCGGCTCGACGAAATAGTGCGCCACATCGACGCGGCTGGAAGCGACCAGCACGGCCCGGCCGATGGCAATGCCGCGCGATACCGGGAGCCCGAAGACTTGGATGCTCATGCGCTGACTTTAGCAGTGCAATTCAGGCGATCGCCTCAGCGCCGTTGGCAGCCGCCATCATCGAACGGTCATGCGACTTTCACGGCTGCGTCACCGCCGCCGAACAGCATCGGGGTCTGTTGCCACCGCCAACGGCCCGCCATGGAACTGCCGACCCCCACATTGCCGATCACCGGCTTCACCGCCACGCCGCAGCGACACGCGCAAGCCGCCATCGAGGTGGTCTGGGCGCGGCATCTTGACGAAGTGCGCGCCGCGCAGCGCTTGCGCTACCGCGTGTTCGCGGACGAAATGGGTGCGCGGCTGGCGCCGATGGCCGGCACGCCACCAGGGCACGATGCCGATGTGTTCGACCGCTTCTGCGAACACCTGCTCGTGCGCACCACCGATGACGACCGCCGCCCGGGTCGCGTCATCGGCACCTACCGCGTGCTGACGCCCTGGGCAGCGGTGCGCGCGGGCGGGCTGTACAGCGAAACCGAGTTCGACCTGACCAGGCTGCGCAGCCTGCGCAGCGGCATGGTGGAACTGGGCCGGTCCTGCGTCGATCCGGATTGGCGTAGCGGCGGTGTGATCCTTGCGCTGTGGGCGGCGCTGGCGGAATTCATGCACCGCAATGCCCTGCACACGATGATCGGCTGCGCCAGCGTCGGCATGCGGGACGGCGGCCATGTGGCTGCCAGCCTGTGGGAGCGCCTGCGCCAGACTCATCTGGCAGATGTTGAGTACCAGGTTCGGCCGCGGCTGCCCTTGCCGGTGGACCAGTTGGAGCGCCATCATGAGGTCGAGGCGCCCGCCTTGATCAAGGGCTACCTGCGCTGCGGCGCGAAGGTGCTGGGACCGCCGGCCTGGGATCCCGACTTCAACACGGCCGACCTGCCGATGATGATGCGCCTGGCCGATCTTCCTGCGCGCTATCGCCGCCACTTCCTCGGCCGTTGAACGGCACACGGCGCCGGCAGCTCAGACTGCGTGGTCCGCCAACCAAGGGGTACATCCTCAGCCCGGCCGGGGCCGATTCCGCACGCTCACTGGCCCTCGCCGAACTTGTCGTCGATCAATGTGCGCAGAGCGGCCATCGCCGCCTCCTCATCCGCGCCGTCGGTCTCGATCTCGATCTCGGCCCCCATGCCGGCGGCCAGCATCATCACGCCCATGATGCTCTTGGCGTTGATGCGGCGGCCATTGCGGCTCATGTGCACTTCGCACTGAAAGCCTCCGGCAAGTTTGGTGAGTTTGGCCGATGCGCGGGCATGCAAGCCGAGCTTATTGCTGATGCTGATGGATGTCCGGATCATGGTTCGCAGGTTTCTGGGCCTGGTTCTGCGGGCGTGAGTTGGCGAGCTGCATCACGCCCTGCGTGGCACCGGCCACGGCCAGCGCAGCCACTTTGTCCAAGGGCTCCTGAAGATGCCCGAGTGCCCGCCACAGCATCGGCACGTTGACCCCCACCAACACCCGGACGCCCACCCTGTCGCCCAGCCGCCGGGCCACGTTGCAGGGCGTCGCGCCGAACACATCGGTGAGGATCAGCACTTCGGCCTCACCGAAGGATGCAAGCAAGGCTGCGGCCTGCTGTTCGACGGCCTCGGGCGCCTGGTCCGCATCGACATCGCAGACGGCCATGCCGGCAGCTGCTTCCGGAAACAGGTGCGCTGCCACGGCCTGCAATGCGCTGGCCAGCGGGGTGTGGGCAATGACGAGC
This sequence comes from Aquabacterium sp., assembly GCF_035476535.1. Lineage (GTDB taxonomy): Bacteria > Pseudomonadota > Gammaproteobacteria > Burkholderiales > Burkholderiaceae_C > Pseudaquabacterium. The sequence continues at coordinate 4,054 of NZ_DATILJ010000251.1, forward strand.
AGATGGGGCATGGTGATGAGGGAGGGCGGCAACGATTATGAGCTTGCCGCAGTGGCGCGCGTCGTGTCGCCGCGGGAGGCACCGTACCAACGCAGCCACAGAAACGACACCAGGCAGCACAGCAGCAACAAGCCGAAGGTGGTACGGAAGGCCACGACCGGCGACCAGCCTGCCAGCCGCAGACCATCGATCAACAAGCCGATGCCCCATTGCAACGCGAACACCCCCGCGAAGATCACCAGGTTAAACGCCGACAGCGCCCGACCGGCCAGCGCCGGCGGAAACGCCTGCCCCACCGCGGGTTGGCTCAAGGACACCACGCTGGTCAAGACGCACCATAGCGCCCAGCCCCAGGCCCCTGCGGCCGGCCCCAGGCCGATGATCAAGCCCAGGCACAAAACGCCCAGCGGCCAAGCCCGACCGATGATGCGCTCGGCGGTCCAACCAGCGTGCACCAGACGCGGCATCACCAGGCCCCAGCCCAGAAAGGCCAGCAGCATGCTCAGGTTGACAGCGAACAGGCCCCGCGCCGCGTCTCCCGCACTGAGCTGCGCCACCTGCGTGAGCCAGGGGCCGATCCACAGCGATTGCAGGGCCAGCAGGCCGCCGTAACAAAAGAAGGCCAGCGGCGCCATGCGCACGAAGACCGGGTGCATGAACACGTCGCGGTAGCCGCTTGTCGCCGGCGCCGGCGCCGGCGACCGGGCACCATCCGCCGGCACCAGCGCGTGGATCAGCACCATGGCCAGCAGCAGCAGGCCCGCCACGGCAGCGAACAGGCCGCGCCAGCCCAACACCGGCAACAGCCACTGCACCGGCAGGGTCGACGACAGCATGCCCAGCGAGCCGGTCATCAGCATCCACGAGTTCGTGCGCAGTTGCGCGGCCTGGCCCAGGTGATGGCGGTAGCAGGTCAAGGGCGCCATCAGGCAGGCCGACACACCCAGGCCGATCAACAGGCGTGCCAGCAGAAGATGCACGAAGCTGGTCGATGCCGCGAACGCGGCGCAGCCGATCACCGCGACCGACAACAGCACCAACAAGACCCGCTTGGGTCCATGGCGGTCCAGCGCACTGCCCAAGGGCAATTGCATCGCTGAAAAGCCCAGGAAATACGCGCCGGCCAGCAGCCCCAACTCGCCGGCGCTCAATCGCAACTCATCGCTGAAGACAGGCGCCAGCGTGGCAGTGACAGCACGCAGCAGCGCCGAGAAAAAATAAGCAAAGGCGAAGGCCAGGAACATCGTGGCGGCAAGCCGGCCAGGCAGCGAGCCCCCGCTCGCGTCTGGACCGTCGCTCACGGTTGCACCGCCAGCGCATCCAGGAAGTTGCGGACCGCGTCGTCGCCAGGCCGTTCACCCACCACCGTGGCCTGGTAGACCCGCATGCCGTGCGCAAACACCACCCCCTGCGACACCACCGCTCGGCCGTCAGGCAAGGTGCCGTTCATGCGCCATTGCTGCGCCGCCGGCTGCGGCGTCATGCCCCGCACCTGGGCCGGCGACAGTGTCACGGCCTGCCCCCGCACGTTGGAACGGGCTGCCTCGATCAAGGCCACCAAGGCCGGCCCGACACGAGCCGGGTCGTCCAGTTCAGCGAAAGCCACCGCGAAGGTCCCGCCTTCGATCTGGCAGGCCAGCAAAGTCATCGCCACCGGTGCGCCGGCCAGTGCCACGCTGCGCTGGTGGCTTGCCGGCCGGCAGGGCATGGCCATGCGCAGGTGCGCGCCTTCAGGCTGCATCTCGCGCCAGTCGATCGCCGGAGAGCATGCCAGCAGCGTGGCCAGGCTCAAGGCCAGACCCAGGGCGGAACGGTGGCGACCGGCAAACATGGGGGGCTGATTATCTCGACAGCGCCATCCTTTCGATTCGTGACATATTTAACGGCTTCGCACATGCCCCCCGGACGCACGGGGTGGACACCCCCCTGTCGCGAACCCAGCATCGGCATCCCCGTTCACCACTTTCTGATCGCCCTCCGATGGAGCTTGGCATGAAGACCACCGATTCACCGGCCCGCACCGCCACGTTGCACGACATCGTGGGCCAGGTGGCCGCAGAGGTGGCAGCGCCTTTGACCCGTGCGCTGGAGCGGGTGAATGACCTGGTCGCCGGCCACAGCCTGTCAGCCGAAGAACTGCGAACCCTCGCCGAAGAAGTGGCGCATGCACGGCGCATCGGCATCCTCGGCCAGCAACTGGCCCGCCTGGCCTCCGGCCTGGTGCGCCAGGTGCAGGAGCCGCTGGACCTGACGCACACGCTACTGGAGTTGCTGGACGAACACCGGCAGGCCGCCGGCGCGGCCAGCGTCGTATTCGAAGACACGCTGTCCAACGCCACCGTGATGGGCGACACCAGCCTCATCAGCACGCTGCTGCGCGCGATGCTGGACTGGTGCAGCGAATGCGCGCTAACCCCTGCCGAACTGCGCCTGGACACCCGAACCACGGCGGCGCAAGCGGTGCTGATCTGCCGCTTCTCACGCCGGCCGCATGCCGCCGATGCCCGCGAGCCGCTGACCTGGCACTTGATGCAGTTCGCCGCCGATGCGCTGGGCGTGAAGCTGATGCTGGACACCACCAGCCTGCAGACGACCCTGACCCTGCTGTTCGAGCGCTTGGTGATCATGCCTGGCGCCGATGTGCAGGCCACCTCGTCCGACGCCCGCCTGCTGGCCGGCCGCCAGGTGCTGGTGATGGCCCCCGACCGCGACATCCGCAACCAGGTGCGGCTGGCAGTGCAGGGCCTGGACCTGATGGTGGACTACGTGACCTCGGTGGATGCCGCACGCGACTACTGCGCCGATGGCCTGCCCCACGCGGTGGTCTATGCCTCGACCTTGGCCGGCGCACCGCTGGACCGGTTGCGCCGCGCATTGCTCAGCGAAGCGGGCGCACCGCCTTTCATCGAAATCGCTGCGCAGGGCCATGGCTTCGAACCGGTGGCGCCTGGTGACACGGCGATCGCCAAGGTTGGCCTGGACGGCCTGGCGCAGGCCTTGCCCGCGGCTTTGATCATCGAGCTGTCGCGTCGGCGCTGATGAACAGGGCTCAGCGGAACAGGGTTCAGCGCCCGAACACCTTGCGCAGGATGGCGCTGCCGGTGCCCACCGGGTCCTGTCTGATCTTGCGCTCTTCCTCGCCGATCATCAGGTAGAGCCCGTCGAGCGATTTGCCGGTGACGTAACGCTCCACATTCGCGTCATCGCCCTTGAGCAGCCCCATCTTCGCCGCCCTGCCGGCCACCGCGTTGAACTTGCGCGCCAGCGCCACACGCTCGGTGGCCCGTGTGACGATGGGCAGGAATCTTTCGCCCAGTGGCGATCGGGTCTTGCGCTCGAAGAAGGCTGTGACGGCGTTGTCCGGCCCACGCACGATCTGCAGCGCATCTTCGACTGACATCGCCTTCACCGTTTGAACCAGCAAGGTCCTCGCCTCGGGTACCGCTGCTTCGGCGGCGCGGTTCATCGCCAGCACCAGTTCGTCGACCTTCTTCTGCTGCCCGGTGGCCTTTAGCAGCCCGGCAGCGTCCTCGAGCACACCGGGCAAGGGAATGCGCACCTTCGGGTTGCCGAAGAAACCGTCGGTCCGGCCCAGCAGACCGATGGCGGCCAGCGCACCACGTTCCAGCGCCGCCCGCACACCACCAGCGGCATCGCTCTCGCTCAGGTTCGCAGCCCATGACGGTGAGGGGCTCACCCCCCCGAGCGCCAGCAGGGCTGGCGTAAACTGCCTTCGCCTCATCGCAAGGCCTCCGTTCATGAAGCTGTCTCGCCGCCATCTTGCCACCGCGGCCGCCCTGGTTGCGGTGAGCGCGGGTATCGGCGTTTGGCTGGCCACCGGTGCGGCGCGCGCGGTGGCGCCGGCCGTCGACTACACGGTGCTCGACGGCACGCGGCTGAACCTGGCGCAGCTCAAGGGCAAGGTGGTGCTGATCAACTTCTGGGCCACCAGCTGCACGACCTGCGTTCACGAAATGCCGCAGGTCGTGGCGACCTACGAGAAGTACCGCAAACGCGGCTACGACACGCTGGCCGTGGCGATGGAATACGACGCGCCGGCGGCCGTGGCCGACTTCGCCGAAAGCCGCAAGCTGCCCTTTGCAGTGGCGATCGACAACACCGGCGAGATCGCCGAGCGTTTTGGCGAGGTCAAGCTCACACCGACCTCGGTGCTGATCAACAGGCGCGGCGAGGTCGTCAAGCGCTATGTCGGTGAGCCCGACTTCGCGGCCCTGCAAACGCTGATCGAACGCCTGCTGGCCGAGACCTGAAGCGGGTCAGACCGCGTTGCTGACGCCGGCCTCGGCGGCCTGCTTGTCGGCGTGGTAGCTCGATCGCACCATCGCGCCGACAGCGGCATGCGTGAAGCCCATCTTCACCGCCTCGGCCTCGAACATCTTGAAAGTGTCCGGGTGCACATAGCGCCGCACCGGCAGGTGGTGGCCCGAGGGCGCCAGGTACTGGCCGATGGTCAGCATGTCGATGTCGTGCGCGCGCATGTCGCGCATGACTTGCAGGATCTCGTCGTCGGTCTCGCCCAGGCCGACCATCAGCCCGCTCTTGGTCGGCACATCCGGGTGCAGGGCCTTGAACTTCTTCAGCAGGTTCAGGCTGAAGGCATAGTCGCTGCCCGGCCGGGCTTCCTTGTACAGGCGCGGCGCGGTCTCGAGGTTGTGGTTCATCACATCCGGCGGCGCGGCCTTCAGGATTTCCAGCGCGCGATCGTCTCTGCCGCGGAAATCCGGCACCAGGATCTCGATGCGCGTGGCCGGCGACAAGGCCCGCACCCGCTCGATGCAGGCGACGAAGTGGCCGGCGCCGCCATCGCGCAAATCGTCCCGGTCGACGCTGGTGATGACCACGTACTTCAGCTTCAGCGCGGCAATGGTCTTGGCCAGGTTCTCCGGCTCGTTGCCGTCCAGCGGGTCGGGCCGGCCGTGGCCGACATCGCAGAACGGGCAGCGCCGCGTGCACTTGTCGCCCATGATCATGAAGGTGGCCGTGCCCTGGCCGAAGCATTCACCGATGTTCGGGCACGAGGCTTCTTCACACACCGTGTGCAGCTTGTGCTCGCGCAGGATCTGCTTGATCTCGTAGAAGCGCGTGCTCGGTGAGCCGGCCTTGACGCGGATCCAGTCCGGCTTCTTCAGCGTTTCGGCGGCCACCACCTTGATCGGGATGCGCGCGGTCTTGGCCTGCGCCTTCTGCTTGGCGCTGGCATCGTAGTGCTCGCCGGTCTGGGCCTGGTGGACGACGTTTTCGGTGGCCATGCGCTGCTCGTGGGGTGGGGAGTTGGGGGCTGTCAGGGGCTCAGGTGGGTGGCCAGGCGGTCACCCAGTTGCTGCGCGATCGCCGCCCAGCTGGAAGAAACGCCGAGTGTAGCGAGGTCGATCGTGCGCAGCCCCGGGTAGCCGCAAGGGTTGATGCGTTCGAAGGGGCTGAGGTCCATCGCCACGTTCAGCGCCACACCGTGGTAGCTGCAATGCCGGCTGACCTTGATGCCCAGCGCGGCGATCTTGCCCAGCCCGCGGAACGGGTCGTCCCCAGGCGCCGGTCCGGTCAGCGCGGCGTGGCTGCGCGGATCGTCCAGCCGCACGTAGATGCCGGGGGCGCCGGCAACGCGGTGGCCGGTGAGGCCCTGCGCCTCCAGCACCTTCAGCACGCAGTGCTCCAGCCGGTAGACGTATTCCTTGACGTAGATGCCCAGGCGGCGCAGATCGATCAGCGGGTAGGCGACCACCTGGCCGGGCCCGTGGTAGGTGACCTGGCCGCCGCGGTTGGTGGCGACCACCGGGATGCCGCCTGGGTTCAGCACATGCTCAGGCTTGCCGGCCAGGCCCTGGGTGTACACCGGCTCGTGCTCGACCAACCAGATCTCGTCGGGCGTCTGCTCATCGCGCGCGGCCGTGAAGTCGCGCATCGCCTGCTCGGTTTCGGCATAGGGCCGGCGGCCGAGCATCAGCAGGCGGGGGGCGATCGAAACAGACATCGCCGCACTGTAGCGGCTGGGCGCCCGCGCAGGCGCTCAGGCCCGCGCAGGGCTGCCATTCACTCGGCCCGGATGTCGAGTTCCAGGTCGCCGTGTGCGAACAGCAACAGCCCGGTGTCGGTACTGACGCCGCCGTGCACCGAGCCGGCCGGCGCCAACTGGTATTCGCCCGGGCGCAGCAGCACATCGTCGAGGAAGATGTCGCCTTCGAGCATCAGGCACTCCTCGTCGTGGCCATGGCCGTGGCGCGGCACCTGCGCGCCTGGCAGCGCGTGGTACAGCAAGGCAGCTTCACCGCCGACGGTCCACATCACACGGCGTTTGATGCCGGGCGCGAAGTCGTCCCAAGCGCTGTCGGCATCCCGCACGGTGACGGTCTGCAGGGCACGATCACCGGCCCGCGGTGCTTCGCGCAGGTAGAACCGGGCACCGCCCTCGCTGACCACCGAAGCCATGTCGTCGCCCACCGGCAGCAGATGGAAGTCGCGCACGGCCAGGCTCAGGCCGCCGACAGCCAGGCTGCCGGACAGCGCCAGCCACTCCGAGCGTTCATCGCGGCGCAGGTCCGGCACCCAACGCGCTCCCGGCGCGAGCTCGATGATGCGCACACGCCGCGGCTCGCCAGGCCGCAGCTGGCGGCTGGCCGCCTCGTACAGCGTGCGCGCGCTGACGCCATCGGCCAGTTCCTCGGGCGGTGCATCCTTGCGGCGCACGGTGATGAAGGCGCGGCTCGCTCGCGCGCTGCGCGTCACGCGGTCGAGCACCCGTTCGCGCAGGATGGCAGGCCGGCCGGCGTCCTGCCGCCAGGCGGCGGCGAAGGCTTCGCCCAGCAGCCCCAGGCACTCGTCGTCGTCGAGCGGATCGGGCGCGGGGCGCGGCGGTGGCAGGCGTTCGTGGGTCATGGTGAGCTCGGCTGCAGGCGACTGAGGGTCAACAGCGGGAGGGGGTGTCGTCCAGCAGTTGGCGCAACTGCTGCAGCGACCGCCGGATCAGGGACTTCACGGTGCCCAGCGGCATGGCCGCCTGGGCGGCGATTTCTTCATGCGTGAGGCCGCGGAAGAAAGCCAGCGCGATCAGCTGGCGCGCCTTGGGCTCCAGCCCAGCGATCGCTGCATGCACGCGCTGCTCGCCGCGCGTGGCTTGGAGCAGGTCATGGGCCGGCAAGGCAGCTTGGGCATCGTCTTCCAGCGCGCCCTCCTCAGGCATTTCGGCATGCTGGAAACGCTCATCGCGGCGCAATGCGTCGATCGCGCGGGAGCGGCCGATGGCCAGCAGCCAGGTGATCACCTTGCCGCGCGCCGCTTCGAAGCGCGACGCTTGCCGCCAGGCCTGCCAGAAGGTGTCTTCGACCACCTCTTCGGCCAGCGCGGCACGGCGCGTGATGCGCAGCACCAGGCCGTAGACGCGCGCGCTGGTCGCGTCGTACAGCGCGGCCAGGGCCCGCTCGTCGCGGTCGACGATGCGCTCGATCAGGGCCACCAGCGCCACCTCGTCGGCTTCCGGCGCCTGCTGGCGGCGCGCCAGGCCATCGGCCACGAAGGCCTCGTCGTTGACCGCGTCAGCGGCGACATCCGGTGCCTCGTCGTCGAACAAGGCCGGCGCCGCCGCGCCCGCCGACAGGAAAGGCTCGCTCAGGGTCAGGGCCGGCCTCATGGCGCGGTCCGGTGCGCCGGGCTCAGGCGCGGCAAGGTCGGGGCAGCACAGCTCATCCGGGACTCTCCGTCGTGTGGACGCCAGCGCCGCTCGGCGCGGCAATGGCACGACGTTGGGCATACGCCGGACCGGCGGGCCCGGATTCAAATCCACCCGATCCTGTCGGGATTGCGGCGCGTTGTCGGCGATCGGCATGGCGGGCTGTCCTTCCCCCTGCCTACGGCAACCGATCCCCGCGTGGATTCAACCGCGGCGCAGATTCACAACACGACCTTGACCAGCGGATGCGTCGACAGCGTGCGGTACAGCTCGTCCAACTGCTCGCGGCTGGTGGCGGTGACGGTGATCGTGATGCCGACGTAGCGGCCCCCGCTGCTGGGGCGCAATTCGATCGTCGCGGCATCGAAGGCCGGGTCGAAAGCCCGTGCCACGGCGATGATGGCCTCGACAAAACCTTCCGCCTGCGCTCCCATCACCTTGATCGGAAAGGCGCTGGGGTAGGTGATCAGCGATTGTTCGGGCGGTATCTCGCGCATCTTTCGGGAGCGTCTCTCAAGGAAATGTGGCTCTGCCACTTTGCTTGACCCCCTCGGGGGGCCTGACGCGAAGCGGCAGGTTTGGGGGTGCTCAGATCGATTGTTCGCGCTTGGCGCGCTGATAGGCCTCGTACAGCCGACCATAGACCGGCCCGGGCTTGCCGCGCAGCGCGCCATGGCCGACCAGTTCGCCGTCAAGCCGCGTGACGGGCAACACTTCCTTGGTCGCGGAGCTGAGCAGCAACTCGTCGGCCGCCAGCACGTCGGCTTCGGACAAGGGGCGCAGGTTGTAGGCCACGCCGCAGTCTTCACACAACTCGGCCAGCAGGTCGACACGGATGCCTTCGAGCAGGTATTCGCTCTTCGGTGGCCCGAGCAGCGCGCCTTCATGCACCACCCAGACGTTGCTGCTGGAGGCTTCGGTCAGCCAGCCGTCGCGGAACAGGATGGTCTCGGCCGCCCCCTTGTCGGCCGACATCTGCCGCGCCATCACGTTGCCGAGCAGGGAAATGCTCTTGATGTCGCCGCGCTCCCAGCGGAAATCCCGCGCGGTGACGCAGGCCACGCCCTGGTGGCGCTGCTCGGCGGTGGCCGGCTTCATCGGGTTGCTCATCATGAACACCGTGGGCGTCAGGCCCTCCAGCATCACGTGATCGCGCGGCGCCACGCCGCGGGTGATCTCGACGTAGACCACCTGGTCGTCCGCCGGGTGGGCAGCGATCAGTTCACGCGCGATCGCCAGCCAGCGTTCGCGGCGGTGCGGATTGCCGATGCGCAGCTTCGCAAGATTGCGCTCCATGCGGTCCATGTGCTCGTCGAAGCGGAACAGACGGCGGCCGTAGACCGGCAGCGCTTCATAGATGCCGTCGCCGAACAGGAAGCCGCGGTCGAGCACGGACACCTTGGCGTCGCACAACGGCAGGGTCTGGCCGTTCAGGTGGCAGAGCGTGTCGGGCAGGCTGGGCATCGCGGACCTTTCTCAACGCACAGTGAATGGCAGCTTAGCCGAACGCGGCGCCATCGGGGCATCCCTTGACTGCATCATTTGATCCACAGCCGGATCGAATCCCAGGCCCGGCCCAGCAGGCCGGCCTGCTCGACCGGCTCCAGCACGACCAGCGGCACCGCGGCCACCGCGACGCCACCTTGCGTGCTGACCTTGATCGTGCCGACGCGCTGGCCCTTGGCCAGCGGCGCGACCAGCGGGTCACTGCGCTCAAGCGTGGTCTTGAGCTTGTCGCCCTCGCCCTTGGGCACGGTGACGACCATCGCGCCCATGGCGCCGAGTTCGGCCATCGGCGTCTTGCCCTTCCACACCGGCACGCTGGCCGCGGCCTTGCCGGCCGCGAACAGGCGCACGCCGTCCCAGGCGCTGTAGCCCCAGTTCAGCAGCTTCTGGCTTTCGCCGGCGCGGGCCTCGCGCGAAGCCGTCCCCAGCACCACGCTGAGCAGGCGGCGCTTGCCATTGGGCATCTCGCGCACCGCGCTGGCGATCAGGCAATAACCGGCAGCTTCGGTATAACCGGTCTTCATGCCGTCGACCGTGGGGTCGCGGCCCAGCAGCATGTTGCGGTTGTCCTGCTTGATGTTGTTGAAGGTGGACTGGCGGATCGAGTAGTAACTGGCGTAGTACTCGGGAAAGTCGCGCAGCACATGCGCGGCGATCACGGCCAAGTCGCGTGCGCTGCTGTAGTGGCCCGGCTCGGTGAGGCCGGTGACGTTCTTGAACTGCGAGTTCTTCAGCCCCCAGGCCTGGGCTTGGCGGTTCATCAGGCCGACGAACACGTCCAGCGAGCCGGCCACGCCTTCGGCCAGCGCCACGGCGGCATCGTTGCCGGAAATGGCGATCATGCCGCGCAGCAGTTCATCGACCTTGGGCGTCATCTTCGGGTCGATGAACATCAGCGAGCCGCCGCCTTTGCGCTCGCTCCAGGCCCGCACGGAAACCGGCAGCGTCTGTTCCAGCGTGATCTTCTTGGCCTTCAGCGCGTCGAACACCAGCCAGGCCGTCATCAGCTTGGTCAGCGACGCCGGGTCGGTCTGCGCATCGGCTGCGCGTTCGGCCAGCACCTGGTCGCTGGTGACGTCCATCAGCACGTAGTTCTTCGCCGCCACTTCGGGCGGCTGCGGGGCCTGGGCCAAAGCGGTGGCCACGCTGGCGATGGCCAGCACAAAAATCAACAGTCGTTTCATGGAGGGAAAAGTTCAGCGGTGCCAGGCCTGCACGACCTGGTTCTTCAACAACGTGAGTTGTCCGTGGAAAAAATGGCCGACGCCGGGCAGCACGATCACCGGCAGCACCTGCGGCCGTGCCCAGGCCAGCGTGGCCGCGAGCGGGACCACTTCATCGGCCTCGCCATGCACCACCACAGTATCGGGCGGCACGGCAGGCAGGTCGAAACGACTGGTAGCCGGGCCGACCAGCACCAGGCGCTCGACAGGCGCTGCATCGGCCAGCCGGCGCGTGACTTCGGCGGCGACAAAACCACCAAAGGAAAAGCCACCCAGCGCCAGCGGCAGCGCGGGGTCGCGCAGCGCAGCGATCGCCGCCAGTGCGTCGTCGACCTCGCCGCGGCCTTCGTCCCACGCGCCGGCCGATGCGCCGACGCCGCGGAAGTTGAAGCGCACCGCGCGGTAGCCCAATTGCACGAAGGCCCGGGCCAGCGTCTGCACCACCTTGTTGTCCAGCGTGCCGCCATGCTGCGGATGCGGATGGCACAGCACGACGACGCCGCGCGGCGCGCCGGCCGGCTGGTCGATCGCACACTCGATCGCACCGGCGGGGCCGGCCACCGTGATCCGTTGCGTGTCGCGGTTCATGGCATCCCTGATACGAGGTTTCAGCGGCCCACGTCGGGCGGCAGCAGCAGGCGTTCGACCACCTGGCCCCGCTGCAGATGCGACTCGACGATCTCGTCGATGTCGGCCTGGTCGACGTAGGTGTACCAGACGGCTTCGGGGTAGACCACCGCCACCGGCCCACCGGCACAGCGGTCCAGGCAGCCGGCCTTGTTGATGCGCACACCGCCCGGGCCGGTCAGGCCGGCGGCCTTGACCTTGGACTTGCAGTGGTCGAAGGCGGCTTGCGCGTCATGCTGGGCACAGCAGGCCTCGCCGTTGGCCCGCTGGTTCAGGCAGAAGAACACGTGGTGCTTGTAGTAGCTCATTGAGGCCGGATTGTAGAGATCGGCCTTCAATCCACGGCTCGCAGCCGCCCCAGCAGCCAGGCCATCGCGGCATAGGGCCAGAGCCAGCCCACCCAGCGCGCCAGGCCATGGAAGCGGATGAAGCGGCCCTGTTCCCAGCCTTGCAGGCTTTGTGCGAAGTACGGGTCGGTCGGCGCCTGGTGCACCAGCATCACCAGCCCGGTCAAGGCCACCAGGGCCAGGCCGCCGGCCAGGCGCGGGCCTATCCACACCAGCGACAGGGCCACCAGCCCCGCCGTGACCAGCGCCACCAGCGCATCGGGCGTGGCCCAGGCCCAGGCATGGTCGGGACCGAAGTTCAGCACGGTGGACAGCGTGGTCGCCACCAGCGCGATGAGCGGTGCGCCAATCGCCAGCAGCCCACGCCGCCAGCCCGGCCGCGACGCGGCATACACCAGCAGGCACGGCGCCAGCAGGCCCAGCGCCGTGGCCAGGCCTTCGGACAGCACCGACAGGCGCTGCGTCAGCGCCGCCGTCTGCAGCCAGTCGACCGCACGCTCGGCCCAGGGCACGCCGTCCATCAGCGCCAGCGCCACTTCGCGCAGCCGGCCGCCGATCTGACCCAGGCCCAGCGGCACCGGCGTCGGGATCAGCAGCGCCACCGGCCACAGCAGCAGCAGCACCACGGCCCCGGTGCCGCCGCGCTCCAGCCAGCGGTCATGCGTGCGCGACCAGCGCGCCGGCAGGCCGGTGGCCACCAGCAGGAGGGCCGCCACGGCGCCCAGCGTCGCACCGCCGGTGTTGAGCACCCAGTCCATCAGCGAAGGCACGCGCTGCGGCAGCAGCTGTTGCGTCACCTCCAGCAGGTAGGACACCCCGGCGCCGGCCAGCACCGCCCGCCCGGTCGCCAGCGCCCAGTGCTGCCCGCCGCGCAGCGCGCCCAGGCCCACCAGCAGGCCCAGCGGCAGGTAGCCCAGCAGGTTGGACATGACATCGAAACGATCCCACCAGCGCGGCCAGCGCAGTCGCATCAGGTCGGCCAGGCCCGCCCCCGGCGGCCAGCGCCAGTTGTCGAACGGGAACAGGCTGGCATAGACCACCAGCGCCAGCCACAGCACCGCCAGCGGTACCGCGGCGCTGCGCTGCTGGAGGCCGGGCGGGCGCATCACGCGCTCAGAACGGCTTGACGACCACCAGCAGCACGATGGCCGTGAACAGCAGCACGCCGATCTCGTTGAACACCCGGTACCAGCGGTGGCTGCGGCGGTTGGCCAGCTGTTCGAAGCGCCGCAGCTGCACGGCGCAGACATGCTGGTAGCCGATCACTCCCACCACCAGCAACAGCTTGGCATGCAGCCAGTACTGCGCCGCGCCGCGGCCGATGCCGAAGCCCAGCCAGAGCACGCCGCCCAGCACCAAGGCCACCGCCATCAGCAGGTTCGTGAAGCGGTAGAGCTTGCGCGCCATCAGCAGCAGGCGCTCACGCTCGGCATGGCTGTCGTTGGGCACCATCGCCAGGTTGACGAACAGGCGCGGCAGGTAAAACAAGCCGGCGAACCAACTGGCGACAAAGACGATATGGAAAGCCTTGACCCAGAGGTACGCGCTGCTCATGAAAACGATTATCAGCGGCGGCCCGGGATGGCCAGAAAAAAAGAACCCCGGCCACAGGCCGGGGTCGCAAGCCTTAACGCTGTCATCACGGTAAGGCACCTGCTCAGGGAGGAAAAGCAGGGAATGACACCCTTGCGGCTATCATTCACTGTCAATATTAGCAGATCAGGCCGGTTTGCACACCCGTCTGCGGTCAGGGCAAACGAGGATTTGTTCTCCTCCAAGCGCTTGATCTGGGTCGGGTCCAAGCCTGCGCGCACCTGCCCTCTGGAGCTTTGCCGATGCAAACCCCGCCACCCTTCCCCGTCAGCCGGCCACGCCGCCTGCGCCGCGATGCCTTCACCCGCGAACTGGTGCGCGAGAGCCGCCTTCACCCCTCGGACCTGATCTTTCCGGTGTTCGTGCTCGACGGCCACAACCAGGCCCAGGACGTGGCCAGCATGCCGGGCGTGCAGCGCCTGTCGCTGGACCGGCTGCTGCCCTTGGCCGAACAGTGCGTGGCACTGGGCGTGCCGGTGATGGCGCTGTTCCCGGTGATCGACCCGGCCCTGAAAAGCCCTGACGGTTGCGAGGCCACCAACCCCGAGGGCCTGGTGCCACGCGTGGTGCGCGCGCTGAAGGACCGCTTCCCGACGCTGGGCCTGCTGACCGACGTGGCGCTGGACCCGTTCACCTCCCACGGCCAGGACGGCCTGCTGGACGACACCGGCTACATCCTGAACGACGCCACCGTCGCGGTGCTGCGCGCGCAGGCGCTGGTGCAGGCCCAGGCCGGCGTCGACATCGTCGCGCCCAGCGACATGATGGACGGCCGCATCGGCGCGATCCGCGGCGCGCTGGAAGAAGCCGGCCTGATCCACACCCGCATCATGGCCTACAGCGCCAAGTACGCGTCCGCCTTCTACGGCCCGTTCCGCGACGCCGTCGGCAGCAAGGGCAACCTGGGCAAGAGCGACAAGAAGGTCTATCAGATGGACCCCGGCAACAGCGACGAAGCGCTGCGCGAAGTGGCGCTGGACATCGCCGAAGGCGCCGACATGGTGATGGTCAAGCCCGGCATGCCCTACCTCGACATCGTGCGCCGCGTGAAGGACGAGTTCCGCGTGCCGACCTTCGCCTACCAGGTCAGCGGCGAATACGCGATGCTGAAGGCCGCGGCCGCCAATGGCTGGCTGGAGCACGATGCGGTGATGATGGAATCTCTGCTGGCCTTCAAGCGCGCCGGCGCCGATGGCGTGCTGAGCTACTTTGCACTGGACGCCGCGCGTTTGTTGCGCGAAGCCTGAACCGGATCAGCGCGCCGCATTAGCGCGCATAAGGGTCGTGCAGGCCCAAGGCGGCCATCAGCTCGGTTTCGCGCGCCTCCATGCAGGCCGCCTCGTCGTCCTGCTCATGGTCATAGCCCTGGGCATGCAGCGCGCCATGGATCAGCAAATGCGCATAGTGAGCGGCCAAGTCCACGCCCAGCTCGCGCGCCTCGGCCTCGACCACCGGCGCGGCGAGCACCAGGTCGGCGACGATCACCGGCTCGTGCTGGTAGTCGAAGGTCAGCACATTGGTCGCGTAGTCCTTGCTGCGGTATTCGCGGTTCAGTGCACGGCCTTCCTCGGCATCCACGATGCGCACCGTCAGTTCGGCCGGACCTTCGAGCGCGGCACGCAGCCAGCGCTGCACGCGGTGGCGCGGCAATTGCGCCCGGTGGCGTGCATCGGCGAACTGCAACGACAGGCGCAACTCCCGTTTCACGACGGCTTCTTTGCCCTGTCATAGGCCTCGACGATGCGCGCCACCAGCGGGTGGCGCACCACATCGGCCGACGTGAACTGTGTGAACGCGATGCCGCGCACGCCGTCGAGCACGCGCTCGGCATCGACCAGGCCGCTGGTGCTGCCGCGCGGCAGGTCGACCTGGCTGACATCGCCGGTGATCACCGCGCGTGAACCGAAGCCGATGCGCGTGAGGAACATCTTCATCTGCTCGGGCGTGGTGTTCTGCGCTTCGTCGAGGATCACGAAGGCATGGTTCAGCGTGCGGCCGCGCATGAAGGCCAGCGGCGCGATCTCCAGCGCACCGCGCTCGAAGGCGGCCGTCACGCGGTCGAAGCCCATCAGGTCGTACAGCGCGTCGTACAGCGGCCGCAGGTAGGGGTCGACCTTCTGCGCCAGGTCGCCGGGCAGGAAGCCCAGGCGTTCACCGGCCTCGACGGCCGGGCGCGTCAGCACGATGCGCTGCACGCTGCTGCGCTCCAGCGCATCGACCGCGCAGGCCACCGCCAGGTAGGTCTTGCCGGTGCCAGCCGGACCGATGCCGAAGGTGATGTCGTGACCCAGGATGTGCTGCAGGTAGTGCAGTTGGTTCGGCGTGCGGCCGCGCAGGTCGGCGCGGCGGGTGTGCAGCACGATGTCGTGGCCACCGTGCAGCGCGGCGGCATCGGCGCCCGTCGTGCTGCGCGCCTCGACCAGCGCCAGCTGCAGCGCTTCGGCCGGAATCGGCCGCGCGGCGCGCTGGTACAGCGACTTCAGCAACTCGATCGCGCGCTCACCCGCCGCGCGCTCGCCGTCGACCGTGAAGCTGGCTTCGCGGCGGCTGATGCGCACGTCGAGGCCGATCTCGATGGTGCGCAGGTGCTCGTCGAGCGCGCCGCAGAGGTGGGACAGGCGCGGGTTGTCGACCGGATCGAAGGTATGGCGAAGCATTCGGTGGGCACAGGGCCGGAAAGTACGGGCAGGCGCGAATTGTCCAACGATACCGGGCCCGGCGCGCAAGATCGCTTCCGGCAGAATCGCCGGCCATGCCCGTGCTGCCCGTGCCGCCCGATTGCACCTTGCCGATGCGCCCGCAGCCCGAGACAGCGGGCAGGGTGCAGCGCATTCGGCAGGCCTGGCGTCAACTGCTGTTGGCGCTGATGGTCCTGCTGCTGTGCACACCTGCCGCCCAGGCGCAGACACTGGTGTTCCTGCAAGCGCTCACCACCACGGCCCAACCCGGCTCGGCCGTCGACTGGGCCCAGGCGCGCCTGCTGCCCTTGCCGGACGATTGGTCGATCTCGCGGCCGCATCACAGCGGTGTCGTCACCTACCGCCTGAACTTCGACGTCGAGAGCG
The DNA here is from genome assembly GCF_035476535.1 of Aquabacterium sp. GTDB lineage: Bacteria > Pseudomonadota > Gammaproteobacteria > Burkholderiales > Burkholderiaceae_C > Pseudaquabacterium. The sequence continues at coordinate 20,096 of NZ_DATILJ010000251.1, forward strand.
CGGCCGGCGGCGGCACGCTGTACGCGCTGTACATCGAGCGGGCCTGCAGCGCGCTGGACGTGGTGGTCAACGGTCAGCTGGCCTACCGCGGCGGCCGCATGAGCGAGCCGGTGTCGCGCAATTGCCAGCAGCCGCAGCTGGTGCCGATACCAGCGGGCATGCTGGTGGCCAAGGGCAACGCCATCGATCTGCTGGTGCGCGGCTTTTCACTCGCGGAAGTGGGCTCGGCGCAGCGCGCCGGCGGGCTGTCGCGCGTCGAGTTGGGACCCCACGACGTGCTGGCGCAGCGCCACCAGTGGCGCATGGCGTTTGCAATCCGGCTGCCCGAGATCGTCAGCGGCACGCTGGTGCTGATGGGCAGCTTCATGTTCGTGATGGGCTGGCTGAACCGCAAGCAGAGCTACCTGGCCTACTTCGGCGCGCTGATGCTGGGCTGGGCGCTGGTGCTGTCGCGCTTGTGGCTGACCGACCTGCCCTGGTCCCACCGCAGCAGCGAGCTGCTGCTGGCCGGGCTGATGAGCCTGATCACGCTGGCCGCGGTGCAGTTCCTGATGCGTTATGCCGATCGCCGCTTCCGCTGGCTGGACATCGGCTTGCCGCTGCAATGCGTGGTGATGGGCGCCAGCCTGCTGGCCGCCGGCCCGCAACGCCTGCATGGCACGACGTCGGCCTGGTTCACGCTGCTGTCGCTGGAAATCACCGCCGCGGCCGCGTTCTACCTCGTCGACAGCCACCGCCGCCGGCCGCGCCAGCTGTGGCTGATGGGGCCCTTGCTGGCCGTTGTCGGCGTGGCGCTGGCCACCGAGTTCCTGGCGCTGCAGGCGCAGGCCGATGCACGCATCGGCTTCATCGCCCAGCTCGTGCCTTCGCTGGTGTTCCTGGCGCTGGGCCTGCGCCTGGTGCAGCAGTACGGCCGCGCGCTGGAGTCGGCCGAGCAGGGTCGCGCGGAGTTGGAGATACGCATCCGCGAGGCCACCGCGCAGATCGAGCGCAACTTCGCCCAGCTGTCGGAGTTGAAGGTCGAGCAGGTCACCGAACGGGAGCGCAAGCGCATTGCCGCCGACCTGCACGACGACCTGGGCGCGAAGCTGCTGACCATCGTGCACACCAGCAACGACGAGCGCATCTCGACCCTCGCGCGCGAGGCGCTGGAAGAGATGCGGCTGTCGGTGCGCGGCCTCACCGGCAAGCCGGTGCGGCTGTCCGACGCGCTGGGTGACTGGCGCGCCGAGGTCATCTCGCGACTGGCGCAATCCGGTGTCGAAGGCGAATGGAGTTCACCGCCCGACGACGACGTGACCGGCACCTTGTCGGCGCGGGCTTTCGTGCAAACCACACGCATCCTGCGCGAAGCGGTCAGCAACATCATCAAGCACAGCGGTGCGTCGCATTGCTCGGTGCGCTGCGGCATTGCCGAGGGCGACTTCCAGCTGGTGATCCAGGACAACGGCAACGGCATTCCGCTGGAACTCGACGGCAAGCTCGACAAGGGCCACGGCATGGCCAGCATGAAGAGTCGCGCGAAACAGTTGCAGGGTCAGTGCCTGGTTGAATCAGGCCCAGGCTACGGAACCGTGATACGCCTCACGCTACCGCTCGATCGACACGTCACAGCAGCGTAAGTGACTGCTACGATGGCCCGAACCGGAGTTTTGCCATCGCCATGAACAACATCCTGCTGCTCGAAGACCTGCACGAGATACGGGCGTGGCTGAAGAGCCTGGTCATGCAGGTGTTCCCCCAAGCCCACATCACCGAATGCTCACGCGTGCATGACGCGTTAGCCCATGTCTCGGCGATGCGCTTCGACCTGGCGCTGATCGACCTCGGCCTGCCCGACGGCAGCGGTACCGACGTGGTCGCCTCGCTGCGCGATGTGCAGCCCGATGCGCAATCGGTGGTGGTGACCATCCATGACGACGACGAGCACCTGTTCCCGGCGCTGCAAGCCGGCGCCTACGGCTACATCCTGAAAGAGCAGTCGCGCGAACTGATCACCGAGCAGCTGCAGCGCATCAGCCAGGGTGAGCCGCCGCTGTCGCCGTCGATCGCGCGCAAGGTCATCAAGTACTTTGCCTCCCAGCCCAAGCCGCCGGTGTCGACGATGCCCGAGGTGTCCTTGACCGAACGCGAAAGCGAAGTGCTGCTGCGCGTGGCCAAGGGCTACACGCTGCCCGAGATCGGTGTGCAGCTGGGCCTGTCACGCCACACGATCGCTGACTACGTCAAGCAGATCTACCGCAAGCTCAACGTCAGTTCGCGTGCCGAGGCCGCGCTGGAAGCACAGCGCCTGGGGCTGTTCCGGCGCTGATAATCGCCGGCCATGATCGGTCGGCTCACAGGCGTTATCGCGGAAAAATCGCCCCCGCAGGTGCTCATCGACGTGGGCGGTGTCGGCTATGAAGTCGATGTGCCGATGTCGAGCTTTTACAACCTGCCGCCGCTTGGGGAGCGCACGACGCTGCTGACGCACTTTGTCGTGCGCGAGGACGCGCAGCTGCTCTACGGCTTCCTGACGCACGAAGAACGAGCCACCTTCCGGCAGCTGATCAAGATCTCCGGCGTCGGGCCGCGCACGGCGCTGTCGATCCTGTCGGGCCTGTCGGTCAGCGAGCTGAGCCAGGCAGTCACGCAGCAGCAGGCCGGCCGGCTGGTCAAGGTGCCAGGCATCGGCAAGAAAACCGCCGAGCGGCTGCTGCTCGAACTCAAGGGCAAGCTCGGCCCCGACCTCGGCGCTCCCGGCGCGACGGTGGCCAGTGACGCGCAAGCCGACATCGTGCAAGCGCTGATGGCACTGGGCTACAACGAGCGCGAAGCCGCTGCGGCATTGAAGGCCTTGCCGCCCGACGTGGGCGTGAGCGAAGGCATCAAGCTGGCGCTGAAAGCCCTGTCGCGCTGAGCGGTTCTGGGTGGACAATCCGCTGTATGGGCATACAGACCGACGATTTCGCCAGCGCACCATCCTTACCGCGCGTAGTGGCCGCTGCTCGGCAGTCGCCACAGGAAGAAGCGCTGGAACGTGCACTGCGGCCCAAGCTGCTGCAGGAGTACGTGGGCCAGGTGAAGGCGCGTGAACAGCTGGAGATCTTCATCGGCGCCGCCCGCAAGCGCGAGGAGGCGATGGACCATGTGCTGCTGTTCGGCCCACCGGGGCTGGGCAAGACCACGCTGAGCCACATCATCGCCGCCGAACTCGGCGTGAACCTGCGCCAGACCTCGGGGCCGGTGCTGGAAAAGCCCAAGGACCTGGCCGCCATCCTGACCAATCTCGAGAAGAACGACGTGCTGTTCATCGACGAGATCCACCGCCTGTCGCCGGTGGTCGAGGAAATCCTCTACCCGGCGCTGGAGGACTACCAGATCGACATCATGATCGGCGAAGGCCCGGCCGCGCGCTCGATCAAGCTGGATCTGCAGCCCTTCACGCTGGTCGGTGCCACCACGCGCGCGGGCATGCTGACCAACCCGCTGCGCGACCGCTTCGGCATCGTCGCGCGGCTGGAGTTCTACACGCCGGCCGAGCTGGGCACCATCGTCAAGCGCTCGGCCGGCCTGCTGAAGGTGACGATCCAGGCCGAAGGCGCCTTCGAGATCGCCCGCCGCTCGCGCGGCACGCCGCGCATCGCCAACCGCCTGCTGCGCCGCGTGCGCGACTATGCCGAGGTCAAGGCCGACGGCGTGATCACGCGCGACATCGCCGACAAGGCGCTGAAGATGCTGGACGTCGACCCAGAAGGCTTCGACCTGATGGACCGCAAGCTGCTCGAAGCCGTGGTGCACCGCTTCGACGGCGGCCCGGTGGGGCTGGACAACGTGGCCGCGGCGATCGGCGAAGAGTCCGGCACGATCGAGGACGTGATCGAGCCGTACTTGATCATGCAGGGCTTCCTGCAGCGCACACCGCGCGGGCGCATTGCCACGCTGGCGGCGTACCGACACCTGGGGGTGGCACCGCCCCAGGCTGCCACGGGCAGCCTGTTCGGTGATTGAGTCAGCCGGCGGCGGCTCGTTCGGCGACTGACGCCCGACGCGCGCGGCCCCGGCCCGCGCCCAGCCACCCCAGCACGCTCAGGGCCGCGACGATGCCGGCCGCACCGAGCAACACGGCCATCAGCGACAGCGTGTGCGCATTCCACAGCAGCAGCACGGTGGCTGCCAGCACCCCCGCGAAGACCACCAGCGCGGCAGCCTGCTCGAGCGGACCGGTGGGTGGATCGAAGCGCCGCACCTGATGGATGTCGAAAGCCGGCTTCGGGAAACGCGCCGCCACATCGGCCGGACGCCAGCCGGGCGGCTTGAAGCACACGCGCAGCTTGTCGGCCCAGCGGCCGGCGAACCAGGCGTCCCGTGCCAGCGCCGCGTACACCTCCAGGTTGGCCCACAGCGGGTTGAAGCTGCGCAGCGGCGAGCGGGTGCCGTAGACACAGGGCTCGCCGTCACGCTCTTCGGTGAAGCTGCCGAACAGCCGATCCCAGAGCACCAGGATGCCGCCGTAGTTCTTGTCGACATAGGCATCGTTCACGGCATGGTGCACGCGGTGATTGGACGGTGAGCAGAACCAGCGATCGAACCAGCCGAGCTTGCCGATCTGCTGCGTGTGCACCCAGTACTGGTACAGCAGGTCGACCAGCGCCACCACGGCAAACACCAGCGGCGGAAAGCCCAGCACGGCCATCGGCAGGTAGAACAGCCAGTCGGCCAGCCAGCCGGTGGAGGTTTGCCGCAAGGCAGTGGACAGGTTGTAGTCCTCGCTCTGGTGGTGCACCACATGAGCGGCCCAGCCGATGGCCATGCGGTGGCCGAAGCGGTGCTTCCAGTAATAGAGCAGATCGTAGAGCAGCAGCGCCGCCACCCAGACCCAGACCGACGTGGCCGGCAGCTGGACCCAGGCGACGCTGGCGAACACCGCCGTGTACAGGCCGATGTTCAGCAGCTTCGTGAACAGCGCCACCACCTGGCTCAGCATGCCCAGGCCGATGCTCGCCATCGCGTCATGCAGGCGATAGGTGTTGCGGCCGCGCGCCAGCCCCACCAGCAGCTCGACGGCGATCAGCGCCAGGAACACCGGCGTGGCCAGAACGATGATTTGCGCGTCTTTCATGGCTGTCTTGCTTGGACTGCAGAAGGCGGGCCGGCCCGAGACTGATGGCAGGGCGAGTGCCTGCGTCGCCGTGCCGCAGCCGGGCCGTGCGGGTCAGGATAGGCAGGGCCACAGACGCTGTCAACGCGGGCCGCCGCGGATCGCAAATGGCCACTCGACGCCACTCGGGTGCGCCAGACCTACCGTCCGTCGGGCGGGATACATCTGATTTCCAGTGCGGCCTCAAGCGGCGCAAGCAAGTTGCCGATGCCGCTCCTAGAAACCGGTTCAAGCGCCCGCCACAGTGCAAGAACTCACCAATGTCGCCATGGACAGCTGGCGATCAGGACGAGGAACCAGAAGATGTCTGCATACCGCCAGCGCGGCTTCACGCTCGTGGAACTCATGATCGCCGTGGCGATCGTGGCGATCCTGGCTTCAATCGCCCTGCCCTCCTACCGGGCCTACGTGATGCGCTCGCGCGTTCCAGCCGCCTTCGACGCACTGAGCTCCTACTCCTCGCGCATGGAGCAGACCTACCAGGACACCGGGCGCTACGACACGGCCGCGAGCGCGGGGGTCTGTCTGCCCACGCTGCCAACCGCCAGCAACTTCACGCTCAGTTGCGCCACGGCCAATGCCGGCCAGACCTATCTGGTGACGGCCACCGGTACGGGTTCGATGGTCGGCTATGCCTACACGCTCACCAACACCGGCACGCGCGCCACCACGGCACACCCCAACGGCGCGAACGCGACGTGCTGGAGCCTGAAAGGCACGTCATGCGACAGCTGAACACCCGTCGAGGCGTGACCCTCATCGAGTTGATGGTGGGGCTGGTCATCATGGCCGTGCTGACGGGCATGGCGGCACCGTTCTTCGGCGACTACATCACCAATTCGCGGCTGCGCGAGGGCGGCAATGCCTTGATGGCAGAAGCCCTCTATGCACAGAGCGAGGCGCTCAAGCGCAACGGCGTGGTGCGCCTGTCGATCACGGGGACGGCCACGCAGGTGATCGACATGACCCAGACCGTACCGGCGACCTTGCGCACCCGCACATTCACGCAAGGCCTCGCTGCGGACGCGCTGAACATCGACTTCGGCAGTGATGGCATGACCCGGCCACGCGGCACCGATGTCGTGGCGGACATGAGCATCGCCGGCGTGACCTGCTCCAGTGAACAGCGCTGCCCACGCCTGCGCATTGACGCCGGTGGCGCCATCCTGCTGTGCGGCAACAAGCTGAGCTGCCCATGAACACACTGCATTTGCGCCAACGAGGCGTGGGGCTTTTCGACGGCATCGCCGCGCTGGCCGTGCTGGGCTTCGGGCTGCTGTCGCTGACCGGGTTCCAGGGCCGACTGGTCGCACAGTCCACCGAGGCCCAGCACCGCCTGGTGGCCTCGCAATTGGCCGATGAGTTGCTGAACACGGCCCTGATCGACAGCGCCGGCAACACCGTCTGCTATGTCCTGCCGGCGCCCGGCGGCTGCTCCGCGGCAAGCGCTGCCGCGCTGGCCTACACGGCGGATTGGCGGGCCCGCGTGCTGGCCTCAGGTCTGCCCAACGTGGTGGACCCGACCGTGGCCACCGCGGCCTCAGGCCGGCTGACCGTGACCCTGAGCTGGCGGTGGACCTCCAAGGACGGCACGACGCCAGCCGAAACCCGCACCCACACCGTGATCAGCGACCCCCGCTGACCCGCCATGAACACACTCATCGCCCCTCCCCGCGCGAACGCACACACGGCACGCGGCCTGTCGATCATCGAACTGATGGTCGGCCTGGTGGTCGGCCTGCTGGTCAGCCTGGCCGCTGTCAGCAGCGCCCAGTACTTCACGGCGGCGCAGCGCCAGGGCATCGGTGTCGGCGGCGGCGCCGCCAACACGGCATCGGCACTGGCATCGATCAAGAACGACGTGGCGAATGGCGGCCTCGGCTTCTTCGGCAACCTCGGCTACCTGTGTACCAAGCTGAATCTCAGCGTGAATGCCTCGGTTGTCGCCGACAACGCCAACTTCGCGCCGGTACAGGTCACCCGCGTCGGCAGCAACGACGTGCTGGACATCATGTACGGCAGCGACGTGGCGGCCGGCGCCGCGGTCAAGACCTCCGGCACATCGGACGGCAGCACCGTGACGCTGATGAACTACCTGCCGGTCACGCAAGGTCAGCAGGTGCTGCTGGCCTCGCCGAACGTCGGCACGCCATGCCTGCTGCGAACGGTGACCGCAACGCCGGCGGCCCCGACCGTGGATGTGAAGGAATCGCTGACCTTCAATGCCGGCGGCCAGTACAACCAGGGCATCTTCACGGTCAACCCGACCTACCCGGAGAGTTCGCTGGTCACGCTCATCGGCACACCGCAATGGAACCGCTACAGCGTCAACGGCGGCACCCTGCAGATGACCCGGGTGCTCGACGGCACCACCTCGACGCTGCTGCGCAATGTGCTGGCCTTCCACGTCGAATACGGCGTCTCGGCGGCGGCCACGGTCGCGACGGACGGCAGCCGCAGCCCGCTGGTGCTGCCGTGGCAGAAGGCCACGGCCGCCGACTGGGCCTCGATCGACCAGACCAACATCCTGCGCATCAAGGCCGTGCGCATCGGCATCGTCATGCGCAGCGCGCAGCGCGAGAAGGTCAACAAGGAAACCAACCAATGCGAGGCTTCGACCTCCAAGCCGACGCTGTTCGGCGACGAGATCGAACCCGATGTCGCGGACTGGCGCTGCTACCGCTATCGCACGCAGATCGTCATCGCCCCGCTGCGCAACATCATCTACGGCTTGTGAGGCGAGCGACATCATGAAGCGAATCCCCTTGCGCTCGCAACGCGGCATGACCATGCTGATGGTGCTGATCCTGATGACGGTGATGCTGTTGGGCGCGCTGGCGCTGGCACGCATGACCGAGGCCAGCTACCTGATCACCGGCAATGTGGCCAGCAAGGACGCCTCGGTGCACGCTGCCGAAGTGGGCTGGAACACCGCCTTCACCGCCGTGAAGGCACTTGCCAGCGAGAACGACGACAACGGTGGGTGGTATTTCGCCACCACGCAGCCTGTCGATGCCAACGGCATCCCCGCCATCAACTGGGATGGCACGCCCACGGTGGCCGGCGGAGTCGAGCGCTATACGGTGAATTACGCGGTGGATCGCTTGTGCACGATCGGCGAGATCACCGTGGCGTCGCGTGAATGCCTGGTCAAGCTGGCATCCACGACCGATGCCGAGGACATGAGCGCCAACCCGCTGGACTACCAGCCCAAGAACTCGCGCCAGTTCCGCATCACCGTGCGTGTCACCGATCAGCGCGGCACGCAGACCTGGACGCAGGCCCTGGTCAACCGCTGATCGCCGCACGACACCTTTCCCTTCCGGAGCAAGCCCATGAGAGCCGCCTCACAGATCACCGTTTCCGTGCTCGCGCTGGCAGGCCTGTTGTTCCAGGTCACCTCGCATGCCGCCACCACCAATCTGGCAGAGCAACCGCTGAAGGCCTCGGTGCTGGCCAAGCCGACCGTCTTGTTCGGCATGGACGACTCGGGCTCGATGGATGGCGAGATCGTGATCGACGGCACCGACAACGGCTTCTTCTGGGGCAATACCGCCGACGCAACGCTGTACCCGAGCGGTGCATTCCGGGTCGGTACGCTGAACGACTCGACCAACCTGGCCTTCGCCTACCTGTTTCCGAACGGCGTTGCCGCGGGCAGCCGCATGCTCGCCGACACCACGCTGCGCGGCATTCCACCTACCACGCAAATGGCGTGGCTGCGCTCGAGCGACTACAACCCGCTCTACTACGATTCGACGAAGATCTATGCAGCCTGGTCGCCGGCCTACCTGTCGGGCGCCAGCGTCAGCTATTCGAACGCATCGACCACCGCGGCCAAGTCCCATCCGGTGCTCGGCTCGGGCACGATCAATCTGACGGCCGACCTGGCCAGCACCACCAGCGGCTGGAAGTTCAGTTTCGCGCCCGGCATGATCGTTCCGACCGGCGCCACCAGCACCGGTTGCACCACCGGCAGCGTGGGCACCTTGCCGTACACGGTGACCACGACGAACAAGACCTGCACCGCCACGGTGAGCTACTACCCGGCCACCTTCTGGAAAAAGGAAAGCTGCACCATCGACGGCAGCACCTGCGTGGCCGCGTGGGACGGCAGCACGATCAAGCGCTACGAAATCAAGTCAGGCAACAGCTTCCCCTCGGGCCGCGTCTATGCCGACGAGATCCAGAACTTCGCGAACTGGTTCACCTACTACCGCAAGCGCCGCCTGATGCTGGCCGCCGCGATGGGCGCCACGCTGGAGGACATGACCGGCCTGCGCATGGGCGTGGTGGCATTCAATTCCAATTCCAACCCGAGCGTCTACGATGCCGACAGCACCGTGGCCTCGAGCAACAGCCGCGCGGTCGCCGGCATCTTCTATCTGAACGAGCGTGGCGGCGGCACGCCGACCCACACCACGTACTCCTACATCTACGACCGATTCAAGAACAACACCAACCTGGTCCAGTACGCCTGCCAGCGCAATGCGGCCTTCATCCTGACCGACGGTTTCGCCAACGACACGGCCACGGCGGCACCGAGCTACACGCAGGCCACCTACGGTGCGGCAGCGCCTTACCAGACCATCACCAGCAGCTCGCTGGCCGACAAGGCCCTGGCCTATTTCACGCTGCAACTGCGCAGCGACCTGAGCGCCGGCAAGGTGCCGGCCGGCTCCACCGAGGTCACCAACCCGGACACCAACACCAACCTGCACCTGAACACCTATGGCTTGACCATGGGCATCAAGGGCAGCTTGTGGCCAGCGCGCACCGATGCGTTCTCGTCGCCGGCACCGACCTGGCCCACGCCGGTCAGCGACAAGGCCAGCATGGTCGATGACCTCTGGCACGCCACGGTCAACGGCCGCGGCCAGATGTACTACGGAACCGACGTCACGACCACGGCGCAGGGCATCAAGGCGGGACTGCTCGACATCAAGAGCCAGGTCGGCGCGCAGAGCGCGGTGGCGGTGAGCACGATCAACCTGCTGGCCGGCGATGGCCAGGCCTACCTGGCCAGCTACGACCCGGCCGGCTGGGTGGGCGACCTGACGGCCAATGCCGTCAACCGCACCACTGGCGTCATCAGCACCACCGCCCTCTGGTCGGCGAACGACTTGCTCGAGGCCCGCGACTGGTCCACCCGCGTGGTCTTCACCTCCGACGGCAGCAACGGCCTGGGCTTCACCGCCGGCAACATCGGCAGCACGGTCAATCCCAGCAGCGCCACCTACACCGACGCCGGCGTGGTCGACTACCTGCGCGGCAACCGCAGCGGCGAGGGCAGCACCTACCGCAAGCGCAGCAGCCTGATGGGCTCGGTCATCAATGCCGAACCGGTGGTGGACAGCAGCAGCGGCGTGGTCTACGTCGCATCGGGCGAGGGCATGCTGCACGCCTTCAATACCAGCGACGGGGCCGAGCAGTGGGCCTTCGTGCCCTACGCCGGCCTGTCGGCGATAGGCACCACGGTCGATCGTGCCTATTCGTTCAAGACCAAGCTCGATGCCACACCCGCGCTGGGCCGCTACACCGACACCGCCCGCATGCTCGCCGGCGGCATGGGGGCGGCCGGGCGCAGCTACTACGCGCTGGACGTCACGAGCCCGAAGTCCTTGACCGAAACCCAGGCCGCGGCCCAGGTGAAGTGGACCTTCCCCTCGCCCGCGCAAAGCAGCTACGCGGCCAAGGTGGAGTACACCGTGGGCAAGCCCTTGATCATCAAGTCGACGACCCACGGTTACGTCGTGCTGGTGACCTCCGGCTACGACAACGGTGCGAGCATTGGCGACGGCAAGGGCCGCATGTGGATGCTGAACGCCGCCACCGGCGCGGTGATCACCGAGTTCACGAGCACCGCGGGAGCCGTGGGCGCCGAAAGCGGGCTGGCACAGCTGAATGCCTATCGCGAGGACGATGGCACGGTGCGTTATGTCTACGGCGGCGACCTGTTGGGCAATGTCTGGAAGTTCGATCTCACCAGCGGCACCACGACCCTGCTCGCGGTGCTGAAGAATGCATCGAACGACGCGCAACCGGTGACCACCGCGCCTCAGCTGACGCGGATCGGCGGCAAGGCCGTGATCATCGTCGGCACCGGCCGGCTGCTGGACAGCACCGACTTCGGCGGCACGTCGATCCAGAGCGTCTACGCCTTCACCGAAGGCACGGCGATGTCGAATGTGCGCTCTTCCACCACCGCCTTGACGCTGAACACCGGCTCGGGCGCGGTCACCGGCACGGTGGACTGGGCTACCTCGCGCGGCTGGCACCTCGATCTGCCGGCCGGGCAGCAGGTCAACGTCGATCCCAAGTTCGTGCTGGGCCGGCTGTTCTTCAACACCAACGTGGGCGGCGGCAGCAACTGCTCGCAGTCGTCGTACGGCTATGTCGTCAACGTCAAGAGCGGCGCAGGGACTTACGAGGTGTTGTCGAGCACGGCCAACGTGGCCCACCCGCTGCTCGTCCAGACCGGCGACAACCTGATCCGCGAGAACCGCTTCAACGACGGTACCAACGTCACCGATGACAAGACCGATCTGACACCCATCGCCGCCCGCAAGAACGCCTGGCGGGCCATCTCGCGCTGAGCGGCGGCCGGCGAACCGCGCCCACGGCCATCAGGCCCGAGGCTCGTCCCGGCCCAAGCCCAGCAAATGCTGGTGATCGTTCCACCCGACCAGCACGAAGCCCTCCGGCGAATGCAGCAGCCGGTTGATCGCCGCATTGCCGAGCTGCCAAGTGCGTGAGGCCTGCAGCTCGATGCGGGCGGCGGCGCGGTACAGACAGTCGAGCACACCGCCGTGGGTGACCAGGGCGATCGTGCGGCCGGCATGGGCCAGCGCCAGGCGTTCGGCGGCAGCCACGCTGCGGGCGTAGAAGTCGGCCAAGCGCTCGCCGCCCGGCGGCGCGAAGTCCGGGTCGCGGCTGCGCCAGCGCCGGGCCAGCTCGGGCCAGTCGCGGTCGATCTCCTCGAAGCTGCGGCCTTCCATCGTGCCGAAGCCGCGTTCGCGCAAGGCCGCGTCCAGCTGCAGCGGCAGGCCCAGCGGTTCGGCCAGCGCACGCGCGGTTTCCGCCGCGCGGCCCAGGTCGCTGCAGATCACCGCGGCGATGCCTTCGTCGCCCAGCGCAGCAGCCAGTTGCGCGGCCTGGGCCCGGCCCACGGCGTTCAGCGGAATGTCCAGCTGCCCCTGCAGCCGTGCGGCGGCGTTCCAGGCCGTTTCGCCATGGCGGATGGCGATGATGCGGGTGGCGTCGCTCAAGCCGCGGGTCTCAGGGCGTCGTGCCCCGCAAGCGGCGATTGAGCGTGTAGGTGCCCGAATGCGTGGCCGCGCCGAGCACCTGCTCGGCCATGGCCTGTCGCACTTCGGCGCCGGTGAACGCGCTCTGCACGGCCAGCCGCGGCACGCTCAAGGCATACAGCGTGAACACATAGTGGTGCACCAGCGAATCGTTGAACGGCGGGAACGGGCCGTCGTAGCCGAAGTACTGGCCGGCCATCTCGGCGTTGCCGGCAAACCAGCCGGTGTAGTCGTTCAGGCCCTGGCGTGCGCCATGCAGGCTGGCCGGGCCAGGTTTGCCGCGCGGGGTGAAGCCCTGGCTGAATTCGCCTTCGGCCAGGCCGCTCACATTCGGCGGCAGGTCCACCAGCACCCAGTGGAAGAAGTCCACGCGCGGCAGCTCGGCGGGCACCTCGCGGTCGGGCTGGTTGACATCGTCGCCGCGGCTGGGCACATCGAAGTCATGGCAGATCAGCACCAGCGACTGCGTGCCCGCCGGCAGATCGCTCCAGGCCAGGTGCGGGCTGATGTTGTCGGAGAAGCCGACGCCATCGGCGCTCAGCTTGCCAGCGGCATAGCGCTCGGGAATGAATTCCCCATTGACCCAGCTGTTGCTCCAGAGCTTCATTTCACACTCCCCAGACAATCGGTTCCTTGGCGGACTGCGCGCGGCGCAGCATCTCGACCATCGGCCACAGGCGCTGGCGCGACGACACGCCCTCGGCGGCCTTCAACGTGCGCCCTTCGGCGGCGGCTTCGCGCTCGGCTTCGGCGCGCGCCGCTTCGTCCGCGGCAATCGCGCGTTCGATGCCCAGCACCGCTGCCGCTATGTCGGCCGGCTCGATGATGCCCTTGGCTGCCGGCTCGCGGCCGATGGCGCGCAGCAATGCATCGCCGTTCGGCCCCAGCATGATCAGGTCGCCCGCGGCCTTGCTCTTGAACTTGTAGATCATGGTCGGTAGATGTAGCCGCGCTGGAACGGGAAAGCCGATTGTGCACCCCGCATCGGCCCCTCTCCCACGACGCCCGAGGGCCGCGCCGCCAGCACCTGCTGCAGCGAGATCCAGCCCTGCTCGAAGGCCATCGCGCAGCCGGCCAGGTACAGGCGGTAGGCGCGCACCACCTTCTCCGAGGTGATCTCGCGCGCCCGGCCGAGCTGGGCCTCCAGCCCGTCGGACCAGGCCCACAGCGTGCGGGCGTAATGCGGCCGCAGGTTCTCGACATCCAGCGGCTCCAGCTGCGCGTCGGCCATGTCGCGCAGCACATGCGAGACATGCAGCAGTTCACCGCCGGGGAAGATGTAGCGCTCGATGAAGTCGCCGATGCCCGCACCCAGTTGCGCATTGCGCGTGCCGCCGGCGGTGATGCCGTGGTTCATCAGCAGCCCGCCCGGCTTGAGCAGCCGGTACAGCTTGCCGAAGTAGATCGGCAGCATCGCCGCGCCGACATGCTCGAACATGCCGATCGAGGCGATCTTGTCCCAAGGCTCGTCTTCCGGCAGTTCGCGGTAGTCCAGCAACTGCATCTGCACGCGGCCGGCGAGGCCGCGCTCTTCGATCAACTGCGTCACATGCGCATGCTGGTTGCGCGACAGCGTGATGCCGGTGGCGCGCACGCCGTAGTGTTCGGCGGCCCACAGCAGCAGGCCGCCCCAGCCGGCGCCGATGTCCAGGAAACGTTCGCCTTCGCGCAGCATCAGCTTGCGGCAGATGTGGTCGAGCTTGGCTTCCTGCGCACGGGCCAGCGTCATCTGCGCATCGGCGTAGTAGGCGCAGGAGTAGACGCGCCGCGGGTCCAGCCACAGCGCGTAGAAATCGTCCGACACGTCGTAATGGAACTGCACCTGGCGCGCATCGGTTTCCACGCTGTGGCGGCCCGGCGACTTGCTGCCCCGCATCAGCCCCCGCCACCAGCGCCAGGGGCCGGCGCGCGTACCGCCTGTCGGGTCGTCGCCGACCAGGCCCGCGGCGCTGGCCATCAGGTCGCGCATGTTGCCGTCGACATCGACGCGGCCTTCGACATAGTCCTCGGCAAAGCGCCCGATCTGCCCGGTGGCCACATGCGCCAGTGCGCGCATGTCGTTCAGGTGCACGGTCAGGCGGGCATCTTCAGGGCCAATGCGTTGGCCTCCCGGCAGGACCAGCGACGTCGGGGTGTCCAGCGCATGAAACTTCGCGCGGACGATGGCTTCGAGTGCGGACATGTTTCCAGCTGCGCAGGGGTGGCCCAGCGGAAAAATGTAGGTCAAGTGCCCACGCGCCCGCAAGGGTCTGCGAAGGCGCAGCAAACCACGTGCCCGCGCGGCCGCAACCAGCACGCTGGTTCAGCGTGACACCAGGCTCAGTTGTGGTTTGCCGCCGCGCGGGCGGCCGCGCACGCGTTCGTCGAAGCTCAAGGCGTCCAATGCCGGCGCGTACAGGAAACCCTGGAAATGGTCGCAGCCGGCTTCCAGCAGGAAGGCGCGCTGCGGCTCGGTCTCGACACCCTCGGCCACCACCTTCATGCCCAAGGCCTTGGACATCTGCACGATGGCGCGCACGATGCCGGCATCGCTGTCGTCCTGCGGTATGCCCTGGATGAAGCTGCGGTCGATCTTCAGCCGCTCGATCGGGAAGCGTTTCAGGTAGGCCAGGCTGGAGTAGCCGGTGCCGAAGTCATCGATGGCCAGGCGCACGCCCAGCAGCGAGAGTTGCGACAGGCGCTGCAGTGCTTCGTCCGCGTCCTGCACCAGGATCGATTCGGTCAGCTCCAGCTCCAGCAGCGAGCCGGGCAGTTCGTTGTCGCGCAGCACGCCGGCCACGCGGTCGATGAAGTCGGCTTGCTGGAACTGCAGCGCCGAGACATTGATCGACACCGGCATCACCAGGCCCTCCTGGCGCCAGCGCGCGGCCTGGCGCACGGCTTGCGCCAGCACCCAGTCGCCGATCGGCACGATGAAGCCGGAGTCTTCGGCCACCGGGATGAACTCGGCCGGCTGGACTTCGCCCAACTCCGGATCGCGCCAGCGGATCAGCGCTTCGGCGCCGACCACCGCGCCGCTGGCCAGGTCGATCTGCGGCTGGTACTTCAGCCGGAAGCGGTTGCTGGCCAGCGCCTGGCGCATCGCATGGTCCAGGCGCATGCGCTGGCGCAGGTCGGCGTCGTGGTGCGGCTGGTGGAAGCGGAAGCCGGCGCGACCGCCCTGCTTGGCGCGCTGCATCGCCGTTTCGGCATGGCGCAGCAACTGGTCGCCTTCATCCCCGTCCACCGGAAACAACGCCACGCCGACGCTGCAGGTCATCGTGAACTGCAGGCCGTCCACCGCGCAGGGGCGCGAGATGGCTTCGAGCACCCGCCGCGCCGCGGCTTCGGCGCCGCGGCTGTCCACGCGCTGCACCAGCAGCGCGAACTGGTCGCCGCCGATGCGTGCCACCTGGTCGCCCTGGCGCAGGCAGGTCTTCAGGCGCTCCGCGGTGTCCAGCAGCACTCGGTCGCCGATCTCGTGGCCGAGGCTGTCGTTGATCTGCTTGAAGCGGTCCAGGTCCAGGATCAGCAACGCCAGCGTGCCGCTGCCGCGTCGCGCCTGGTGGATCGAATCGGCCAGGGCTTCGCCGATCTGGCGGCGGTTGAACAGGCCGGTCAGGCCGTCCGTGGTCGCCAGCGCCGCGATGCGCCGGCTCGCGGCTTCCAGCTCGGTCTGGTCGCGGAAGGCCCAGACGCGGCCGGTTGGCCGGCCCTGGCAGTTCTGCGGCTGCGTCACGCGCTCCAGCACCTGGCCGGACAACAGCGTGACGCGCTCGCTGGCCTGCAGCAGCGTGGCTTCCTGGATCAGGGCCAGCCGGCGCTGGTAAGCCTCGGGCTCGACGACGCTGCGGCGCATCCAGTCGTAGACGGCGTCGTCGTTGCGCTGCGTCAGCAGCGATTCGGGCACACCCCAGATCTGCGCAAAGCGGCGGTTGAAGGCGGTGATGCGGCCGGCCAGGTCGGTGACCAGGATGCCGTCGGCGGTGGATTCCAGCGTGGCCTGCAGGCCGGCCAGCAGCGCCTCGCGCTCGTCCTGCTGGCGCTGCTGTTCGGTGCGGTCCTGCACGGTGACGAGGTAGTGCGTGGCCGCGGGCGTGGCGCTCAGCGCCTGGATGCGGCGGTTCACGCGCACCAGGCGGCCGCTGGCGTCGACCAGCACGGTATCCGACGCCAGCCAGCGGCTGGCGCCAGGGCCGGCGCCCACGTCGTCCCAGAAGGCCAGGTCTTCGGGCGTGGCGATCAGGCCGGTGGCCGACAGGCCCATCAGCTCCTGCTCCGATCGGCCCAGCAAGCCGGCGGCCGCGGCATTGACCGCGCAGACCTGCTGGCTGCGGGCGTCAACCAGCCAGGCCGCATCGGCCAGCGCAGCGATCAGCTGCGTCCAGGCCGGCAGGGCCGCAGCCGGTGCGTCGTGCGCCGCGGCCGGCGATGCCGGCGCGGGGGATGCAGGCTCGGCACTCACGCGGCGAGCGCCTCCACCGCCTGCGCCACGCCGTCCGCCACCGCGGGCTCGAAGAAGTACACCACGCGCTGGCGCGGCGACAGGTAGTTCTGCACCGCCACCGGCAGCTGCGAAGGCTTCAGGCTGCGCCGAATGCCCAGGTCGGAGGCTTCTTCCAGGTTCAGCAGCAAGGCCTCTTCGACCGGCACGGCCGTGTCGCAGACCAGCACGCGGGGTTTGAGCGGGCGCGAGGAGTTGACGCTGATCACCGTGGCATAACGGTCATCGGTGAGCTGCACCATCGAGCCCGGCGGGTAGACGCCCATCATGCGGATGAAGGCATTCAGCATCGTCGTGTCGAATTTCGACTTCGCCTGCGCAAAGATCAGCGACAGCGCCTCGTGCGGCGTCAGCGCATGCGAGGGCACGGCCGGGTTGCACAGGTTGTCGTAGCGATTGACCAGCGCCACGATGCGCGCGATGGCCGACATGCGTTCGGTGCTCAGCCGGTTCGGGAAGCCCGAACCATCGGCCATTTCGTGATGCTGGGCCAGCACGCTCAGCGCGGCCGGGTTCAGGTTCATGCGCTGGCCGTGGGCGATGCCATGCGCCACGTGCTCGCGGTATTGCGTGTTCTCGGCCTGGCTGAACTGGCCGTCGGGCAGGCGCAGGCGCTCGGGCAGCTCCAGCTTGCCGATGTCGTGCAGCAGCGCGCCAACCCCCATGTCCAGCATTTCGACCTCGCCGAAGCCGAACACCCGGCCCATCAGCAGCGAGATCACGGTGACGTTCAGCGCATGCGCGGCGGCACGCTCGCCCGGGCTGTCGGCGAGCACGCGGATGCACAGCTCACCGTCGATCATCATCTTGTCCAGCAGAGAACGGGTCAGCCACTCGGTGGTGTCGCGGGCGGCCAGCGGCAGCGTCAGCACCTGTTCGGCAGCCGCCTTCCAGGCCTGGCCGGCTTCGGCGTACTGTGCAGCGCACACCGCATCGGCCTGGCGCTGCGCGGCCAGCGCGGCGCGGCGGCGTGCGGCGTCGTGATCGGTGGTCTGCGGTACGGCGCCGGGCTCGTCGAGCAGTGCATCCAGCGCAATCCCGGCAGCGTCCGCGCCAGGCTCCTGGCCGGATGGGCCGTTGTCGAGCGGCCGGCTCTTCTCAGGGCTCCAGCGCACGCGCTTCAGGCCGAGCCCGCGAATCGTCGCAATCTGGTCCGGCGAGGACACCTGAAAACTCGACAGCGCAAAAGGATGCGCCCACCATCCCAGGTCCAGGTGCACGAACATGCCCACGCGCAGGTTGTCGATGTCGATGGTCGTCGCCGCCATGGTCGTTTCCAAGAAGAGAGTGAGGCCAGCCGGTGAGAGGCTTGCCAGGCACTTCGGCAATCCCCTGAAAGAACTTGAACGACGCGGCGTGCGGCGCCTGACAAAAGACGTGTTGCTGCCTACAATGTTCTTTATTAGAACTGATGTTCTGTATACGAACAATCTGGATGACCCATGATCAATAAGTTCTGCGACTCCCCCGCCGCCGCCGTGGCCGGCGTGGCCGACGGCGCGACCGTGATGATTGGCGGCTTCGGCACCGCCGGCCAGCCGCATGAACTCATCGCGGCCTTGATCGACCAAGGGGCGCGCGAGCTCACGATCGTCAACAACAATGCCGGCAATGGCGACAGTGGCCTGGCCGCGCTGCTGGCCGCCGGCCGGGTGAAGAAGATCATCTGCTCGTTTCCACGCCAGGCCGACAGCCACCATTTCGACCGGCTCTACCGCGCCGGCCAGATCGAGCTGGAACTGGTGCCGCAGGGCAACCTGGCCGAGCGCATCCGCGCCGCCGGCGCCGGCATCGGCGCCTTTTTCACGCCCACCGGCTACGGCACCGCGCTGGCCGAGGGCAAGGAGACGCGTTTCATTGAGGGCCGCGGTCACGTGCTGGAGGTCCCGATCCACGCCGACCTGGCGCTGATCCAGGCCGAGCGCGGCGACCGCTGGGGCAACCTCACCTACCGCAAGACGGCGCGCAATTTCGGGCCCATCATGGCGGCGGCCGCGCGGGTGACGGTGGCCTCCGTTTTCGAGGTGGCCGAACTCGGCGAGATCGATCCCGAAACCGTCGTGACGCCGGGTTTGTATGTTCAGCGCGTGGTGCAGATCCCACGTCGCATCGCCACGGGAGACGCCGCATGACCGCATTGCCTCGCTGGAGCCGCGCCGAGATCGCGCAGCGCATCGCCAACGACATCCCCGACGGCGCGGTGGTCAACCTCGGCATTGGCCTGCCGACGCTGGTGGCCAGCCACCTGCCGGCCGATCGCGAAGTCATCCTGCACAGCGAAAACGGCGTGCTCGGCATGGGCCCGCCGCCGCCCGAGGGCGAGGAGGACTTCGACCTGATCAACGCCGGCAAGCAGCCGGTGACGCTGCTGCCGGGCGGCTGCTACTTCCACCATGCCGACAGCTTCGCGATGATGCGCGGCGGCCACCTCGACGTCTGCGTGCTCGGCGCCTTCCAGGTCTCGACCGGCGGCGACCTGGCCAACTGGCACACCGGCGCGCCCGATGCGATTCCCGCGGTCGGCGGCGCGATGGACCTGGCCATCGGCGCCAAACAGACCTGGGTGATGATGGAGCACCTGACCAAGCAGGGCGAGAGCAAACTGGTCGAGGCGTGCAGCTACCCGCTGACCGGCCTGGCCTGCGTGCGCCGGGTCTACACGGACCTGGCCGTGATCGAGCTGGTCGACGGCAAGGCGCAGGTACGAGATATCGTCGCCGGGCTGGCCTTCGAGGAACTGCAGCGCCTGAGCGCCGTGCCGTTGACCCGTTGACCCGTTGACGTTGATCCGTTGAACCCGAGCCGCTGAACCCGAATCAAGCCCCAAGGAGATGGTCCCCATGAGCACCCAAGCCTTCATCTGCGACGCCGTGCGCACCCCCATCGGCCGTTACGGCGGCGCGCTGTCTTCCGTGCGCACCGATGACCTCGGCGCGATCCCGCTGCAGGCGCTGATGGCGCGCAACCCGAAGGTGGATTGGGACGCGGTGGCCGATGTGCTGTACGGCTGCGCCAACCAGGCCGGCGAGGACAACCGCAATGTCGCGCGCATGGCCGCACTGCTGGCCGGGCTGCCGGCCACGCTGCCCGGCGCGACGATCAACCGCCTCTGCGGCTCGGGCCTCGACGCGCTGGGCAGCGCGGCCCGCGCGATCAAGAGCGGCGAAGCGCAGCTGATGATCGCCGGCGGTGTCGAGAGCATGAGCCGCGCGCCCTTCGTGATGCCCAAGGCCGAGAGCGCGTTCTCGCGCAACAACGCGGTCTACGACACCACCATCGGCTGGCGCTTCGTCAACAAGCGCATGAAGGAGTTGTACGGCGTCGATTCGATGCCCGAGACGGCCGAAAACGTGGCAGTGGAATTCGGCATCGAACGCGCCGCGCAGGACCGCATGGCGCTGGCCTCGCAGCTGAAGGCCGTGGCCGCGCAGAAGGCCGGCTTCTTCGACGCCGAGATCGTGCCGGTGACGATTCCGCAGAAGAAAGGCGAGGCGCTGATCGTGAAACAGGACGAACATCCGCGCGAAACCTCGCTGGAAGCGCTGGGCAAGTTGAAGGGCGTGGTCAAGCCCGACGGCTCGGTGACCGCCGGCAATGCCTCCGGCGTCAACGACGGCAGCTGCGCGCTGCTGCTGGCCAGCGAAGCGGCCGCCGCGAAGAACGGGCTGACGCCGCGCGCGCGCATCGTCGGCATGGCCACCGCTGGCGTGCCGCCGCGCATCATGGGCATCGGCCCGGCACCGGCGACGCAGAAAGTGCTGGCGCTGACCGGCCTGACGCTGGGCCAGATCGACGTCATCGAACTCAACGAGGCCTTTGCCGCGCAAGGCCTGGCGGTGCTGCGCCAGCTCGGGCTGGACGATGACGACGCGCGCGTCAACGTCAACGGCGGCGCGATTGCGCTGGGCCACCCGCTGGGCGCCAGTGGTGCACGCCTGGCCACCACGGCCGTCAACCAGCTGCAGCGCAGTGGTGGACGTTATGCGCTGTGCACCATGTGCATCGGCGTCGGCCAGGGCATTGCCGTGGTCCTCGAACGGGTTTGAGCCCTCCCTTACCCTCGCGGACATGACGATCAAGATCCGCGATATCGACCATCTGGTGCTGCGCGTTGTCGACCTCGAGCGCATGCTGCAGTTCTACTCCGATGTGCTGGGCTGCGTGGTCGAGCGCAGGCAGGACAACATCGGCTTGGTGCAACTGCGCGCCGGCCGCTCGATGATCGACCTGGTGCCGGTGGACAGCCAACTGGGTCGCGCCGGCGGTGCGGCGCCGGGCCGCGAGGGCCGCAACCTGGATCACTTGTGCCTGCGCGTCGAGCCTTTCGATGCGCAAGCCGTCCGCAGCCACCTGCAGGATCACGGCGTCGAGGCCGGCACGGTGGAGCAGCGCTACGGCGCGGAGGGCGAAGGACCGTCGATCTACCTCAGCGACCCCGAAGGCAATGTCGTCGAGCTCAAGGGGCCGCCGTCGGCGGCAGCGCCGTCACCCCTCGGCAGGGGTTGACCTGTTCGTCTTCTATGGCGTCGGCGACCGCCCGCGGCACCCGGACACCCCTTCCCTGCGCCGCGCCGCCTGAGCCGCCCCCAGCTCAACGCGCCGCCAGCGCCCGCCACGCGCTCGGCGTGTGCCCGGTCTCACGCTGGAAGAAGCGCGTGAAATAGCCCGCGTCGCCGAAACCCAGCCCGAGCCCGATCTGCTTCACGCTGAGCGTGGTGTAGGCCAGGTCGCGCTGCGCCTCCAGCACCAGCCGGCTGTGCAGCACGCCCAGCGCCGAATGGCCGAGCACCTGGTGGCAGGCGCGGTTCAGCTGCGTGGCCGTGATGCCCAGCGGCTGCGCCAGCGCGGCCAGGCTGGGCTGCTGGCGGAACTGCGCCTCGACCATCGCGCGAAAGCGCTGCACATGCACCACTGCGCGCGCGCCGCCGGCTGCCGGCGCGCCGCTGGGCGGCGGCGCGAGCCGGCCCAGCACCACGGCCAGGCGCAGCAGCGCTGAATCCAGCGCGGTGTCGCGCCAGGCACCCGTGCCGTGGAACTCGCGGCGCACGGCCACCACGGCCTCGGCCAGCGCCCCTGCGTCTTCGGCCGTCTCGCCCGAGTCGACATCCCCTACCGGCCAGCGCAGCAGCCGCGGCCGCATCACCCGCTCGGCCAGCCCGGCGGCGCCGGACAGCAAATGCGCCAGGTGGCTTTCGAGCACGGTGATCACCGTGCCTTCGATGTCCGTCGCGAAGCGGAAACCGTGCGGCACCAAGGCCGGCACGGTCAGCACGCACGGGCCCGCCATGGCCTCGATGCGGTCCTCCAGCCGGGCTTCGACCCGGCCGGTATCGATGTGCAGAATTTGAAAGAGGGATTCGTGCCGATGCGGCCGGATCTCCCACGCATGGTGCTGGCTGCGGTCGGCAATCGATTCGCAGTGCAACCAGTCTGTCGCCTGGGTCTGGCCATGCTCGCCATACAGCGCGTAGCTGGGCAGGCTGGCCGGGGGGGCATGTTTGCTGGCGCTGCGCATGTTCGAATTGTTCAAGCCTTCGCCGCTTCTGTCCATTGAGACATTGCCCTCCACCGCCTACGCTTTGACCTGTGGCAAGAACGACAGGAGACGAGTCATGAAGACCCAGGTTGCGATCATCGGCGCCGGCCCCT
Source organism: Aquabacterium sp. (assembly GCF_035476535.1). GTDB lineage: Bacteria > Pseudomonadota > Gammaproteobacteria > Burkholderiales > Burkholderiaceae_C > Pseudaquabacterium. Next base: position 42,675 of record NZ_DATILJ010000251.1, read on the forward strand.
CGGGCCTGCTGCTGGGCCAGTTGCTGGCCAAATCCGGCATCGCCAACATCGTCATCGAACAGCGCAGCGCCGCCTACGTGCTGGGCCGCATCCGCGCCGGCGTGCTCGAGCAGACCACCGTCGAGCTGCTGGACCAGGCCGGCGTCAGCGCCCGTTTGCACCGCGAGGGCCTGCCGCACGATGGCGTGGAGCTGTGCTTCGGCGGCCAGCGCCACCGCATCGACCTGCACGGCCTGACCGGCAAGCGCGTGACGGTCTACGGCCAGACGGAAGTGACGCACGACCTGATGGACGCGCGCACCGCCGCCGGCCTGCCCACCGTGTACGAAGCGCAGAACGTGCGCATCTCGGGCTTCGACGGCACGCAGCCGCAGGTGCACTACGAACTGGACGGCGTCACCCACGACGTGAGTTGCGACTTCATCGCCGGCTGCGACGGCTACCACGGCGTCTGCCGCGCCAGCGTGCCGGCGGCATCGCTGAACCTGCACGAGCGCGTCTATCCCTTCGGCTGGCTGGGCGTACTGGCCGATGTGCCACCGGTCAACCACGAGCTGATCTACGTGCACCACGAGCGCGGTTTCGCGCTGTGCAGCCAGCGCAGCCACACGCGCAGCCGCTACTACGTGCAATGCGCACTGGACGACAAGGTCGAGAACTGGTCCGACGACGCGTTCTGGAACGAGCTGAAATGCCGCCTGCCCGCCGCCACCGCGGCCGAACTGACCACGGGCCCGTCGCTGGAAAAGAGCATTGCTCCGCTGCGCAGCTTCGTCGCCGAACCGATGCGCTTCGGCCGCCTCTTCCTGGCCGGCGACGCCGCCCACATCGTGCCGCCCACGGGTGCCAAGGGCCTGAACCTCGCGGCCAGCGATGTCGGCTTCCTGTGGCAGGCCTTCAGCGAACACTACGGCGGCAGCGCCGGCGGGCTGGACGCCTATTCACAGCGCGCGCTGGCCCGCATCTGGAAGGCCGAGCGCTTCTCGTGGTGGATGACCTCGCTGATGCACAAGTTTCCCGACACCAGCAGCTTCGGCCAGCACATGCAGCAGGCCGAGCTGGATTACCTGTTCAGCTCACAAGCCGCGATGACGGTGCTGGCGGAGAACTACGTCGGGTTGCCGATGGTCTGAGCGCACACCGCGCAGGCCCACAATAAGGGTTTGATCTTCGTTGGAGACAAACCCCATGCACACCCCGATCAAGCTGGCCCTGGCCGCCGTCGCAGCGGCCGCGGCGCTGTCGACCTCGGCGCAGAACGCACCACAGAGCGCGCCGCAGAAAGCACCGTTGAAAGTCGGCCTGATGCTGCCCAATACCGGCACCTTCGCCGCCTTGGGCGACAACATCGAGAAGGGCTTCCGCCTCTACGTCAATGAACAGGGCGGCAAGCTCGCCGGACGCGAGATCCAGTACTTCAAGGTCGACGACGAATCCGACCCCGCCAAGGCCACCGACAACGTCAACAAGCTGATCAAGCGCGACCAGGTCGACGTGCTGGTGGGCACCGTGCACTCCGGCGTCGCGCTGGCGATGGCCCGCGCGGCCAAGGAAAGCAATACGCTGCTGATCGTGCCGAACGCCGGCGCCGACGCCATCACCGGCGCGCAGTGCGCGCCGAACATCTTCCGCAGCTCGTTCTCGAACTGGCAGCCGGGCTACGCCACCGGTGTCGTCGCCGCGCAAAAGGGCTACAAGCGCGCGATGACCATCACCTGGAACTACGCCGCCGGCAACGAGACGGTGAAGGGCTTCACCGAATCCTTCGAAAAGGGCGGCGGCAAGGTGGTGAAGGACTTGTCGCTGCCCTTCCCGAACGTCGAATTCCAGGCGCTGTTGACCGAGATTGCCGCGCAGAAGCCCGACGTGGTGTTCGCCTTCTTCGCCGGCGGTGGCGCCGTCAAGTTCGTCAAGGACTACGACGCCGCCGGCCTGCGCAAGACCGTGCCGCTGATGGGCTCGGGCTTCCTGACCGACGGCACGCTAGAGGCGCAGGGCGCCGCCGCGCAAGGCCTGATCACCACGCTGCACTACGCCGACGACATCGACACGCCGCGCAACAACGCCTTCCGCAAGGGCTTCGCGCTGGCCTACAAGGCCAACGCCGACGTCTATGCGGTGCAAGGCTACGACGCCGCGCAACTGCTGGGCGCCGGCCTCACCGCTGTCGGTGGCGATTTCACCAAGCGCCCCGAGATGCTGTATGCGATGGGCAAGACGGTGATCGGCAGCCCACGCGGCAAGTTCGGCATGTCGACCTCGCGCAATCCCGTGCAGGATTTCTACATCCGCGAGGCCAAGGGCAACTACAACGTGGTCACCGGCGTGGCGGTGAAGGCGCTCGCCGACCCCGGCCGCGGCTGCAAGTCCTGAGGCCGGCAGCGGCCACGCCCCGCTCGCCGGCCTTGCGTCCGGGGTGGTGGGCGCTGTCGCCGATGGCGCTCAGTCCAGCACGCGCGGCAGCGCCTGGCTGTCGGCGGTGAAGCAATGCAGCGCCTCGGCCGGCAGGTCGAAGGCCAGCGCATCGCCCAGCGCCGCCGGCGCCACGGCCACCTTGGCCAGCAGCGGCGGCGCTGCGTCGTCGCCGCCCTCGGGCCGCAGGTACAGCTGGCACAGCTCGCCAAGCTGCTCCACGTGCACCACGCGGGCGCGGCCCGGACCGGTACCCATGCGCACATGCTCGGGCCGGATGCCCAGCGTCACCGGCGCACCGGGCGCCAGGCCCTGCGGCTGCACCCGCGCTGTCCAGCAAGCGCCGCCAGCGACCCGCGCGGTCACCGCGGCCTCGCTCAGGCCGCTCACTTCACCCGACAGGAAGTTCATCGCCGGCGAACCGATGAAGCCGGCGACGAACAGATTGGCCGGCCGGTGGTACAGCGCCAGCGGCGGCCCGACCTGCGCGATGCTGGGGCCGCGCTCGGCGCCGGGGCGCAGCAGCACGATGGTGTCGGCCAAGGTCATCGCCTCGACCTGGTCGTGGGTGACGTAAACCGTGCTGGCCGTTCCCAGCTCGCGGTGCAGCCGCGCCAGTTCGATGCGGGTGTTGACGCGCAGCGCCGCGTCCAGGTTGGACAAGGGCTCGTCGAACAGGAACAGCCGCGGCTGGCGCACGATGGCACGGCCGATCGCCACGCGCTGGCGCTGGCCGCCGGAGAGTTCACGCGGCTTGCGCTGCAGCAGCGGCTCCAGGCGCAGCATGCGGCTGGCCTCGGCCACGCGGCGCTCGATCTCGTCGGCCGGCAGCTTGCGGTAGCGCAGCCCGAAGGCCATGTTCTCCAACGCCGTCATGTGCGGGTACAGCGCGTAGCCCTGGAAGACCATCGCCAGGTCGCGCTCGGCCGGCGGCAGGTGCGTGACGACGCGGCCATCGATGCGGATCTCACCGCCGCTGACCTCGTCCAGCCCGGCGATCAAGCGCAGCAAGGTCGACTTGCCGCAGCCCGAGGGGCCGATGAAGACGCAGAACTCGCCGGCCGCCACGCCCAGGTCGATGCCGGACAGCACCGGTCGGCCGTTGAAGTCCTTGCGCAGGTCGCGCAATTCAAGCCGTGGGGTCATGTGGCCTCTCGACACGGACGCTCATTTCAGACACCATCATCCCTTGACCGCGCCCTGGGTCAGCCCGGACACGATCAGCCGCTGGAACAGCAGCACCAGCGCCACCAGCGGCAGCGTGACGATGACCGAGGCGGCCATCAGCGCGCCCCACGGCAGCTCGTATTTCGACGGTGCGCTGATCAGCGCGATGGCCACCGGCACCGTGCGCGCTTCCGTCGACAGCGTGAAGCTCAGCGCAAACAGGAATTCGTTCCAGGCCGCGATGAAGGCCAGCAGCCCGGTGGCCGCCAGCGCCGGCCACAGCAGCGGCAGGAAGATGCGGAACACCAGCGTCAGCGGGCCGATGCCGTCCATCGCCGCGGCTTCCTCCAGCTCCTTGGGCAACTGGCGCATGAAGGTCACCAGCACCCAGGTGGTGAAGGGCAGTGTCAGCAGCAGGTCGGCCAGCACCAGCGCGCCCAGGCTGTCGTACAGGCCCAGCGCCTGCACCAGCTCGAACATGCCGGCCAGCACCGCCACCTGCGGAAACATCGAGGCGCACAGGATCATCGTCAGCAGCAGCCCGCGGCCGCGGAACGACACCCGGCCCAGCGCCCAGGCGGCCAGCAGCGACAGCAGCAGCGACAGCGCCACCACCGCGCCGGCGACGAGCAGCGAATTCAGCAGGTTGCGTCCGAAGGGCTGGTCGTGGAACAGGCTGGTGTAGTGCACAAAGGTCGGATGCTGCGGCCACAGCCGCGGGTCGAACAGCGCGTCGCGCGATTTCAGCGAGCTGCCGATCGCATACAGCAGTGGGAACACCGAGACGGCCAGCAGCAGTGCGGCTCCGAAGGCATAGCCGACTTGGCTCAGCAGCCGCTTCATGCCGGGCTCCCGCTGTCGCCGCCGCGCTGGCGCATCAGGGCCAGCACGACGATGGTGGTCAGCGCGACGACGAAGAACAGCGCCGTCGCCGCCGCCGAGCCGTAGCCGGTGAGCTGGAAATCGATCAGCTGCTCGCGCACATAGACCGACATGCTGCGGGTCTGCCGGCTGTTGGCGGTCATCACGTAGATCAGGTCGAACACGCGCAGCGCATCGAGCAGGCGGAACACCACCGCCACGGCGATGCCGGGCAGCATCAACGGCAGCGTGATGCGGCGGAACACCGCGAAGGCCGGCACGCCGTCGACCTGCGCCGCCTCGTGGCAATCGGCCGGCACGCCCTGCAGCGCGGCGAGCATCAGCAGCGCCATGAACGGCGTGGTCTTCCAGACATCGACCAGCACGATGGCGACGAAGGACAGCGCCGGGTCCGCGGTCCAGGCCAGCGGCTCGCCGATCAGCCCGACCCTCTGCAGCCAGTGGTTCACCAGGCCGAACTGGTCGTGCAGCATCCAGCTCCACATCTTGGCCGAGACCACCGTCGGAATCGCCCAGGGCAGCAGCATCGCCGCGCGCAACAGTGTGCGCACGGGGGACGGCCGGTGGATCAGCAGCGCAACGCCCAGGCCCAGCAGCGTCTCCAGCGCCACCGAGACGAGCGCGAAACGCAGCGTATTGGCCACGGCGCCCCACCAGTCGCGGTCGCTCAGCACGCCGTACTCGCCGAGGTACTGCTCAAGCCCGACGAACTGCGCCGGGGTTTCCGAACCCAGCTGCGCATCGGTGAAGCTCAGGCCCACCGTGCGCAGCAGTGGCCATAGCGCGACCAGCGACAGCACCAGCAGCAACGGCGCGAGCATCCAGCGCGCCTGGCGGCGGCGCTGGGCTTGCAGGCCGGAGCGTGCACCGGGGCGCGGGGCGCTCGCCACGCCATCACCATCGCGTGCCAGGCCGCTCACTTTCAGTTCCACTTTCCGTTGCGCCCGAGTCGCTGCAGCGTGGCTTCCAGCCGCACCAGCGCTTCGTCCGGCGTGGCCGTGCCGGCCAGTACGTCGTGCGCGGCATTCCAGAACTGGTTGCTGACCTGGTTGTAGCGCCGCCCGGTGGCCGCCGTGGGCCGGGCGACGGCGTTGGTGAAGGTGTCGGCCAGCTCGGCGATGAACGGCGCGCTGCGGGCGATGTCGGCATCGCGGTACAGCGCCGGCAAGGTCGGGTTGTAGGCGCCGACCAGCGCCCGCTGCTTTTGCACGTCAGCACTGGTCAGGTACAGCACCAGGTCGGCCGCCAGCGCCGGGTAACGCGAGTAGCGCGACACGGCCAGCGATTCACCGCCCAAGGTGGCCGACGGCCGACCGCCGGCGCCGCCGGGCAGCGCCGCAACGCCGACCTTGCCACGGATCACGCTCTCCGCGCCCTGCGCCGGCGCCCAGGCATAGGGCCAGTTGCGCATGAAGACGGCATTGCCGGCCTGGAACACGCCGCGCGCTTCTTCCTCGGCGTAGTTCAGCACGGCCTTGGGCGTGATGCTGCCGACCCAGCTGGCGGCCGTCTTCAGTGCCGCCGCCGCATGGGCATTGCGCACGGTGACCCTGCCGTCGGCGGCCACCACCGTGCCGGCGCCATGGCTGGCCAGCCACTCCAGCGCATTGCAGCTCAGGCCTTCGTAGGCCCGGCCTTGCCAAACGTAGCCCCACAGGCGGGCATGGCCGGCGGCACGCTCCGCCTCCATCACGCGGCGCGCGGTGGCGGTGAGTTCGTCCCAGGTCAGCGGCACTCTCTCGCCGTACTTTTGCAGCAGGTCCTTGCGGTAGAACAATAGCCCGGCGTTGGCCAGCCAAGGCATGGCGACCAGCCGGCCGCGCACGGTGTTGTTGGCGACGAAGCTGGCGAAGTGCGTCTGCTCGATGCCCTGGCTGTACGGCCGCAGGTCCAGCAGGTGCGAAGCCAGCAGGCCGGGCCAGACCACATCGACCTGGAACACGTCAATCCTGTCGGAGCGAGCCGCCAGCACCTGCTGGAACAGCGCCAGGCGCTCACTGGCATCGTTGGGCGTGGCCACCACCTGCACCGTGTGGCCGGTCTTGCGCGCCCATTGCTGCGCGGCCTGCTGGCACAACTCCAGTTCCTGGCCCACCGCGCCGCAGGAGATCTTGAGGGCCTCGGCCCGCAGCGTGCCGGTGGCCGCGCCGGCCAGCGCGGTCAGCAATCCGGCCCACCATCGCCGGCGACTGGAAGGGCGGGTCATCGGACGGGCCTCCGAAGTGGGGGATGTCGAACGGACGGATTTCCAGCGCGGCAGGTGTCGCCGGCCCTAGCGGAGTCTGATGCACGGCGCAGGTCGAATGTGTCCAGATGTGGGCGCCCGCCGTCCCGCTCGCTGATAATCCGCGGCCACCGCCCCTGACGCCGCCGCCTTGGACTTCGCCACCTTCGCCGTTCAGTGCCTGAACGCCGTCCAGTACGGCCTGCTGCTGTTCCTGGTCGCCTCGGGCTTGACGCTGATCTTCGGGATCATGGGCGTGATCAACCTGGCGCACGGCAGTTTCTACATGATCGGCGCCTACCTGGCGTTCACGCTGGCGCCGCTGTTCGGCCAGAACTTCGTGCTGATGCTGGTCTGCGGCACCTTGCTCGCCGCGCTGTTCGGCTACCTGCTGGAATGGGCCTTCTTCAGCTACCTGTACCAGCGTGAACACCTGCAGCAGGTCCTGATGACCTGGGCGCTGATCCTTGTCTTCGAAGAAGCCCGGTCGCTCTTGATCGGCAACGACGTGCATGGCGTCAAGCCGCCCGACTGGCTGTCCGGCAGCATCGCGCTGGGCAGCCTGATGACCTACCCGGTGTACCGGCTGTTCGCGTCGGCGGCCTGCATCGTCATCGGGCTGGCGCTGTACTTGGTGGTCAACCGCACACGCCTGGGCATGATGATCCGCGCCGGCGCCAGCAACCGCGACATGGTGCGCGGGCTGGGCGTGCCGATCACGCGGCTGTACCGCATCGTCTTTGCCGGCGGCGTCGCCTTGGCCGCGCTGGCCGGCATGATCGCCGCGCCGATGTCCAGCGTGTACCCAGGCATGGGCGGGCATGTGCTGATCATCTGCTTCGTCGTCGTGGTGATCGGCGGCATCGGCTCGATCAGCGGTGCGCTGATCGCGGCACTGCTGGTGGGCTTTGTCGACACCTTCGGCAAGGTGTTCTTCGCCGAACTGTCGGGCATCGGCGTCTACGTGCTGATGGCCATCATCCTGGTCTGGCGGCCCGAGGGCCTGATGAAGCGGGGCTACTGATGCAGGCCCCGCGTGGGTTGTTCGCGGCGGTGGCCATCATCGTGCTGGCAGTGCTGCCGCTGGTGCTGACGCCCTATCTGCAGGACCTGCTGCTGCGCGTCGTCACGCTGGCGGTGTTTGCGCTGAGCCTGGAGCTGCTGGTCGGCACCACCGGGCTGGTGAGCCTGGGGCATGCGGCGTTCTACGGCATCGGCGCTTATGCCACGGTGCTGGCTTCGCCGGCCGACGCGCCCGGCGCGCTGCTGCCGCTGATGCTGCTGGCCGCCGGGGCGGCCGCGCTGTATGCGCTGTTCGTCGGCGCCTTGAGCCTGCGCACCAAAGGCGTCTACTTCATCATGGTCACGCTGGCCTTCGCGCAGATGGCCTACTTCGTGTTCCACGACACCAAGCTGGGCGGCGGCACCGACGGCATCTACCTGAACCTGCGGCCGGCGCTGGCCATCGGCGGCAGCGTGCTGATCGATGCCGACAACAAGCGCCACATGCTGTGGCTGGCCTGCGCGCTGCTGGTCGGCACCTATGCGCTGCTGGCGCTGATCCAGCGCTCGCGTTTCGGCCATGCGCTGGCCGGCATCCGCGTCAACGAGCAGCGCATGCGCGCGGCCGGCTTCGCGACCACGCTGTACAAGCTGGCCGCCTTCGTCATCGCCGGTGCGCTGGCCGGGTTGGCCGGCTTCCTGGTCGCCGCCAAGGACGGCTACGTGAACCCGGAGATGCTGTCCTGGCATGAGTCGGGTGCGGTGCTGCTGGTGATCATCCTCGGCGGCCTGGGGCATTTGCGCGGCGCGGTGCTGGGCGCCGTGAGCTTCGTGCTGCTGAAGGAATTGCTGTCCACCGCTGCGCTGGTCGGGCCGCTGGCCGATCACTGGCAGCTGACGCTGGGTGTGACGATCATTGCCTTCGTCGCGCTGCTGCCCAAGGGCCTGATCGGCCTGCTGCAACGAGGCGCCAAAAAGTGAGCCAGGTGCTGCTGCAATGCGAAGGCCTGACGCGCCAGTTCGGCGGCCTCACCGCCGTCGACCGCGTGGCGCTGGACTTCCGCATCGGCGAGGTGCATGCGGTGATCGGCACCAACGGCGCCGGCAAGTCGACGCTGATCAACATGCTCTCGGGCGAGATGCCGGCATCGGCCGGCCGCATCTCGCTGGCCGGGCACGACATCACCGGCTGGCCGCAGCCCCGGCGCGCCCGCGCCGGCATCGGCCGCAGCTTCCAGCGCACCACCATCTTCGGCGAGTTCACGGTGTTCGAAAACGCGCGGCTGTGCGCGCAGGCCGCGTTCGCGAAACCCTGGGCGCTGTGGCAGGGCGCGGCCGCCTGCGCCGACAGCCGCGCGGCCGCCGATGAAGCGCTGGCCGCCGCGGGCTTGAGCGCCCAAGCCGGCCAGCGGGCGAGCGCGCTGAGCCACGGCGCCAAGCGCCAGCTGGAGATTGCGATGTGCCTGGCCACCCGCCCGCGCGTGCTGCTGCTGGACGAACCGCTGGCCGGCATGGGCGCCGAAGAAACCGAACGCATGCTGACGTTGCTGCAGGCGCTGAAGCCTGGCCATGCGATCGCGCTGGTCGAGCACGACATGGACGCGGTGTTCCGCATCGCCGAACGCATCACGGTGATGGTCAACGGCCAGGTGATCGCCAGCGACGCGCCGGAGGCGATCCGCAACAACCGCGAGGTGCAAGTGGCCTACCTGGGAGACCATTGAGATGGCACCCGCCGCGCCGATGCTGCAGGTCGAAGGCCTGCACACCTACCTGGGCGACAGCCACATCCTGCGCGGCGTCGATCTGCTGCTGCCGGCCGGCTCGGCGCTGGGCCTGCTCGGCCGCAACGGCATGGGCAAGACCACGCTGATCCGCACGATCATGGGCTACCTGCCGACGCGCCAGGGCCGCGTGAAGTGGCATGGCGACGACGTCACCGGCCAACCGCCGGAGCGCATGGCGCGGCGCGGCATCGGCTATGTGCCCGAAGGCCGCGGCATCTTCCCGAACCTGAGCGTGCGTGAGAACCTGGTGATGGCGTCACGCCCGGCCTCTGACGGCCAAAGTACCTGGACGCTGGATCACGTGCTGGCCACCTTTCCGCGCCTGGCCGAGCGCCTCGGCCATGGCGGCCAGCAGCTCTCGGGCGGCGAGCAGCAGATGCTGGCCATCGGCCGCGCACTGATGACGCACCCGCAGCTGCTGATCCTGGACGAGGCCACCGAAGGCCTGGCGCCGCTGATCGTCGCCGAGATCTGGCGCGTGATCGCGCTGATCCGCGCCTCGGGCATCAGCACGCTGGTGGTCGACCGCAACATCAAGGCCGTGCTGGCGCACACCGACCGCGCGCTGGTGATGGAGAAGGGCCGCATCGTGCTGGCCGGTGATTCGGCGACGCTGGCCGCCGACACCGCCGCGATGGCCCAGTACCTGGGTGTGTGACGCGGCACCCCAGTCCGCTGGATGGCCGGGGATTTGACGCGCTATTCGATGCGCCGCTGCTCTTGGCAGGCCTCGATCAGCTGCGCCAACCGGCGCTCGCGCGTGGCTTGTTGTTTCGCACTGACGACGCGCCAGATCACCAGGTGCCGGTAGCCCGGCGGCTGCGCCTGGAAGTAGGCCCACGCCGCCTTGTGCTTCTTGAACGCCGCTACGTCCTTGGCGTCCAGTTCGGCGGTCTTGGCTTGTTCGTAGGCATAAGTGCCTGACTTGGCGTCCTTGCGATGGGCAAACGCCGCCAGGCCGGCCGGCGTCATGCGGCCCTGCTCGGTGAGCACGCGCACACGCTCGATGTTGATCGCGCTCCAGGTCGATGTCGGCTTGCGCGGCGTGAAGCGGATCGAATAACGTGCGTCGTCGATGCGCTTGCGCACGCCGTCGATCCAGCCGACGCACAGCGCCTCGTCCACCGACTCCGGCCAGCTGATGCTGGGCGTGTCGCTGCCGCGCTTGTGGAAGCCCACCAGCAACTCGGTGGCGGTGGCAGCGTGCTGCTGGAACCACGCGCGAAAGTCGTCGGGCGTGGCGAAGTAGCGCGCAGCGGTGGGCGGCTTGTCGGCCATGGCTTCCTGACGATCAAGACGGGCGGCTGCGCGCCAGCCGCCAGACCATCAGCCCCAGACCCAGCACGCCCACCAGCAGCACGGCCCACAGCAGCCGGGGCCGCCAGGCGGCCAGGGCCTCGTCGCGTGCCACCTGCTGCGCCACCTCGGCCTGCTCGGTGAACGCGCCGAGTTCGGCCCGGCCGAAACGCGCACGTTCGTCGTCGAGCTTGGGCACCAGGGTCTCGATCGGCAAGGCGCCCGGTGTAGCGCCCTTGGCATCGGCCGCCCCCACCAGCAGCCGGTAGGGCGGCGTGCCCTGCGTCGCGAACACCAGACGTGCCAGCGCGGCCCGCAGGATCACCGGCGTGGTGGTGGCATCGATCGCCGGCGCGCGCCCGTCGGGCAGCAGGCGCAGGTAGCGTGTGTGGAGGTTCAGCGCCACCGGCGGCGACCGGCTGACGGCACCGTCGCGCTCGATGCGGTAGATCACGGCCTGCGCTGCCTCGCGCCAGGGCTCGTTGTCGCGGGAACGCTGCTGCACGCGCAGCGGGATCACCTGCGTGCCGGCCGGCAAGGCCAGGTCCAGCTGGCGCAGCGGCAGCACGCCGCCGAGGTCGATCTGCAGCGCGCGGGCCGCCGCGGCATCGCCGGCGCTCGGTGCGGCGACGCTGGCATTCAGGCGCAGCTCGGTCAGGGCGTCGCGTTGCACGGATTCGGGCTGGTCGACGATGGCATCGGCGCCCGTCAGCACCGGGGCGTGGCCCGCGTCGGCCCAGACCAGCCGCACGAAGCGGCCGGGTGCGCCGTCCAGCATCACCAGCGGTTGCGTCAAGGCCCCGTTGGACGATGCCAAGGCCATCAGCTGGCCACTGCCACCGCGGCGCCACTGGCGCAGGTTGTCGCTGCTGTCGATGGTGAATCCGGCGCTGAACTCCGCCGGCCCCGACCAGCGCAGGCGCAGCCGCTGCGGTGGGGCTTGGTCGGCCGCCCGTTCGCCCAGGTCGAACAGCCAGCCGGCACCCGGGTGGACAGTCGGCCGCGCACTGCCGGCGGCAGCAACCCCGCCGCGCTGCCGCAGGCTGATGCGATCGCCCTGCACCACGAGTTCCAGCGAGGACGGCAGGCTGGTGCCCACCGGCCCGGGCGGCAGGGCATAGAGCTTGGCCGACTGCAACTGCTCGCGGGCCTGCACCGCATCGTCGCGCGGCGCCAGCAGCGCAAACGGCACCCGCTGCCCCCCGGCATCCAGCAGCCGCAGGTCGGCCAGGCCCGGCTGCCGGCTGTGGGCGTAGACGCTGACCGGCAAGGGCAGCTGCACGAAGGGTGCCGGCTGGCTCACCACCACCGGCGCGCTGTAGCGCAGCGCGGGCGCTTCCTCAGCCGCCACCGCTGCCGCAGCAGCCGCCACGGCGACACCCGCCGCGACCAGCGGCCGGACGCTCAACAACCGGAAGCGCAGCAGGCGGAAGCGCAGCAACTCCAAGCCCAGCACCCGCACGCCGATCAGTCCGCCGCCCCTTGGCCGCTCAATTTGCATGCCGTTTCTCCGCCGACGCCGGCAAAGGCGCGACATAGCCGATCACCAGCATCAGCACACCGACGCCGATGAAAGAAACAATGCGCGCCACCGTGCCGCTGCCCGACAAATCCACCAGCAGCAGCTTCAGCACCACCACGCCCAGCAGCACGGCGCCGACCAGCCACAGCGCCCGCGCGGCGCGACGCGCCGACAGCCACATCAGCGCCAGCGCGATCGTGCTCCACAGCAGCGTCAGGCCGGTCTGCACGGCCAGCGAATCGGCCCAGTCGTCCAGGCGGTAGGGCACCTCGGCCCAGTGGTGGAAGGCGCGCAGCAGCATGCCGTTGAGCCACAGGAAGCTCAAGCCCCCCAGCAGCACCGGGCCGGTGGCCGCCTGCTGGTCGCGCAGCGGCGCGGCGGCTTCACTGCGCCACCACCACCACGCCGCCAGCAGTGCGGTGGCAATGCCCAGGTCCAGCGGGTTGACCAGCGGCACATGCGGCAGCGGCCGCGCCGCGCCGGTGGAGACGCTGTTGGCCAGCAGCGCCCAGAGCAGCCCGACCAGCGCCAGCAGCCCCGCCGCGTGGCGCTGGTAGGCCAGCGCTTCGGCGCGCACCGGCCAGCGCAGTGCAGTGCCCGGCCGCGGCAGCCACAGCAGCAACAGCGCCGGACCCACCAGCCAGCCCAGCCAGGGCCAGGCACTGAGCTCATCGCCCCACTCGGCCGTGAGCGCGCGCCCGAGCAGCGCCAGCAAGGCCGCCACCAGCAGCGCACCCAGCGCATGCACGATGCGGCGGCCCGCCTGTGGCCACTGCGGCGCCGCCACCTGCAGCACCAGCGCATGCACCGCCAGCGCCAGCGGCCAGGCCCACCAGCCGCCGTGGTGCAGCGGGTTGCGCTGCAGCAGCGCGCTGGTGGCCATGGCCAGCGCCATCAGCGGCATGTGGGCCAGCACCGGCCGGTTGACCATCGGCCATTGCAGCCGCTGTGCCAGCAGCGTGTAGAGCGCCGCGATGGCGCTGAGACAAGCCACCCACACCGCCAGGCTCAGCCGGCCGGGCACGAAGGCCTCGACCTGCGCCGCAATGCCGAACAGCAGCCACAGCGTGGCCCAGCCAATCAGCACCGGCTCGGCCAGGCCCTCGCCAGTGGCCAGCCGCGGCGCATGGCGTTGCACGAAGAACGCCGCCCCCAGCGAGGCCGCAGCCGCCATCAGCGCGTTGAACAGCGTCGCGTTCCACAGGCCGGTCGACACATTCCCATGCGAATGCCCGAACACCATCGCCCAGCCGGCCAGCATCAGCAGCAGGTAGCCGAACACCCGCGGCAAGCGGCGCGACTGGCGCAGGCCCAGCCAGACCAGCCCGGCCCCTTCGAGCGACCAGGCGCCGGCCGTGCTGCGCGCGTCCAGCGCAAACGGGATCACCAGCGTCAGGAACACCGTGCCGATGGCCAGGCTGGCCTCGAAGGTCAAGGCCAATCGCGCGCGATGGCGCATCGCCGTGGCCAGCGCCACGTAGAAGCCGGCCAGCACCAGCGCCGACAGCGCGACGCCGTACTCGGTGTGCCGCACCAGGCCGTACTGCAGCGCAAAGCTCACGGTCGGCAAGCCGAACAGCAGGCTACCGTTGACCCACTTCGCACTGGCACCGTCCTCGGCCGAGCGGCGCGACGGCAGCAGCAGCACGGCCACGAACAGCAGGAAGTACAGGATCAGGAAGGTCTGGCTGCTGGCGAAATGCTCGGGCTCGTACTTCAGCACGCCCCAGGCGCTGCCGATCACGAAGGTGCAGACGAAGCCCACCAGGTTCAGCACGCGCCAGGTGCGGAACCAGGCCACCGCGGCGATGCCCAGATCCAGCACCAGGTAGTAGCTGAACAGCGCCACGTGGTCGCCGCTGCCGGTGGACACCAGCAGCGGCGTCGCGAAGCCGCCGAGCGCGCCGATCACCGCCAGCGCCGGCGCTTCCTGGAGGATGGCCAGCGCGGCGGCCAGCGCGGCTATCGCGACCATCATCGCGAACACCGGCCCGATCGCCAGCACGCCATAGAAGCGGAAGGCGACGAACAGCGTCAGGTACAACACCGCCACCGCACCGCCCTGCAGCACTTGCGCATAACCTGCACGTCGGGTGCGCAGGCGCCAGCCCAGCACCAGCAGCACGATCGCCACGCCGGCCACCGCCGCCAGGCGCAGCTCGATCGGCAACTGCGCGTGCTCCGTGGCGTACTTGGCCAGGAAGGCCAGGCCGATGAACAGGATCGCGACACCGGCCTTGACGATGGTGTTGCCGCCGAACATCCAGGCGCGCAACGAGGCCAGCACACCGGGTCGGGGTTCGGCCGGCGGCGGGCCGAGGGGTTCCATGCCGACGGGCAGCGTGGCGGGCACGTGCTCCGAGACATCGGGCAGGGCGGCAGCCGCGGCCATCGCCGGTTGCGGCTCTGACACGGCCGCCGGTGGCGCGGACGGCTCGGGTGGCGCGCCGACGGATTCCGGCTGGACTGCTTCGGCCGCTGGCGCCGCAGGTGATTCCTGCGCTTCCTGCCCGGCCTGTGCCGGCGGCGCGAGGGGCGCTGCCAGCGGTGGTGCCGTCACGGCCTGCCGCAAGGAAGCCAGTTCGCGCTGCTGTCGGACCGTGCGCACCAGCAGCCAGCCCAATAGGGCGCCGAACAATACATCGACGTCCCGTCCCCAGGCACCACCCAGGAAAGCGCCGATGACGATGGCGATGATGACCAGCATGTGCCCGACTCCCGCGACGCATCGCAAACGCGGGCCACTCTAGCAGCCGGCCCCAGCCCAGCGCAGTCGCGCGGCCGCCAGTAGCGCGGCACGCTGCCGCCGGCCGCACCAGGCGCTACCGCGTGCTGCGGCGGATGCGGCTGCTGCCGCGCGGCGGTGTCGACGCGTTCGGCGGCTTCGGCGGCTTCGGTGGCTTCGGTGGCTTCGGCGGCTCCGCCATCGGGGGTGTCAGCAGCATCGTGATGTACGCGTCGATCAGGCCGTCGCGGCCCATGCCCGCGGCCTCGGCGCCGGCCTGCGTGGCACGCAGCAACACCATGCCGACATAGCTGGCGTAAGCCAGCGTCGCGCGGTGTTCGGCCACCGCGACATCGAGCCCGGCTTGCGTGAAAACCTGGATCAGAAAGCCCACCCGCGCGGCCGTGACCCGCTCGATCACCGGCGCCACCAGCGGGTCGTGCGAAGCCCCCCACAGCGCGTACTGCATGCGCACCGCCGTCGAGGGCCCGCGAGCCTGCGGCTCGACGCTGCGCGCCACCAGCCGGATCAGCTCGCGCGCCTGCGCCGCCGCATCGGGCAACTGTTCGACCAGGTGGATGATGTTCTGCGTGCCCTGCGCCTCCCAGCGCTCCAGCACGGCCTGCAGCAGCTCGTCCCGGTTGGCGAAGCACCAGTAGAAGCCGCCCTTGGTGACCCCCAGCGCACGCGCCAGCGGCTCCACCGCCAGCGTGGCCACGCCATGCGCGGCCACCCAATCGCTGGCGGCGTTGATCCAGTCGTCCCGGCTGAGCTTGACCTTGCGTCCCATGCTGGGCGGCGATTCTAGGGACGCAGGCGGCTTGACGCGTCGGGGCCGCCATCATAATATTCGCATGCGTATTTTTCGGAGCGACCCGATGTGGACTGCCCTGCCCTGTGCCGCCGTGCTCACGCTGATTGCCGGCATCCACTTCTACTGGGCCCTCGGCGGCCGCGCCGGCCTGCGCATCGCCGTGCCGCAAACCACGCAGGGGCGATCGGTCTTCAAGCCGCGGCGGGGCAGCACCCATCTGGTGGGCGTCGCGCTGCTGGTGGCGGCGGCCTTCATCCTGGTGCAGGGCGGCGTGCTGGCCGTGCCGCTGTGGCCGGCGGCCAGCCGCGCCGTGGTCGCGCTGCTGGCGCTGATCTTCCTGGTGCGGGCGCTCGCCCCGCTGCGCTACACCGGCCTGTTCAAGACCGTTCGCGACACGCCTTTCGGCCGTTATGACACCTGGCTCTACAGCCCGTTGTGCCTGCTGCTGGGCCTGGCGCTGGCGCACCAGGCGGTCAGCGCATGACGGGCCACGCCGCGTGCCGCGGCTTCTTCACGACCGTTGGCCTGGACCCGAAAACACAGCAGGCGGCGCCACAGGCCACCGCACGGCGCTAGCATCGGGCTCCCGCCCAGTCCGGGCGCGACACAAGGACCCCCGATGATTCTCGAAGTCGCCGACATCCGCATCCCACCCGGCAAGCAGGCCGAGTTCGACGAGGCCATCCAGCGCGGGCTGCGCACGGTGCTGAGCCAGGCCAAGGGCGTCACCGGCTGGCAGGTCAGCAAGGGCGTCGAAAGCCCGGAGCGCTACATCCTGCAGGTGTTCTGGGAAACGCTGGAAGACCACACCGTCGGCTTCCGCCAGGGCCCGCTGTTCCCGCAGTGGCGCGCGATCGTCGGCCCTTATTTCGCGCAGCCGCCGGTGGTGGAGCACTTCGAGCTGGTCGGCAAGTCCGCATGACGACCATGGCCAGCGCCGTCGAGCTTGCGAGTGCCGCCTTCGAATCCGGCAGCTTCGCCCGCGACCTGGCACGGCGCGTGGCCTACCGCACCGAGAGCCAGAACTCGGCCCAGGCCGATGTGCTGCGCGCTTACCTCGCAGACGAGATCGGCCCCAGCCTGGCCGCGATGGGTTTCAGCCACCGGCTGCACGACAACCCGGTGGCCGGCGCGCCGCCGCTGCTGACGGCCGAGCGCATCGAAGACCCCGCACTGCCGACGGTGCTGGTCTACGGCCATGGCGATGTCGTGCGCGGCCACGAAGGCCAATGGGCCGAGGGCCGCGACCCCTGGACGCTGACCGCCGCCGCGCAGCGCTGGTACGGCCGCGGCAGCGCCGACAACAAGGGCCAGCACAGCATCAACCTCACGGCGCTCGGCTGCGTGCTCGCCGCGCGCGGTGGCCGCCTGGGCTTCAATGCCAAGTGGCTGGTCGAGATGGGTGAAGAAACCGGCTCACCCGGCCTGGCCGAATTCTGTGCGTTGCAGCGCGAACTGCTGGGCGCCGATGTGCTGATCGCCAGCGACGGCCCGCGGCTGCGCGCCGAGCGGCCCACGGTGTTCCTCGGCTCCCGCGGCGTCGCGAACTTCGATCTGACGCTCACTTTGCGCGCTGGCGGCCACCACTCCGGCAACTGGGGCGGGCTGCTGCGCAACCCCGGCACGGTGATGGCGTCGGCCATCGCCTGCCTGGTCGATGGCCAGGGCCGCATCCTCGTCGAAGGCTTGCGCCCACCGCCCATCCCGCCGGCCGTGCGCGACGCGCTGGCCGACATCGAACTCGGTGGCGGCGCCGACGACCCGGTGATCGCCGGCGGTTGGGGCGAGCCGGGCCTGACGCCGGCCGAACGCGTGTTCGGCTGGAACACCATCGAGGTGCTGGCGATGGGCTGCGGCAACCCGGCGCAGCCGGTCAACGCGATCCCGCCGGCCGCCCGGGCCACCTTGCAGCTGCGTTTCGTCGTCGGCACCGATGCGCAGCAGCTGCGCGCGCATGTGCTGGCTCAGCTGGCCCGCCACGGCTTCGCCGATATCGAGGTCAGCGAGCCGGTGATCATGGCGGCCACCCGCCTGGACCCCGACAACGCCTGGGTGCGGCTGGCGCTGGACTCGATCGCGCGCTGCACCGGCCAGAAGCCTGCGCTGTTGCCCAACCTGGGCGGATCGCTGCCGAACGATGTGTTCGCCGACATCCTGGGCCTGCCCACCGTGTGGGTGCCGCACTCCTACCCGGCCTGCTCGCAGCATGCGCCGAACGAGCACCTGCTGGCGCCGGTGGTACGCGAGGGCCTGCGCATGATGGCCGCGCTGTTCTGGGACATCGGAGAGCAAGCCGCCGCGCTGCCAAGGCGGCCCAAGGGCTGAGGCACCGCCGCTGAGGCTGCGGCCGGATTTTCTGCGCCTGCCGCCACGGCAATCCGCATCTTATTCGGCCGATCGCCAGATACGCTTCGCTGATTCCACATCGGAACGCCTGGAAGCCTCATCATGCCGATCAGCACCTCTCGCCTGCCAGCCCCCTGCCGCCCGGAACTGGAGGTGGTGCAGCACCTGCTGGAGCGCCTCCGGAACCGGCTGGACTGGCCGGCGGTGATCAGCGCCGCGCAGCCCTGGGTGCAGGCGGTGCGCGACAAGCCGGCGCCGTTCTGGGCCATGGAGTCGCTGTTGCGCGAGTACCCGATCTCCAGCGCCGAAGGGCTCGCACTGATGCGCCTGGCCGAGTCGCTGCTGCGCGTGCCCGATGCCGAAACCGCGATTGCCCTGACCGCCGACCAGCTCGGCCGCGCCGACTTCGCCAGCGGCGCCGCCGAAGGGTCGCAGCACCGCATGCTGGCCAGTCTGTCGGCCAGTGCGATCGGGCTGGCCAAGAAGTTCCTGCCTGATGAGGTCGGCACCAAGCCCGGGCTGATCGAGCGGCTGGGCGCGCAGACCGTCGTCGGCGCCACGGTGCGCGCGATCCAGTTGCTGGGCCGGCAGTTCGTGCTCGGCCGCCACATCGGCGAGGCGCTGGCCGAAGCCCGCTCGCAGCGCAAGGACCAGGCCGGCCTGCGCTTCAGCTTCGACATGCTGGGCGAAGGGGCGCGCACCGACCACGATGCGCTGCACTACCTGGGCGCCTACGAGGCCGCGATCCAGGCCATCGCGCAGGCCACGCAGGGCAGCGGCCCGGCGCAGCGCGACGGCATCTCGATCAAGCTCTCCGCGCTGCATCCGCGTTATGAAGATGCGCAGCTGGACCGTGTCTTCGCCGAACTGCTGCCGCGCGTGAAGGGCCTGATCGACGCCGCCGCGCGGGCCGACATCAACCTGACCATCGACGCCGAAGAAAGCGACCGGCTCGAACTCTCGCTGGAGGTCTTCGATCGCCTGGCCGCGCACGTGCAGGTCACGGCGCCGGCGTGGACCGGCTTCGGCCTGGCAATCCAGGCCTACCAGACCCGCTCGCTGGAGATGATCGACGCCGTCGCCGAGATCGCCCGGGCGCGGCAGCTGCGCTTCATGGTGCGGCTGGTCAAGGGCGCGTACTGGGACGGCGAGATCAAGCGCGCGCAGGAGCTGGGCCTGGCCGGCTACCCGGTGTTCACGCACAAGCACCACACCGACATCGCCTACCTTGCCTGCGCGCAGCGGCTGATCGAACATCACGCGCTGATCCTGCCGCAGTTCGCGACGCACAACGCCGGCACCATCGCGGCGATTCTGCAGATGGCCACTGCGCGTTCCGCGAAGTTCGAGATGCAGCGCCTGCACGGCATGGGCGAAGGTGTTTATCGCGAGCTGATGGCGCAGCAGCCGGGGCTGTCGCTGCGCGTCTATGCCCCGGTTGGCGAGCACCGCGACCTGCTGGCCTATCTGGTGCGGCGCCTGTTGGAGAACGGCGCCAATTCGTCCTTCGTGCATCAGCTGGCCGATGCGCAGGTGTCGGCGCATGAGCTGCTGCATTCGCCGCTGCAGGCCGCGGACGCACCCGGGCAAGTCGCACCAGCCGCGCTCTACGGCGCCGGCCGCGCCAATTCCAACGGTGCCGACCTGGCCTGCGCCGAGCAGCGCGCGCCGCTGGAGCAGGCGCTGCAGCGCACCCAGGTGCCCCAAGTGCCCACCGCCAGCAGTGCCGACGTGCAAGAGGCCATGGCCACGCTGGCGCAAGGCTTCGAAGCCTGGCAGGCCCGCCCGGTGGCCGAGCGCGCCGCGGTGCTGCGCCGCGCCGGCGACATGCTGGACGCGCGCCTGCCGGCATTCTGCGGCCTGCTGGTGCGCGAAGCCGGCAAGACGCTGGGCGACTGCATCGCCGAAGTGCGCGAGGCCGTTGACTTTTGCCGTTATTACGCCGAGCAGGCCGAAACGCGGCTGGCCCCGATCGCCCTGCCCGGCCCCACCGGCGAAAGCAACGAACTGCGCCTGCATGGCCGCGGCGTCTTCGTCTGCATCTCGCCGTGGAACTTCCCGCTGGCGATCTTTGCCGGCCAGGTGGCTGCCGCACTCGTCGCCGGCAATGTCGTCGCCGCCAAGCCGGCCGAGCAGACGCCGGGCGTCGCGCTGGCTTTCGTCGAACTGCTGCAC
This sequence comes from Aquabacterium sp., assembly GCF_035476535.1. GTDB lineage: Bacteria > Pseudomonadota > Gammaproteobacteria > Burkholderiales > Burkholderiaceae_C > Pseudaquabacterium. The sequence goes on from NZ_DATILJ010000251.1 coordinate 63,027, forward strand.
GAAGCCGGCCTGCCGCGCGATGCGATCCAGCTGCTGCACGGCCCCGGTGAAACGGTGGGCGCGGCCCTCGTGGCCCATGCCGCAACGGCCGGCGTGTGCTTCACCGGCTCGACACAGGTGGCCAAGATCATCCAGCGCGCGCTGGCGGCCAGCAACGGTGCCATCGTGCCGCTGATCGCCGAGACCGGCGGGCTGAACGTGATGGTCGTCGACTCCAGCGCGCTGCCCGAGCAGGTGATCGACGCGGTGGTGCAAAGCGCCTTCCGCTCGGCCGGCCAGCGCTGCTCGGCACTGCGCCTGTTGTGCGTGCACGAGAGCATTGCCGACGGCGTGATCCACATGCTGCGTGGCGCGATGCAGGCGCTGGTGATCGGCGAGGCCGGCGACATCGCCACCGATGTCGGCCCGGTGATCGACGCCGAGGCGCATGGCAACCTCAGCCGCCACGTCGAACGCCTGGAGCGCGAGGCCACGCTGATCTCGCGCGCCACCATGCAGGCGCGCTTCGCCACCACGCACATCGCGCCGGTGGCCTTCGAGCTGAAGGCCATCGAAGACCTGCGCGAAGAGGTCTTCGGCCCGGTGCTGCACGTGCTGCGCTGGAGCGGCGATGTCGATGCGCTGGTACATCGCATCAACGCGCTGCGCTACGGCCTGACGCTGGGCATCCAGACGCGCATCGACAGCCGCGCGCTGCGCATCGCGGCACTGGCCAAGGTCGGCAATGTCTACGTCAACCGCAACATGATCGGCGCGGTGGTCGGCGTGCAGCCCTTCGGCGGCGAAGGCCTGTCCGGCACCGGCCCGAAGGCCGGCGGGCCGCATTACCTCTACCGTTTCTGCGCCGAGCAGACCTTGACCATCAACACCGCTGCCGCCGGCGGCAACGCGGCGTTGCTGGCGGAGCTGGACTGAACAACACGCGCACTCAGGCCGCCTTCCAGAAGATGTAGTCCGCCTGGTACTTGACGATCTCGCGCTTGCCCGTCGAGTCACCGGCGCAGGGCATCGCCGGCGCCACGCCGCCTTGAGTCGCCACGCGCTGGATGTAGCTGATGCCGTTCATCGCACCGGCGCCGGTGGCCGGGTTGGCTTTCACCAGTTGCAGCGGGATGCTGCCCGGCGCGTTCGGCGCCACCGCCACCTGCGCGCCGGTGATCGCCGAGCCGTCACTGGCTTGCCAGGTGGCCGGCGGGCCGAAGTAGCTGCCTATGGCACTGCCCTGGCGGGAGTTGAGAACCGCCTTGGGGCCGACGAAGACCCATTCGAAGCTGCCCGGCGCGTTGGCCTTGGCGCGGCACTCATAAGTGATCTCGCCGACGCCGACGGTCTCCAAGGCCACGCGGTGGCCGGTGGGCACTTGCACCGCCGCCGGCAGCGCGGCCTGATCGAAGAGTTTCATCGGTGCGCTGGCCGGCATGCTGGTGCAGGCCGACAAAGCCGCCAACGCAGCCAGACTCAGGGTGATCGGGGAAACAAGAGATGAACGCATGCGGCCTCCTCGGGCTGGTGGGTCAACAAGGGCATGGACCGGGTCGGACCTGAGGTCCATGCGCGCTGGTACTCACCACGAGGGGTTTTGGATGCAGCGAACGGCAATTCCCCTTGATCAAGTGTGGGTTGGATGTGCTCGGCAGGAACCTGCCGCGAAGGACCGGCGCATACACTTGGAAATCTCCGCCCTGACCGAAGCCGCCATGGGACATGCCGTTGCCAAGCCGCTGATGAGCGCCGACGACTTTCTCGCCTGGGACGCGCATGAACCGGTGCGTCACGAGTTCGTGCGCGGGGAAGTCTTTGCGATGGCGGGTGCCGAGGAACGGCACGTCACGGTGGCGCTCAGCATCGCGATGGCGTTGCGCACGCATCTGCGCGGCACGCCTTGCCGCACCTTCATCACGGACATGAAACTCAGCGTCGCGGCAGCGGATGCGTACTTCTATCCCGACGTGATGGTCACCTGCAGCGCAACCGACGCGACGCAACCGCTGATCAAGTCCGAGCCGTTGCTGGTGGTCGAAGTGCTGTCCCCCAGCACCGCCGCCTACGACCGGGGCGGCAAGTTCGCGGCCTACCGGCAACTGCCCTCGCTGCGCGAATACCTGTTGGTCGACCCCGACTCGCGGCGCAGCGACCTCTACCGCAAAGGTGCCGACGGGCTGTGGGTGCTGCACCCGAGCGACGCGGGCCAGGGCGTGCAACTGGCCAGCGTCGACCTGACGATCGATGCCGAGGCCTTGTGGGCGGACATGCCCAGCGCCCCGGGCGTCACCGGCTGAGCCTCAGACCACCGACCACTGCCCCGCGTCGCTGCGCCGTGCCACGCCGTCGGCCTGCAGCTTCTGCAGGTGCGCGCGCAGCGAGCGCAAGGCCACCGCGTGCAGGTGCGCCGGCGTGTCGGCATAGACCTGGGCCAGCAGCGCGCTCTCTTCTGCCGGGCCCTGGTCCTGCACTGCGGCAAGCACCTTGGCCTCGCGGGCCAGGCGGTGGGCGATGAGCTTGTTGACGGCCGCGTGCGGCTGGTCGATCAGGAAACCGTGGCCCGGGGCCAGCCATTCGATGTCTTCGTCGAGCAGCATGCGCAGTGACGCCAGGTAGACCGCCATGTCGCCGTCCGGCGGGTTGATCACCACCGTCGAGCCCTGCATGATGTGGTCGCCGGTGAACAGCAGCTTCTCTTCCTCGAGCAGGTAGCACAGGTGGTTGCTGGCATGGCCGGGGGTGTGCAGCACGCGCAGCGTGACGCCCGCGCCCAAGGCCAGCCGGTCGCCGTGGGCCAGCACCTGGTCGGGCTGGAAGTCGGTGTCTTGCCACTCCGGGTAATCGGCGACGCGGCCGAAGGTACGCGCGCCCAAGGCCGCCTGCAGTGCGGCGGCGGCCGGTGAATGGTCCTTGTGGGTGTGGGTGACCAGGATGCGCGTGACGGGGCCGGGCGCGGCGGCGATCAGCGCCTGCACATGGGCCGCGATGTCCGGGCCGGGGTCGAGCAGGGTCCAGTCGTCGCCGCCCGGTGCGCCGATGAAGTAGCTGTTGGTACCGGGGCCGGTCATCATGCTGCCGTTCGGCGCGGTCACGCGCAAGACACGCGGCGACAGCCACACCGGCACGCCCGGCGTCAGCTCGGTGCTCACATCGCCACGGCCTTCGGGGTCGAGCCGGCCGATCTCGGCATAGGCCCAGTCGCCGTTGTTGATCGGCTGGCGGCTGCCTTTGGCGGTGCGGGCCAGGCGCGGGCGCATCAGCGTCACCTGCGTCTGGGCCTGTGCCGCCGCGATCACCGATGCCGCAGTGCCGTGCGCGGCCAGCGCCTTCAGCGTCACCGAGGTCACGTTCATCAGCGTGAGGGCACGCGCCGGATCCAGTGCTTCGGCCGGCGTCAGCCACAGCAGTTCGACGGTTTCGGTGGTGTCGTGGTGCGCCGTCTGACCGGGCGGGACCTGCGTGACGAAGAAGCGGGTGTCGAAGACCTTGGGCATGCCCAGCGGCGTCATCCAGTGGCTGGAGTAGCTCAGCGCGCCGGCATCGATGCGCACGCCCAAGCGCTGGCAGACCTCGGCCATGCCGATCTGGTTGGCATGCAGCGCATGACGCATGGCCACCAGCTCATCGGCGTCCAGCGCATCCAGCGCGACCGTTGCGCCGCCGGCATCCCGGGCGAACAGCAGGCCGGCCTCTTCGAAACACTCGCGCACCGCGGCGATCCAGTAGTTCAGGCCGTTCGCCGGCAGGCCGAGCCGCGCGCTGGCCACCGCGTCGTCCAGGCCATCGCACAGCGGGTAGGACGCGCTGTCGGCCGCGTCCAGCAGGCCGCCGGGAAAGACGGTGGCACCGCTGTTCTGGTCGCCGGGCTTGTCGGCACGGCGCAGCATCAGCACTTCCAGGCCACGCGGGCTGTCGCGCAGCACGATCAACGAAGCTGCGGCGCGCGGCACGGCGGCAGGGGGACGGCCGGCTTCGGCCGGCTTGGGGGTACTCATCAGTTGGTTTCCTTGGCGGCACCTGCGGTGCACAGCAAGCGACGAGTGTGCCGCATGGCCCGGGCCGGACGTCTAGTGCGGCTTTCGAGGTCCCTTGAAGGACTTCGGCCGGTAGACATTGCCGTCCCGGTCGGTCTGCGTGCGGCGTGCGCGTTCGATGGCCTCTTCGGCGACCCGCGCCGCCTGCTTGCGCGACGAGGGCCGCCACCGCAGCACGCGCTGGCCCCAGCGCTGGCTGTTGTACCAGGCGCCGCGCATCGTGGCATCAAAGGCCTGGCGGCGGCGCGGCGCCAGCGCCATGCGCACCAGCAGCACGATGCACACCAGCAGGCCGATGGCGGCCAGCACTTTCTCGATCACGGTGATCCTCGTCGGTTGTGCGTCGGATGTGCGTCGCTTGCATTCAGCGCGCGGCAGGGCAGGCCGCGGCCGAACAGTCATCGTAGCGGTTGTCGGGCCGCCGGCCCAAATCCATCGCAACAATGGTGCAATGAAGCGTGGCCCGGCGGCCCGCCTTTTTTCACGGCGGCTGTCGAAACCACGGTCCGGGTTGCGTCATTGTCATGGCGGGGTCCTTCGGCCCTGCGTCACCCCATGGAGAGCCCGATGAAGTACATGCTGATGATCTTTGCGAACGAGAAGGCCGAGCTGTCGGCCACCGATGCCGACAACCAGGCCATGATGGCCGCCTATGGTGCCTACTCGCAGGCTCTGGTGCAGGCCGGCGTGATGGCCGGCGGCGAACGGCTGCGGCCGACCTCGGCAGCGACCACGGTGCGCGTGAGCAAGGGCCGCACCGAGGTGCTGGACGGCCCCTATGCCGAGACCAAGGAACAGCTGGGCGGCTACTACGTGATCGAAGTGAAGGACCTGGACCAGGCGCTGTCCTGGGCCGCCCGCTGCCCGGGGGCCAGCCACGGCACGGTCGAACTGCGGCCGATCTGGGAAATGTGAGTCCGACCGAGCAGAGCGCCGGCGTGACGCCGGCGCAGCACACCGCCGAAGCGGTGGCCAGGCGCAGCTACGGCAAGCTGATCGCCTTCCTGGCCGCGCGCACGCGCGATGTGGCGGGGGCCGAGGACGCGCTGTCCGAGGCCTTTGCCACCGCCTTGCAGACCTGGCCGGCCGAGGGCATTCCGCAGACGCCCGAGGCCTGGCTGCTGACGGTGGCGCGGCGCAAGATGATCGATGCCGCACGCCGCCGGCGCGGCCAGGAGGCCACCGCCGTGCAGCTGTCCTGGCTGGCCGAGCTGGCCGATCACGGGCCCGACGACGCGGCGATCCCCGATGACCGGCTGGCGCTGATGTTCGCCTGCGCGCACCCGGCGATCGACGTGAACGTGCGTGCGCCGCTGATGCTGCAGGTGATCCTGGGCTTCGACGCGGCCACGGTGGCCTCGGCCTTTCTCGTCGCGCCGGCCACGATGGGCCAGCGCCTGGTGCGCGCGAAAAGCCGCATCCGCCAGGCCGGCATCCCGTTCCAGGTGCCCGGCCGCGCCGAGTTGCGCGACCGGCTGGATGCCGTGCTCGAAGCCATCTACGCCGCTTATGCGCAGGGCTGGAGCGACCCCGCCGGCACTGACGCGCAGCGACGCAACCTGGCCGAAGAAGCGATCTGGCTCGGCGCGCTGGTGGCCTCACTGCTGCCAGGCGAGCCGGAAACCCTGGGCCTGCTGGCGCTGACGCTGCACGCCCAGGCCCGGCGTGGCGCGCGGCGGGATGCGCAGGGCCGCTACGTGCCGCTGGCCGAGCAGGACCCGGCGCTGTGGGACGCCGCGATGATCGACGAGGCCGAGATGCTGCTGCACCGCGCCGCCGCGCTCGGCGTGCATGGCCGCTACCAGCTGGAAGCGGCGATCCAGTCGGCCCATGTCGTGCGCCGGCGCAGCGGTCGCGCCGACTGGGCAGCCATCCAACACTTGTACGACGCGCTGCACGCGCTGACCGGCTCGCCGGTGGTGGCGTTGAACCGCGCGATGGCCGACGCTGAAGTCCACGGCGCGGCGCGCGGGCTGGCCGCGCTGGATGTATTGGCCGGCGACGCCCGGCTGGCGCAATACCAGCCCTACTGGGCCGCCCGCGCCGGCTTGCTGGCCCGCAGCGGCGACACGGCGGCCGCCGCCACGGCCTACGACATCGCCATCGGCCTCGAAGCCGACGCCGCGGTGCGCGAATTCCTGCAGCAGCGGCGCAACGGCCTGAGCCTGGGCCCGGGCACGGCCGCTGCAGATCCGCGATAGGCGCCGGCAGCAAGACCGGCCGCGCGATCAGCGCGCGCTGGTCGTCGCCTGCACCCGCTCGCCGCGTTGTGCAGGCTCGGTGCCGCCCGGCTGCAGATGGGTCAAGGCATCGGCCGGCGCCGGTTGGCCGAGCAGGAAACCCTGGAACTCGTCGCAGCCCTGGGCATGCAACATGTGCAGCTGCGCCGCCGTCTCGACGCCTTCGCCATTGACGCGGATGGCCAGCGAATGCGCCAGCGAGATGATGGAGCGCACGATCAGCTGCACCTTCGGATCGCTGGCCAGGTGTTGCGTGAAGGCGCGGTCGATCTTGACCTTGTGGAACGGAAAGCGCCACAGGTAGGCCAGGCTGGAGTAGCCGGTGCCGAAGTCGTCCATCGCGATGCGCACGCCCATGTCGGCCAGTTCGCCCAGCATGCGCATCACCGGCTCGGTATTGCCCATCAGCAGCGATTCGGTGATCTCCAGCTCCAGCCGCTCGGCCGGCAGGCCGGCATCAGCCAGCGCTTTCGCCACTTCATCGACCAGGTCGTCACGGCGGAACTGCGCCGGCGACAGATTCACCGCCACGCTCAGGCCCGCCGGCCAGCCGGCCGCGGTGGCGCAGGCGGTGCGCAGCACCCAGTGGCCCAGCGCTTCGATCAGGCCCGTCTCTTCGGCCAGCGGGATGAACTCGGCCGGCGACACCGGCCCGCGCACCGGATGGCTCCAGCGCAGCAAGGCCTCGTAGCCATCGAGCTGGTGGCCATTGCCGCTGAACAAGGGCTGGTAGTGCAGGCACAGCTGTGGCGTGCCGATCGCCGCGCGCAGGTCGCCGGCGAGTTGGCGGCGGTCGTCCAGGCGCTTGTCGAGCGTCGCGTCGTAGAAGCTGAAGCCGCCGCAGCCGATGTCCTTGGCGCGCGTCAACGCCAGGTCGGCCTTGTGCAGCAGCTCGTCCGGCGTTGCCGCATCGACGCCGAAGATCGCCGCGCCGATGCTGCAGCCCGAGACCACGCTGGCGCCGGACAGCATGAAAGGTTCGCCCAAGGCGGTGATCACCCGCTGCGCCAGCGTGCTCACCACCTCGGGCGTGGCACCGCCGGAGAGCAGGATCGCGAACTCGTCGCTGGCCAGCCGGGCAACGCGGTCGCCCTGGCGCACCAGCGCGCGCAGGCGTTCGCCCACCTGGCGCAGCACCTCGTCGCCGGCATCGTGGCCTTGCGCGTCGTTGACTTCCTTGAAGCGGTGCAGGTCCACGCACAACAGCGCGAAGCCCGGGCCGCCGCCGCCCTGGCGCCAGGCGGCCTCGTCCAGCGCTGCGTTGAAACTGGTGCGGTTGAGCAGGCCGCTCAAGACATCGTGGTGGGCGAGGTAGCGCTCACGCGCCTCGTCCTGGCGGGCCAGCCGCAGCCGCTGCAACCACCACCCGGCCAGGCCCGCGCCCAGCAGCCCGAGCAGCGTGAACACCGCACCGGCCACCAAGCCGAAAGCCGAGCGGATGCGCCGCGCCCGTTCGGTCTGGTCGACATAGACCTCGACCACGCCGATCACGCGGCCCTGGCGCAGGATCGGCACATAGGCTTCGCTGTACACCGCCGGGCGACTGGCATCGGTGCCCTGGCGCAGCTCGATCACCGGGTGGCCGTGCAGCACCAAGTCGCGCACCGTGGTGTTGCCGTGGCCGATGCTGTTGCGCTGCGGTGCCGCGGCGGTGGGCCTGTCCAGGTCGTCAGAGACCAGCACTGGCTGGCCGGTGCGGTCGAACAGCTTGAAGCGGAACACCTCCTGCACGCGGCGGTGGCGCAGCAGGTCGCGGCGCGCGGCGTCGCTCAACGGCGCACCGTTGAGCAGGGGCTCCAGGTCCTCCACCGCGGCGCTGGCCAGTTCGGCCCAGGCCAGCGCCGTGTGTTCGGCGTCGCGTTGCAGTAGCTGGGCCGAGGCCACGCGCAGCAGCCAGGCCAGCAGCAGGCCGGCCACGGCCAGGCCCAGCAGCAGCGCCATGGCCCAGGGCCAGACCCGGGCTTTCGCTGGCGTCGACGACTCGGTCGACAGCCCGGTCAACACCCCGGCCGGCACCCCGAACGGCACCCTGGATGGATCTGTTCGCTTGACCACCACCGCTCCCGACAAGACCCGCGCGCACCGGAAAGCCGGCGCGCAATCACCTTGTGCAGTTTCGGCGAAATGGCGGTGGACTTGAGCCGGGGTCAGTCGCGCGCCAGCGGCGGCCGCGGCGCCGGGTGTGCGCTTTCATACGCTCTGGCCGCGCGCAGCACCAGCGCATCGCCGAACATCGGGCCGACCAACTGCAGGCCGATCGGCAGGCCGTCGCGGGTCAGGCCGCAGGGCACGGTGATGGCCGGCTGCTGCGACAGGTTGAAGGGGTAGGAAAACGGCGTCCAGCCGAGCATGGCCACCGGGTCCATCGGCGAGTGGCCGGCCGGGCGCGCTTCGAAAGCCGGCACCGCGACGGTGGGCGTGGCGATCAGGTCGAAGTGCTGCATGAACTGCCGCAGCTGGCTGCCCAGCGCGCCACGGCGCAGGTTCAGCTGCTGCACGTCCAGCGCGGACAGGCGCTGGCCGAGTTCGGCCTCGGCGCGGAAATCCGGGTCGGCGACGGCCTGCTGCTCCGGTGTCAGGCCGCTCCACACCGTGCTGGCGCCGAGGAACCACAGTCCGGTGCAGATGTCCAGCGGGTCGGCGATGCCGGGGTCCACCGCCTCGATGTGCGCGCCCAGGGTGGCCAGCACCTGCACGGCGCGTTCGACCGCTGCGGCGACTTCGGGGTGCACGTTCTTCGCATAGCCCAGCGTCGGTGAATAGGCGATGCGCAGGCCGCGCACGCCGTCGTCCAGGCCGACGCGGTAGTCGCGCCCGTCGGGCGGCAGCGAGGTCCAATCGCGCGCATCGGGCTGGGCCAGCACGTTCAGCATCAGCGCGGCGTCGGCCACGCTCATCGCATGCGGCCCCAGGTGGGCCACGCTGCCGAAGGGCGACAGCGGATAGGCCGGCACGCGGCCGAAGCTGGGCTTCAGGCCAACGTTGCCGCAGAAGCCCGCCGGGATGCGCACCGAGCCGGCGCCATCGGTGCCCACCGACAAGGGCCCGAGACCGGCGGCCACCGCGGCGGCGGTGCCACCGGACGAGCCGCCCGGCGTGCGCGACAGGTCCCAGGGGTTGCGCGTGATGCCGGTCAGCGGCGAGTTGGTCTCGCCCTTGCAGCCGAACTCCGGCGTGGTGGTCTTGCCCAGCAACACCGCGCCGGCTTCGCGCAGCCGCGCGGTGGCCGGCGCATCGGTGTCCCAGGCCTGGTTCGGGTCCACCGTGCGCGAGCCGCGGCGGGTGGGCCAGCCGCGCGTCAGGATCAGGTCCTTGATCGACACCGGCACGCCGTCCAGTGCGCCGGCCGGTGCCCCCTGCTGCCAGCGCGCCGTGCTGGCCCGGGCAGCGGCCAGCGCCGTGTCAGCATCGACGAGGCAGAAGGCATTGAGCTGCGGATTCAGCCGTTCGATGCGCGCCAGCACCGCCTGCGTGGCCTCCAGCGGCGAGGCCTGGCCGCTGCGGTACAGCGCCAGCAGCTCGGTGGCGGTGCTGTCACACAAGGACGTCGGCAGGCTGATGGTGCTCACTGATGCACCCTTGGGCCTGCGGCCCTGTCCCGCCAAGCGGGAATGAGCCCCTTCGGGCGGCCGGGCGGAGCTCATGCGGGGTCTCCCTTCAGTCGTTTCAACAGGCCGGGCAGCGACAGCGTCTGCGTCAGCAAGGTCACCATGTGTCGGCTGCAGCGGCGGTGCACGCGCTCGAAGGGGGTCCATTCGAAGCCGTCCATCTCCGGGCGGGAGCGACCCCAGCTGTCCCGGTAGTGGCTGGTGCAGACGCAGGTGGCGGCATCGAAGCGCCCGCTGAGCGCCATGAACAAATGCAGGTCCTTGTCCGAGCGGTAGCTGAAGCGGCCCAGGTCGTGCAACTCGTCGGCCTCGAAGCGCAGGCCGGTTTCTTCCAGCGCTTCGCGCTGCGCGCTTTGCAGCGGGGTTTCGCCGGGCTCGGTGCCGCCTTTGGGGATGTCCCAATGCCAGGTGCCGGTGGCATGGCACAGCAGCAACTCGCGCTGCGCGTTGATCACCAGGATGCCGCAGCTCAGGCGCTTCATCGCCGCCTGACCAGGCGTGCGGCCGCCCAGGTGCCGGGCACCGACAGCAGCACGCAGCCCCAGATCACCGGGCCGTAGCCGCCGTAGCGGTCGAACACCCAGCCCGCCAGCACCGGGCCGGCCAGGTTGCCCAAGGCCGCGCCGCTGTACAGCGTGCCGAGGATGCTGGACACCGCACGCGCGCCGAACAAGTCCATGCACAGCGCCGGCATCAGCGCCACCATGCCGCCATAGCTCAGGCCCAGCCACAGCGCAAACACCGCCATCGCCGCATAACCGCCCGCGGCGCCCCACACCAGGTAGGACAGGCCCAGTGAGGCTTGGGCCAGTGCCAGCGTCAGCGGCCGGCCGATGCGGTCGGCCAGCGCGCCGATCGCGAAGCGGCCGGTCAGGCTGCCGATGCCGATCAGCCCGACCAGGCCAACCGCCCGCGCATCATCGATGCCAAGGTCCCGCGCCGCGGCCGAGGCATGCGCGAAGGGGATGAACATCACCGGGCTGGCCAGCAGGATTGCGCCGTACAGCCAGCGGAATTCGCTGCTGCGCAGCGCTTCACGCAATGTCAGGCCGGCCACCGGCCCGCGGCCTTGTTGCGCGGTGGCCCCCGGCGCGCGGCGCAGCAGCAGCGTGGCGCCCAGGCCCAGCACCAGCGCGCCCAGCGCCAGCAGGCGCAGCGCGCTGCGCCAGTCGAGCAGGCCGATCAGCGCAGTGGCCGCCAGCGGCACCACCACCGTGCCAGCGCCGATGCCGGCACTGGCCAGGCCCGCGGCGAGCCCGCGTCGGCGCGTGAACCAGGGCTGCACGCAGGCGATCGACGGTGTGTAGACCAGCGCAATGCCGATGCCGATGCCCACGCCATAGGCCGCGTAGACCGCGCTGATCGAGCCGGCGAAGCTGCAGCCCAGCAGCCCGCCGGCGATGCACAGCATGCCGGCGCTGCACACCACCCGCGGCCCGAAGCGGTCGGCCAGCACGCCTGCGCCGGCACCGAGCACGAAGTAGATCAAGCCCGACAGCCCGAACACCAGCGAAACATCGGCGCGTTGGGCGTGGAACTCGGCGCTGAAGCTGTCGAAGAACGCGGCGAAGGAATAGGCCACGCCGAAGATGACCGCCAGGCCGACGAAGCAGGCCCACACCACCACCCAGGCATACGCCAACTCGCCCGTGTCAGCGGGCGAAGCAGTGGCGGCAAGGGAAGACGGCGTGCGGGGAGCGCTCATCGAGCGGCCAGTGTAGGCGCGGCCGCGCCGGCGCTGGCGCGGCTGGCCCGCACGAAAGAAACACGCCACGCGCCGCCCTGGGGCTGCGCGTGGCGCCAAGGTTGGGCACCTTAGGGAGGGAGGGTCAGGGAGAAGTGCGTGCCCAACACCGCCAGTTTGCGAGCCGCCGGTGTCGGACGCATTGCCGCTGTTTGTCAACGCCGACACGGCGTTGCGGCCCCGGCCCGCCGCGTTTCTCGCGGTGCTCAGAACCCCGGCAGGTCGAGCAGTTGGCGGCCGCCGGCCCGTTCTTCCACCAGCCGCGGCGTGCCGTCCGGCTCTCGCCGGACCTGCACGGCACCGCCGAACACCCGCGCCGCGCCGACACGGGGCCACAACTCGAAGGCCTCGCCGCCGTCGATCAGGTCCGCCGCTTGCAGCGCGGTGAACTGCTGCGCCGGGCCGACCAGGTTGCGGTTGCCGTCGACAACCTGGCACCGGATCGCGGCGATGGCGCCGTTGACTGCAAGCCGTCTGTGGGTGATGCCGTAGATGGTCATGATGCTCGATGGATCTCGTGCCGAGGCTAGCACGCAGCCATGTCGCTTCCCCCGGGGCCCGATGAAAATGCCGCTCACATGGGCGCCCACGGATCCAAATAGAAAAGCGCCACGGACCGAAGTGCGTGACGCAAGTCCGGCCCCCGGAAAGGAGGGAGGGAGGAGTGGGGCCGGCAAAAGCACTCTAGCGACCACGGCTGCGCCGAGATGTCGGCCGAGCGCGACGGACGATGTAGGCGATGTCCTGCATCGGCGGACTGACGTCTCTCGCGTGGCCATCGCTGGCCGCTCATCTAGGCAACTAGCGCACCAGCCGGTGTTCGCCGCCGGAAGCCCCAACTCGCACATCAGCCTGCGTCGACAGAAAGAGCCCTAGAGCATTGACCTCTCTAGGGCTTGGCAACCAGCCCTGCCTTGCGGTCTTGGCCGCCATCAGGACTTGCGCTGCCGCGCGCTCTTCTTGCTAGCAGCCTTCGGCTTGGGCGTCTGCTGCGGCAGGCCTCCGCGACGCTGGCGACGCGGTCGGGCTCCGCGGCATGCGGGGCGTCGATGTAGTCCCCCAGCGCGTCGGTGACGATGGCGGCCGTCATCCGAGGCTTGATCGACCAGCCCACGACCTCGCGGTTGAACAGGTCCAGCACGATGGCCACGTACAGCCAGCCTTCGCCGGTCTGGATGTGCGTGATGTCGCCCGTCCTCACCCGGTTGGGCGCCTCGGGCGTGAAGTTGCGCGCCAGCAGGTTTCGGCCACTGGCAGCGCGTGCCTGGAGTCCGTCGTCGCCTTGTAGCGCCGCTTGTGCCGCGCACGGATGCCATGCTCGCGCATCAGCCGCTCCACGCGCCGCAGGCCAATGCGGTGGCTGCGGTCCTGCAGTTCGCGGTGCATGCGTCGCGAGCCATAGGCGCCTGAGGTGCCCGCCGTTCTCTAGACGCTGCAGGAATTCGTTGTTGGTGCGCTGACTTGCCAGCCGCCGCCGGTCGCATTACCATCTGCACAAATGTAAGGAAACATCATGGCAGAGTCCACCCTAACAGCCAAAGGGCAAACCACGGTTCCAGCCGACGTGCGCGCCTTGGTTCACGCAAAGCCCGGTACGAAGCTGGTCTGGTCGGTCACGCCGGACGGCACCATCATCGTTCGCGCGAAGACCAAGTCCATCCTAGACATGGCTGGCATGCTAAAAGCTCCCAAGGGCAAGCGTGTCTCGGTCGAAGACATGAACCCCTGGCGCTGATGCCGGCGCTCGACACCAACGTCCTGGTCAGGTACATCGTCCAGGATGACTCCGCGCAGTTGACGTCAGCGCGGCGGCTCATCCGCAATTGCGTGAGCGAACAGATGACGCTGTTCGTGCCGGTGACTGTGGCGCTCGAGCTGGAGTGGGTCCTTCGCTCAAACTTCGGCTACGGCAAGGTCGAGACAATTCGCGTGCTATCGGAGCTCCTTTCGGCAGCGGAGTTGTCCTTCGAGTCCGAACAAGCACTCGAGGTCGCCCTCGAGCTGTACCGCAACACGTCGGCTGACTTCGCGGACTGCCTGCACATCGCGCTGGCAGCGCAGGCCGGCGAGCAGCCGCTCTGGACCTTCGACAAGGCCGCCGCAAAGGTAGGCGGCGCAAGTCTGCTGGCGTAAAGCCCCTAAGGTAATTCACCGGCGGGCCGCTTCTTCACAGAGGAGCGGCCTGCTCCCTTTGTGCAGAGAGCGCTCGCGACACAAAGACAAGGGCCGCAGGGCTGCGACCCTAGCGCTTCGCGCGGCGCAAGCTGTTCAGCTGGTCCTTGTAGAAGCCCAGCGCGTCAGGGCAGCCAATCGAGCCAGAGTCGCTTGGATTCCGGGCGAGGCTTTGCAGCTCCTTCCCAGCCAACTCCCGAAACTCTTCGCGCGCTCGGCCTCAGGCGCGCTGCAGCCAATGGCGGCGCCATGTGCGCGGCCCAAGATGGTCGCGCGACCGTAGGTCGTCGATGTTGGCATGAGCGGCGAGTGATGCCGCAAGTGGAGTTGCATAGAGGACCGAGGGTTTAGCCATCAACCCCGCACAGGAGAGAACTCCCCTGCAACGGCGCGCACCGGCGCGCTGTCATGCATCGCTGGATACCCGTTGTGAGCTGCACAACCTGCAGCACAAACCGGGTCCAGAAGCGAAAACGGCGGCCCTTGCTGGGGCCGCCGCCTTGTCTAAGTGCTTGTCACGCTTAGAGTTTTTCTGGTGGCCTGGGGCGGAATCGAACCACCGACACGCGGATTTTCAATCCGCTGCTCTACCAACTGAGCTACCAGGCCTGGAATCTTGTCGAGCCGGCGATTATAGACAGAGTTTTCGCGCGCCCGGTCAGATCACGCCGCCGCGCTTGTTGCGGCTCAAGTCGACGCCCAGCTGCTTGAGCTTGCGGTAGAGGTGGGTGCGCTCGAGCCCGGTCTTCTCGGCCACGCGGGTCATCGAGCCGTTTTCCTTGGCCAGGTGGAACTCGAAGTAGCTCTTTTCGAACGCATCCCGCGCTTCGCGCAGCGGGCGGTCGAGGTCGAACATCTGCGCGGACTGCGGCCCCACCGGTGCGGCCGGCAGGCTGGGCTGGCCGATGGGCGCCAGAGTGCCGGTGTCGTTGCCGAGCAGGCCATCGGCGCGGTAGCCGTTGCTGGGTGTTGCCGGGCCGTTGCGCGGCGCCGGCTTGGCGAGGGCCTGTTCTACCGCGCGCAGCAGTTTCTGCAGCGTGATCGGTTTTTCGAGGAAGGCGCTGGCGCCGTACTTGGTGGCTTCGACGGCGGTGTCGATGGTGCCGTGGCCGCTCATCATGATCACCGGCATGCTCAGCATGCCGGCGGCGCCCCATTCCTTGAGCAGGCTGATGCCGTCGACATCGGGCATCCAGATGTCCAGCAGCACCAGGTCAGGACGCAGGCGTTCGCGCACCGAGCGGGCTTCGGCGGCGTTTTCGGCCAACTCGACGGTGTGGCCCTCGTCCGACAGGATCTCCGACAGCAGGCCGCGGATGCCCAGCTCGTCGTCTACTACAAGAATCGTTGCCATGCGTGCTCACTGCCCCTGCGCCGGCTCAGGCGCCGGCATCAGGTGACGGTTCAATGGCCATGCCGGGCGCCGGCATGGACGGGGGAAGGGGGGACGGTGCGGGGGCAAACCGAGAAAATGATAACGAAACTTGGGCGCCGGTGGCGGGGCCTTCCCCGTCGGCGCCGGCATGCAGGTTGACGATGCGGAT
Organism: Aquabacterium sp.; assembly: GCF_035476535.1. Lineage (GTDB taxonomy): Bacteria > Pseudomonadota > Gammaproteobacteria > Burkholderiales > Burkholderiaceae_C > Pseudaquabacterium. Next base: position 78,351 of record NZ_DATILJ010000251.1, read on the forward strand.
GCGCGCACCATGCTCGTCGGCGATTTTCTTGACCACCGCCAGGCCCAGCCCGGTGCCTTTGCTCTTGGTCGTGACATAGGGTTCGAACGCGCGCTTGAGCACCTTGTCGCTGAAGCCGCCGCCATTGTCGGTGACCTTGAGCCGCACCGCGCGCAGCTCGCCGCCTTCATTGCGCGCCGCTTCGGTGACCACGGTGACATGGCCGTCGGCGCGCTCGGCCACCGCGTCCAGCGCGTTCTGCACCAGGTTGTGGATCACCTGGCGCAGCTGGCTGGCGTCGCCCAGGATTTCGGGCAGCGGTGTCTCCAGCCGGGCGTCGAGCCGGCCTTGTTCTTGCGCCGGGGCATAGAGCGCCAGCACCTCGCCGGCCAGTGCGTTCAGGTCCAGCGGCAGCAGTTGCGCCGCGGGCAGCCGGGCGTAGTCGCGGAACTCGTTGACCAGTTGCTTCATCGCCTGCACCTGCGCGACGATGGTGGCCACCGAGCGCACCAGCATGGCCTGGTCGCTGCCCTCCAGCTTGGCTTCCAGCTTGTGCTGCAGGCGCTCGGCCGACAGCTGGATCGGCGTCAGCGGGTTCTTGATCTCGTGCGCCAGACGCCGCGCCACCTCGGCCCAGGCCACCGAGCGCTGGCCGGAGACGACCTCGGTGATGTCGTCGAACACCAGCAGGCGCGCGCCATTGGGCAGCGGCGCACCGCGCAGCAGCAGGTTGACGGTTTCCTGCTGGCCCACCGGCAGCTCGAAGGCGTCCTGCCAGTGGTCGCGTTCGCCGGCTTCGGGGCTGGTGCGGTGCAGTTCGCTGCGCTGCCAGACGGCTTGCGCAAAGGCCGCCAGGCCCGGCACTTCATCGAGGCGCCGGCCGCGGTAGGCCGACAGCGGTTGGCGCAGGATGCGGGTCGCACCGGGGTTCACGGTGTCGACCAACTGCTTGCGGTCGAACACGATGACGCCGGCGGACAGGCTGTCCAGAATGGTCTGCAGTCGTGTGCGCGCGCCTTCGAGCTGCTTGACGCCGCGCTGCACCTGTTCGCGCGCTTCGGCCAGCTGCTCGGTCATCTGTGCGAAGGACCGGGTCAGGCCGCCGAGTTCGTCCCGTGAGGCGAACACCGGCTTGGCCGTCAGGTCGCCATCGGCCACCTGGCGCACGCCGTCGGCCAGCAGCAGCATCGGCCGTGCGATCTGGTTGCCCAGCATCACCGCCAGCAGCAGCGCGCCGAACACCGACAGCACCAGCGACAAGGTCAGCGTGCCGATGTACATGCGGCGCAGGCCGTCGCGGGCGATGGCGCGCTGCTGGTACTCGCGGTAGGCGGCCTGCACGGCCAGCGCATTGGCCACCAGTTGCTGCGGCAGAGGCTGCACCACCATCAGGTAGCGGTCTTCGCCGCCCGACAGGCTGATGTCGTTGCTGGGCACGACGGCCAACGAGCGCACGCGGGCCGAGGGCAGCGCACCCGGCTGCGTCTCGTCATCCAGGCCTTCGAGCTGGCTGGCGCTGCGGGTGGCGCGGGCCTGGCGCAGCAGCGCGGCCGGTGCACGCTCGGGCATGATCGCCGCCGTGCTGCCGCCGGCGCTGGCCAGCGGCTGGCCGCCGGCGCCAACCAGCGCCGCATCACGCGCGCCCAGTTGCTCACGCACACGCTCCAGCGCCAGCGGGCTGATGGCCGCACGGGTATCGGACAGCCGCTCGGCCGCACTGCGTGTCTTGGCCGACAGCTCGACGACCATCGCGTCCAGCGTGCCGCGGCCCAGCGCCAGGCCGGCGTCCAGCGCGCTGGCCACCTGCACGTCGAACCAGCTGTCGATGCTGCGCGAGACGAACTGGTAGCTCACGGTGTAGATCAACAGGCCCGGCAGCACGCCGACCATCGCGAAGATGCCGGCCAGCTTGGCCAGCAGCCGGCTGCCGAACTTGCGCTGGCGCAGCCGCACCAGCAGCCGCGCCGCGGCCAGGCCGATCAGCAGCAGCAGCAAGGCGCCGACGGCGACGTTGACCCAGAACAGCCAGACGAAGTGACGCTCCAGCCCACGCCCCGCGGTGCCCAGCGACAGCAGGTAGACGAGCAGCAGCGAAATGCCCAGCACCGCGATCAGCGATACCAGCAGGGCCCAGCGCGCCGACTTGCTCATTCCACTCGCAATGTGCGCTCGATGCCCAGCTTCCAGTCCTGCCCCAGGTCCAGTTGCATCGGCCGCGGCAGCTGGCTGTTGTCGAGCTGGAAGCTGAACTCGATGTAGTAGCGCTCGCCGGGCTCAAGCTTCTCGGCCTCGACCAGGCGCCAGCCCGAGACGCGCGACATCGGCGTCAGCGCCTCGGCCAGCGTCGGGAAACTCTGCGACAGGCCGCCCAGGCTGACGCGCCAAGTGGCCGTCAGCGGTTGGTAGGACAGGCGCCAGTTGCGCGTGATGCGGGCGACACGCTCGTCGCGCCAGTACCAGCGGCTGCGCAGCACCACGACCTGGGCGCTGAAGTACACCGGCACGCCGCGCTGCAGCGCGTCTTCGACGGCGCGCGACAGGGTCAGGCGGCTGCTGTACTCGAGCGTCAGCGCGCCGTCCTGGCGTGCCACTTCCAGCGTCGTGAACTCGACGCCCTGCGCACGCACACCGCCGCCCACGCCCAGCAGCATGGCCCACACCACCGCCTGGTAGGAGATGCGCAGCAGCAGCGAAAGCAAGGAGGTGCGGCGCATCAGGGGCGCTGAGCTCAGGGTTTGTGAATCAGTGCGTAGTAGAAGCCGTCACCGCTTGTTTCAGGCGCGAGGCCGGGTCGAACTGCATTGTCCGGCAGCCCCGGCAGATGACCGGGAGAGGCCGGGTCCAGCCGGGGCTTGTCAGCCGCCTGCCGTTGCAAAAAAGCGTCGATCTGTTGCTGGCCTTCGAGCTTGAAGATCGAGCAGGTGGCATACAGCAGCCGGCCGCCGGGCTTGAGCAGCGGCCACAGCGCGTCCAGCAACTCGGCCTGGATACGGGCCAGCGCCACCACGTCGTCCATGCGGCGCAGCCAGCGCACATCCGGATGCCGGCGCACGATGCCGGAGGCGGTGCACGGTGCGTCGAGCAAGATGGCATCAAAGGGGTCGCCATCCCACCAGCGCGGCACGTCGCGCGCATCGGCGGCCTGCAGGCGCGCCGTCAGCTGCAGGCGATTCAGCGTGTCCTGCACGCGGGCCAGGCGCAGCGGGTCGCTGTCCAGCGCCAGCACGTCCAGATCGGCCAGCTCCAGCAGGTGCGCCGTCTTGCCGCCCGGGGCGGCGCAGGCATCGAGCACGCGCGCACCCGGCGGCAGGCCGGCGGCCAGCAACAGTGGTGCGGCACGCTGCGCCGACAGGTCCTGCACCGAGACTTCGCCTCCGGCAAAGCCCGGCAGTTCGTGCACCGGCGACGGCTTGTGCAGTTGCACCGCGTGCTCGCCAACGGCGGTGGCCGCGCGGCCCAGCCCAGCCAGGTGCTGCACATAGCTCTGCGCCGTGCCGCGCCGCGCGTTGACCCGCAGCACCATCGGCGGGTGGCGGTTGGCGGCCAGCAGCAAGGCCTGCCACTGCTGCGGCCAGTCCTGCTTGATGCGCTCGATCCACCACAGCGGATGGTTGTAGGCGGCCACCGGCTGATGCCGCGCCGCTTCGACCAGCGCGTCCCGCTCGCGCACGAAGCGCCGCAGCACCGCATTGACGAAGTTCGCCGCGGCCGGCGTGCGCTGGCGCGCGGCGGTGACCGCCTGGTCGACCAGCGTGTGTTCGGCATAGGGCGGCTCACTGCCCGGCCACAGCAGCGCAATCGCCGTCACCAGCAGCGCATCGACGTTCTGCGGCGGCTCCTTCGGCGCCATCAGCGCCCGCGCGGCCATCGCGCCGCCCAGCCAGCGCAGCGCATGGAAGCTCAGCGCCTGCGTACCGCCGCGCAAATCGGGTGGGCAGCGTGCCAGCACATCGGTGAGTGAACGGCCGGCGCGCACCGCGGCCACCGCATCGGCGGTGGCATCAAGCAGGCGCGCCAGCGGCGGAGAAGCGGGAGTCATCGGATCAGTCTATCCCCTGGCCCTGCGCGCACCGGCGGGCCGGCGCACAATCAGCGCCCCTGCTTCCTCCGCCACCGAAACACCATGCCGGGACGAGACACCCTCCCCATCTTCCGCAACGAGGAAGAGCTCGCGGCGCTGCCCGCCTCGCAGCGCATCCGCTACCGCCTGGTCGGCGCCGATTGCCGCTACCACGCCAACGACAACATCTCCGAACACATCCGCGACGGCGAGCTGGAGGAGTTGAAGGCCGAGGTGCAGGCGCAGATGCAGGGCGTGCTGCAGTCGCTGGTGATCGACACCGAGAGCGACCACAACACCAACGAAACGGCCCGGCGCGTGGCCAAGATGTTCATCGAGGAAGTGTTCCGCGGCCGCTACGTGCCGCCGCCGGCGGTGACCGAGTTCCCGAACTTCTCGCGCCTGAACGAGCTGATGATCGTCGGCCCGATCACCGTGCGCAGCGCCTGCTCGCACCACCTGTGCCCGATCCTCGGGCGGGTGTGGATCGGCATCCTGCCGAATGAACATTCCAACCTGATCGGACTGTCGAAGTACGCCCGCGTCTGCGACTGGGTGATGACCCGGCCGCAGATCCAGGAAGAAGCGGTGGTGATGCTGGCCGACACGCTGCAGGAACGCGTGAAGCCCGATGGCCTGGCCATCGTGATGGAGGCCGACCACTTCTGCATGCACTGGCGCGGCGTGAAGGACGACGACACCGCGATGACCAACAGCGTGATGCGCGGCTCGTTCCTGAAGGACCCGAACCTGCGGCGGGAATTCCTGTCGCTGATGTCGAAGAAGAACTCGAGTTGATCTCCTGGAGTCCGACCATGATGCTGGTGCGACTGATGTATGCGAGCCGGGCCGTGCCCGCCATCGACAACGACGAACTGCACACCATCCTGCGGCAGAGCAAGCACAACAACCCGGCCAAGGGCATCACCGGGCTGCTGTGTTATTCCGGCGGCGTGTTCATCCAGGCGCTCGAAGGCGGGCGTTCGGCGGTGAGCCAGCTGTACAACCGCATCGCGGCCGACCCGCGGCACACCGATGTGGTGCTGCTGAGCTACGAGGAGATCGGCGAACGCCGCTTCGCCGGCTGGGCGATGGGCCAGGTGAACATGGCGCGGCTGAACCCGGCCTTGCTGCTGAAGTACTCGGCCACGGCGACGCTGGATCCGTATGTGATCTCGGGCAAGGTCTCGATGGCGATGTTCGACGAGCTGGTCGCTACCGCGTCCGTCATGTGCTAGGTTTTCTACAGCTGGCCGGCGCGGCCGAAGTGGAACACGCCTGACAGCAAACGCGTCGGGAACTGCAGTACCGCGGCGTTGTAGGCCGCCGAGGCCTCGTTGAAGACCTGGCGCGCGAACTGCCAGCGCGGTGCCAGGTCCCGCAGGGCCTGCAGCGGCTCGGCCAACGCGGCGTCTTCACGCCAATCGGGCTGCTGCTCGATCAACGAGGCCAGGCGGGCCAGCGCCGGCACCAGCGCGGCATCGGCACGGGCCAGCGCCGCGACGCTCTCGGCATGCGCCGGCCGCGGTCGCACCGCATCGGCCGCCTGCCCCAGCTGGGCCTGCGCGGCGATCACCGCTTCCAACGCAGCGCGCTCGGCCGCGAGCCGCGGCTCGGCCGCCACCAGCAAGCCGGCCATGGCCTGGCGCCGCGCCTGCAGTACCACCTCCAGCTGCGCCCAGGCAGCAATGATCGGGCTGCGCAAGGCCACCACGCGGTTGTAGGCGCCCAGCATCCAGAAGAACAGCAGCGCCAGCACGGCCAGCGACAGCAACAGGCCGGAACTCATCGCGATCGCTGCCAGGCTTCGAAGCCCGCGGCGCGCAGCCGGCAGGCCGGGCATTCGCCGCAGCCATGACCCCAGGCGTGGCGCTGGCCGCGCTCGCCGAGGTAGCAGGTGTGGGTGTGTTCAATCACCAGCGCGGTCAGCGCGCTGCCGCCCAGCGACTCGCTCAGCGCCCAGGTCTGCGCCTTGTCCAGCCACATCAGTGGGGTCTCGATGGTCATCGGCCCGGCCAGGCCCAGCGACAGCGCCAGCTGCATCGCCTTGATCGTGTTGTCGCGGCAATCAGGATAACCGGAGTAATCGGTCTCGCACATGCCACCCACCAGCACCGAGGCCCCCCGCCGGTAGGCCAGCGCCGCGGCGAAAGCCAGGAACAGCAGGTTGCGGCCCGGCACGAAGGTGTTCGGCAGGCCGTTGGCCTGCATCTCGATGGCCCGCTGGTCGGTCAGCGCGGTGTCGGAGATCTGGCCCAGCAGGCCCAGGTCCAGCACATGATCGTCGCCCAGGCGCGCGGCCCACTGCGGAAAGGCAGCGGCCAGTTCGCGACGCACGACCTGCCGGCAATCCAGCTCGACGCGGTGCCGTTGACCGTAATCGAAGCCGATGGTTTCGACCCGCGGGTAGCGCTGCAGGGCCCAGGCCAGGCAGGCCGTCGAGTCCTGCCCGCCGGAAAAGAGCACCAGCGCGCTGCTGTTCAGGCTCATCGAAGCACCTCGGGTCTGCGCATCGGGTGTCGCATCACGCGTCAGCCGCGCAACTCGCCCTGGCCGAGGACCACCCACTTCATGGACGTCAGGCCCTCCAGACCCACCGGGCCGCGGGCGTGGAACTTGTCGGTGCTGATGCCAATTTCCGCGCCCAGGCCGTACTCGAAACCGTCGGCAAAGCGTGTGCTGGCATTGACCATCACGCTGGCCGAATCCACCTCGCGCAGGAAGCGCATGGCGGCGAGGTGGTTGGTGGTCAGGATCGCGTCGGTATGGTGCGAGCCGTGGCGGTTGATGTGGGCAATCGCCTCGTCGAGGCTGGCCACCTGCTTGATGCTGATGATCGGCGCCAGGTACTCCTCGGCCCAGTCGGCCTCGGTGGCATCGACCAGCCGCGCGCCGGGCACGGCGGCAAGCACGGCCTTGCTCTGCGGGCAGCAGCGCATCTCGACACCTTTGGCCGCGAAGATCGCCCCGATGCGCGGCAGAAAGACCGCTGCCTGCGCCGCATGCACCAGCAGCGATTCGGCGGCATTGCAGGGGCTGTACTTCTGCGTCTTGGCGTTGTCGGTGACGGCCAGGGCCTGCTCGATGTCGACCTCGGCATCGATGTAGACATGGCAATTGCCATCCAGGTGCTTGATCACCGGCACGCGGGCTTCGGCGCTGATGCGCTCGATCAGCCCTTTGCCGCCGCGCGGGATGATCACATCCACGTACTCCGGCATCGTGATCAGTCGGCCGACGGCCGCGCGGTCGGTGGTCTCCACCAGTTGCACGCCTGCGGCCGGCAGCCCGGCCTCGACCAGCGCCGCCTGCACCAATCGCCACAGCGCCAGGTTGCTGTGCAAGGCCTCCGAGCCGCCACGCAGGATGCAGGCATTGCCGCTCTTGATGGCCAATGAGGCAGCCTCGATCGTCACGTTCGGCCGGCTCTCGTAGATCATGCCGAACACGCCCAGCGGCACGCGCATCTGGCCGACGTTGATGCCCGAGGGCTGGCGCTTGACGCCCGAGATCTCGCCGATCGGATCGGGCATCGCGGCAAGCTGCTCGCAGCCTTCGGCCACGGTGGCCAGGATCTTGGGCGTGAGCTTGAGCCGGTCGACCATCGGCTCGGCCAAGCCGGCCGCCCGGGCCGCGTCCAGGTCTCGGACGTTCGCCGCCTGCAAGGCCTCGGTCTGCTCGCGCAGTTGGCGGGCCAGCGCACGCAGCGCCTGGTTCTTCGCGGCGGTGGAGGCAGCGGCCATCGCGGTGGCGGCCACGCGGGCCGCACCACCCACATGGGCCATGTACGCGGGAATGTCGGCTGGGTTCATGGGCCTGATTTTCCCAGATCACAATGCGCGGACCTCAAGCGTGCCGCCGGAGCCCCTGATGAAGCGATTGTTGACCCTGCTGCTGTGCTGCCTGACGTTGACCGCCTGCGACCAGCAGCGCATCGACAAGCTGCAGCCCGGTGTCTCGGTGGAGGCCGATGTGCGGCAACAGTTCGGCGAGCCGGTGATGATCGTCGAGAAGGCCGACGGCTCGAAGGTCTTCGAGTACCCGCGCCAGCCCGAAGGCTCGACCAACTACTTCATCACGCTGGGCGCCGACGGCAAGCTGCAATCGATCCGCCAGGCGCTGACGCCCGCTGCCTTCGCGAAGGTCGAGCCGGGCATGGCCCAGGCCGATGTGCGCCGCCTGCTGGGCCGGCCGGCCAGCATGCAGCGCTTTGCGATGAAACCCGATCAAGAGGTGTGGGACTGGCGCTTCCTCGACGGCCAGCAGAAGAAGGTGTTCAGCGTGACCTTCGACCGCGAGCACCGCGTGCTGTCCAGCGCCACCGCCGACGACCCGCGCGAGACCACCGGCACCAGATGAGCCGGCGTCAGGCGATGCGCGCCAGCACCGCCAGCCACAGCGGCGCGGTCAAGACGAAACCGAAGGTCGACAGCACGATCGTCGTCGTCGCCTCGACTTCCTGCGAGCGGTAGCGCTGCGCGAAGATCAGCGCATTGCTGCCGGTGGGCAGCGCGGCCATCAGCACGATCACCTGCAGCGGCAGGCCGGCAAGGCCGAAGCCCCAGTGGGCCACCACCAGCACCAGCGCCGGCAGCACCAGCAGCTTCAGCACGCTGACCAGCACCGCGCCGCCGACGGCGCCGGCCACGTTGGAGTAGGCCAGCGCCAGGCCGATCAGCACCAGGCACAGCGGCGCCACCGCCGTGCCCAGCAGCTGCAGCGTCTCGTCCACCGCGCCGGGCAGCGGCCAGCCGGTGGCATGCCACAACAGGCCGGCAAGCACCGGCAGCACCACCGGATGGATGATGGTGTTGCGCACGGTGGCGGCCAGCGTGCGCATCAGGCCGGCCGTGGCCTCGTGCTTGGCGCGGGCCCGCGCAATGTCGATCTCGGCCAGCACGGTCAGCACTGTCATCAGCGTCAGCGCATGCACGCTGACCACCGCGATGTGGATGCCCAGACCCTTTTCGCCGAACAGCGCGGCCGCCACCGGGATGCCCACCTGCACGGTGTTGCCGAACGTCGCGGCAATCGCCCGTGCTGACGGCGCCGCGGCGGCGCGCTCGCTGGCCGCCAGGTCGGGCGCCGCATCGGTGGCCACCCGCCCGGCCCCACGCCAGCGCGCCCAGCTGTACACCCCCAGCAGCAGCAGCAGCACCGGCACGAAGAAGGCCACCACGGTGGACCAAGGCATGGTCGCCAGGTCCAGCCGCGCGGTGGTGCGGAACAGCAGGGCCGGCACGAAGATGTAGAAGGCCGCATTGCCCAGCGTGCGCGCCGGATCGCTGCTGCCCCCGGCCGCGCCCAGCCAGCGCATGCGCCCCGCCGCCCAGCCCAGCGCCACGGTGACGAAGATCGCCAGCAGTTTGTGCAAGACCAGCGCCGTCACGGTAAAACAGTCCTATCAGTCATTTGAAGCGGCCAGACCCAACCACGCAGCCGTCGCGGATCCGGCTCTGCCGGTCCGCAGGCGGCCGCCCCCTCGGGGGGAGGCGCCGCAGGCGCTTCGGGGGGGTCCCAACCAGGCACAGAGTTTGCACGATGCATGCTCATGCACACAGACAGGGAGCAGCCATGATTCCGACTGCCGTATCACGCCTCGCATCAGTGCAGACCGCCCTGCCTCAGGGCGAGATGGTGGCGCCCGAGACCTGGTCGTCACTGATCAACCTGGCCGGACGCCAGCGCATGCTGTCGCAGCGCATCGCGCTGATGGCGTTGCTGGCCGACCGCGGCGACCGCGTGGCCCGCAGCGCCGCGCGCGACGCCTTGCAGCAGTTCAGCACCGCCCATGAAAGGCTGACGCAGGGCGGCGACGGCCTGCCGCCACCGCCGGCCTCGGCGCTGCGCGAAGCCTTCTTCGGCCACGACGGTGCCGACGCCGCGGTGCGCCGCTTCATCTCGCTGGCCCGGCAGATCGTCGATGGCAACGGCGGGCAGGACCGCGAGGCACTGACCACGCTGGTGGAGCTGGCCACGCCCTTGCTGACGCTGCTGAACCACCTGACCCAGTCCTATGAAACCCATGCCCGCGCATCGGCGCAGCGCGCACAACAACGCCAGGCCAGCCTGATCAGCAGCATCGAACGCGTGGCCGGCGAGGCGCGCATCGTGGCGATGAACGCGCGCATTGCGGCCGCACGCGCCGGCGATGGCGGGCGCGAATTCGGCGTGGTCGCCGCGCGGCTGGTGGAAGTGAGTTCGCAGATCGAGTCCTTGAGCCACGCGGCAATGAAGTAAGGCGAACTCAGGCCGCGGTGTCGGGGCAGCAGCGTGCCAGCCAGGCCGCAAGCTGCGCCGGCGGCAGCGCCAACAGCAGCTGCTTGCGGCGCGAGGTCTGACCGCGCAACAAGGTCACCGCCCGCTTCGGGCAACCCAGTTCATCGGCCAGCCAGTCGATCAGGCATTGATTGGCTTTGCCATCCACCGGCGGCGCGGCCAGGCGCACGCGCAAGGCGCCGTCGTGCAGGCCGTCGGCGGCGGTGCGCTTGGCGTTCGGCGACACGCTGACATCGAGCACACAGCCTTCGCCCTGTGCGCGCAGGCAGGGCCATGACGACGATCCGCCCGCCCGCCTCGTCGCATTCACTCCTCGGTGGCCGCCGCGGTCTTCTTCGCCGCGACCTTCTTCGCAGCGGCGGTCTTCTTCGCCGCCGGTGTCTTGGCGCCGCGCGGCTCGAACTCGAAGATCACCTTGCCTTCCTTCTCGTCCCAGACCAGGAAGGCCTTGAACTTGCGCTTGGTGCGGTTGGAGACGAAGCCGTCGAGCAGATCGGTCTTGCCGGTGGCCAGCAGCTTGTGCACCTGCTCGTGCGAGACCGGCTGCGTCAGGATGATCTTGCCGGACTTGAAGTCGCAGGTGACATGCGCGCCGACGCTGTGCTCGCAGACATAGTTGCTGCCGTGTTCGAAGACGCGGCCCTTGCATTTGGGGCAGCTGCCGAGCGCGGTCTGGGCCGAGAAGTCGACCGGCTCGCCATCGCCTTCGCCGTTCTTCGCGTCGTCGCCGAAATCGAACTCCAGCTTCCAGTTCTTGATCTCGTCATCGAAGACCAGGCGCAGCTCGGCGGTGAACGGCCAGCCGGCCTTGGAGCGGAAGCCCTCCAGCGGGCCGACCTTCTTGTCGCGCAGGAAGGCTTCGACTTCATGCAGCTCGAAGCTGCGCGCGCCGGGGATCTTGGTGATCGAGAAGCCGCAACCCTCGCTGGCCCCATCGGCCCCGCTGCAGGTAAAGCGGCGGTAGTTTTCCTTCACCACGCCGCCGCAGTTCGGGCACGGCGTCGCCAGCGTGGCGTAATCGCCGGGAATCGTGTCGCGGTCGTACTCCTTGGCCTTGCGCACGATGCGCTCGGCCATCTTGGCGATCTCCTTCATGAAGCTGTCGCGCGACAGGCGGCCATGCTCCATCTCGGCGAGCTGGTATTCCCAGTTGCCGGTGAGTTCGGGCTTGGTCAGGTCTTCGATGGCCAGGCCGCGCAGCAAGGTCATCAGCTGGAAGGCCTTGGCCGTGGGCACCAGGTCGCGGCCTTCGCGCAGCATGTACTTCTCGAGGATCAGGCCTTCGATGATGGCCGCGCGCGTCGCCGGCGTGCCCAGGCCCTTCTCGTGCATCGCGGCGCGCAGTTCGTCGTCGTCGATCAGCTTGCCGGCGCCTTCCATGGCGCTGAGCAGCGTGCCTTCGTTGTAGCGTGCCGGCGGCCGCGTCTTTAGCGCGTTAACACTGATGTGCTCGTTGGCCACCGTCTCGTTGGGCTGCACCGGCACCAGGTTGGCATCCTCGTCCTGCGCTTCCTTGCCATACACCGCCAGCCAGCCAGGGTTCACCAGCACCTTGCCGTTGGTCTGGAAATGGTGCTCGGCGACCTGGGTGATGCGCGTGGTGACCATGAACTCAGCCGGCGGGTAGAACACCGCCAGGAAGCGCTTGACCACCATGTCGTAGAGCTTGGCCTCGGCCTCGGTCAGGCTCTTCGGCGGCTGCAGCGTCGGGATGATCGCGAAGTGGTCCGACACCTTGCTGTTGTCGAACACCCGCTTGATCGGCTTGACGTAGCCTTCCTTCAGGCCCTTCTTCGCATGCTGGGCCAGTTCGCGCAGCGGGCCCGGCAGGTCTTCCTTGGCGATCATCTCGAAGGTCTGCTTGACCGTCGGCACATAGTCTTCCGGCAGTGCGCGCGAGTCGGTCCGCGGGTAGGTCAGCACCTTGTGCTTTTCATACAGCGCCTGCGCGATGCTCAGCGTGGTCTTGGCCGAAAAGCCGAAGCGGCCGTTGGCCTCGCGCTGCAAGGTGGTCAGGTCGTAGAGCAGCGGGCTGGACTGGTTGCTGGGCTTGGCCTCTTCGGTGACGATGCCGCTCTTGCCCAGTACGGCATCGGCGATGGCATTGGCTGCCTTCTCGTCCCACAGGCGGTCGGCACGGCGGTCGGGGTCTTCGTCGTTCTTCTTGAACTTGGGGTCGAACCACTTGGCCTCGTACTCGCCGGCGGCAGCCGCGAAACCAGCCTTGATCTCCCAGTAGTCACGTGCCACGTGCTTGCGGATCTTCTCCTCGCGCTCGACGACGATCGACAGCGTGGGGGTCTGCACGCGGCCGACGGTGGTGAGAAAGAAGCCACCATCGCGTGAATTGAAGGCCGTCATCGCCCGCGTGCCGTTGATGCCGACCAGCCAGTCGGCCTCGGAGCGGCTGCGTGCGGCGTCCGCCAGGCCCAGCATCTGCTGGTCGCTGCGCAGCTGCGCAAAGCCGTCGCGGATGGCCTGCGGTGTCATGCTCTGCAGCCACAGGCGCTTGACCGGCTTGTTCAGCGGCGCCTTCGCGCCATCCGCGTACTGCACGATCAGCCGGAAGATGAGCTCACCTTCGCGGCCCGCGTCGCAGGCGTTGATCAGCTGCGTCACATCCTTGCGCTTGACCAGCTTGACGACGGCGTTCAGCCGCGTCTTGGCCTTGTCGATCGGCGCCAGGTCGAAGTGCGGCGGCACCACCGGCAGGTGGGCAAAGCTCCACTTGCCGCGCTTGACGTCGTATTCCTCCGGCGCCTTGATCTCCACCAGGTGGCCGACAGCGGAGCTGACGACGTAGGTGTCGTTCTCGAAGTGTTCGGCATGTTTCTCGAACTTGCCTGCCACGGGGGTCAGCGCGCGCACGATGTCCTGTGCGACGCTGGGCTTCTCGGCAATGATGAGTGTCTTGCTCATGGATTCAGATCAGTTCCCTGGATAGGCCGTGCCTACAATCCGCTTCTTCGCGCGCGCCTGCACAGGTGTACACGCGCGCGCCCATGAATTCACTTTACCGAATGAAACCCAGCACGCAAGCCTCCCCCGAGAAGACCCCCGGCGCCGCCGACGCCTTGGCGCCCAAGGGCCGGCGCATCCAGGTGCGCAAGAGCGGCGTGCACGGCAAGGGCGTGTTCGCGCTGCGGCCGATCAAGAAGGGCGACACCATCATCGAGTACACCGGCGAGCTCATCACCTGGGCCGAAGCGCTGCGCCGCCACCCGCACGACCCCAGCGATCCCAATCACACTTTTTACTTCCACATCGATGAAGAACGTGTGATCGACGCCAAACACGGCGGCAACGCGGCGCGCTGGATCAACCACGCCTGCGCCCCCAACTGCGAAGCCGACGACGACGGTGAGCGCGTCTTCATCAAGGCCTTGCGCAGCCTGAAGCCCGGCGAAGAGTTGTTCTACGACTACGGCCTGGTGATCGACGAACGCTACACCCCGGCGCTGAAGCGGCAATTCGCGTGCCGCTGCGGCGCCAAGACCTGCCGCGGCACGATGCTCGCGCCCAAGCGGCAGAAACTCAGCGCCTGAAGCCTGGAGATCACCATGGCCGACCAGCAACTGCATCACCTGCACTGGGGCGCCGAGGCCTTGTGGCACCAATTGCAGCCGCTGTTGCCGGGCCTGGCGGTGGAAGTGGTGGCGCGCTCGCCGTCGACCAATACGCAGCTGCTCGACCGCGCCCGGCACGCCGGCACCGGCCATGCGTCGAGCGACGAGGCCCAGGGCCGGCGCACCGGCGACAAGCAGCCTTGCCTGCTGGTGGCAGAACAGCAGACGCATGGCCGCGGCCGCCAGGGCAAGGCCTGGTTCGCGAGCCACGGCGCATCGCTGACCTTTTCGCTGTCGCTGCCGCTGGCACCGGCCGATTGGTCGGGCCTGTCGCTGGCCGTGGGCGTGGCGCTGGCCGATGCACTGGATCCGCTGCAGCCCGAGCAGGCGCCGCGCATCGGCCTGAAATGGCCAAACGACCTGCTGCTGCTGGAGGCCGGCGGCCTGGGCCGCAAGCTGGGCGGCATCCTGATCGAGACGGTGTCGATCGGCACGCAGCGCATGGCCGTCATCGGCATCGGACTGAACGTGCTGCCGCAGCCCATGGCCGAGCTGGCTTGGGGTTATGCCTGCCTGCAGGAGTTGCAGGCCGACATCAGCGCGCCGCAGGCGCTGGCCCTGCTGGCCGCGCCGCTGGTGCGCACGATCCTCGCGTTCGAGCGCGAAGGCTTCGCGCCGCTGCAGGCGGCCTATGCCCGGCGTGATGCGCTGCACGGCCGCGCGGTGAGCACCACGCTGGCCGAGCTGCCCGAAGGCGTGGCCGACGGCCTCGACGACAAGGGCGCGCTGTGGCTGCGCGTGGGCGCCGAGCGCCATCGCGTGAGCAGCGGCGAAGTGAGCATCCGCGTGGCCGCTGCCGGCGCCGGCAGCACAGGGGTCGACGGCGGCACCACCGGGACGGCGGGCGAGGCCCCCGCATGCTGAGGGCCGCGGCCCTTGTGCTGCTGCTGGTCAACCTGCTGGTGCTGGGCTGGACACAAGGGCTGTTCGACAAGCTGCGCGGCACACGTGCCGATGCCGACCGCGAGCCCGAACGCCTGCAGCGCCAGGTGAATGCCGACCAGGTGCGGGTGCTGCCCGCGCCGGCGGCCAGTGCCGCGCTGGCCGCCGCCCAGGCCGCTGCGGCCAGCGAAGCCGAAGCTGCGGTCCGTGCGGCGGCCGCACCTCCCGGCACCTGCCTCGAAGCCGGCCCGGTGCCCGCCACGGCGCTGGCCGCCGCCGAAAAGCTGCTGCGCGACAACGCCGGCCTGAGCCCCGGCAGCTGGACGCCGGTGAGCAGCGAGCGCAAGGGCGTGTTCCTGATCTACATGGGCAAGTACGCCGACGAAGAAACACTGGGGCGCAAGATCGAGGAGGTCAAGCGCCTGCGGCTCGACCCCAAGCCGATGAGCAACTCACCCGAGCTGGAGCCAGGCCTGGTGCTCGGCCGCTTCGACGACAAGACCGCCGCCGAAGCCGAACTGGGCCGCTTGTCGCAGCGCGGCCTGCGCACCGCGCGGGTCATCACACTGGTGCCCGCAGTGCCCTTGGTGACGCTGCGCGTGCCGAATGCCAGCGATGCGCAGCGCGACAAGCTCAGCGGCCTGAAGCTGCCGAACAACGGCCCGGCCTTCGCCGCCTGCACTTTGCCGAAGTCCTGACCCGGAAATTCAGTCCGCCCGAGCGCTGCGCCGCAGCGCGAACACCGCCAGCGCCAGCGCCAGCAGCCATTCCGCGCCCATCGCGCCACCCCCGCCGCCGCCGGACGATGTCGTTGCGCCAACGGTCACCGTGGGCACCGCGCCCACCGTGAGCGTGCTGCTGCCGGTGCTGCTGACGCCGGCCGAGTCGGTCACCGTCAGGCTCACCGTCACGCTGCCGGCCGCGCTGGTGGCCAGGGTGGCGGTGACGGCGTCCGTGGCGCCGCTGAACGAGGCCAGCGTCGACCCCGCCGTGATGGCCCACTGGTAGGCCGCGATCGTGCGCCCGCCCTGCGCGACTGAGGTGCTGCCGTCGAGCGTGACCGAGGTGCCTGCGGCCGGTGCGCTGGTCGAGGCGCTGATCGTCACCGTCGGCGCCGGCACCGCGCCGGCCTGCACGCGCACCACGGCGGCGGCCGCGTCCAGCATGCCGGCGCCGCAGGTGCTGGTGGTGCAATAACACTCGATCTGCTCGACACCGTTGGGCGCATGGCAAGCCACCACGCCGGAGGCCGCGCCGCTGCTCGGGAAGGGTCGCGCGCTGGCGCGCAGCGCGGCTTTCACCTGCGCTGGCGTCAGCGTCGGGTCGATCGACAGCATCAGCCCGACGGTGCCGGCGACCAGCGGCGTCGCGAAACTGGTGCCCACCGAGATGGTGTAGCTGTCGCTGTAGATGTTGGCGCCGGGCGAGGTGCTGCCGCTGTTGGTGGTGGTCAGCAGCGGGTACAGGCAGGCGCCGGTGTCGTTGACGCAGTTGCCGGCCGGTGCGGCGATGCTCATTTCCGGACCGACGTTCGAGTAGCCGACCTTCGATCCCAGGTGGCGCACACCGGCCACCGCGATGGCGCCGGCACAGTTGGCCGGCACGCCGATGGCCAGGCCGGTGTCGTTGCCGCTGGCCACCACGACCGAGACACCGGCGGCGCTGAGTTCGTTGAAGACCTCGGCATAGCTCTGTTCGCACGCGCCCGACGATCCCAGGCTCATGTTCAGCACCCGGGCCGGATGCGGGTTGGCCTGGGTTTCGCTCAGGCCCGCGGCCCAGCGCATGCCGGCGATGATGTCGCTGTCGTAGCCGCCGCAGCGGCCGAGCACGCGCACCGGCAGCAGCATCACGTTGCGGCCGACGCCGGCGATGCCGATGCCGTTGTTGGTGGCCGCGCCGATCAGCCCGGCCACCTGCGTGCCGTGCCAGCTGCTGCTGTAGGCGGCTTCGCCGGCGGAACACTCGTTGGCGGTGGTCCAGTCGCCGGGGTCGCTGGCATCGCTGTCGCGGCCGCCGCCATCGTTGGCGGTCGTGCGGTCGGCGATGAAGTCGTAGCCCGGGTGCAGCTTGCCCGCCAGGTCCGGATGGTCCAGCCGCACACCGGTGTCCAGCACCGCGATGGTGACGGCAGCCGAGCCGACGCTCACATCCCAGGCGCCCACCGCATTGATCGCCGAGGCCAGCGTGGCATCCGGCGCGCGCAGGTACCACTGGCCGGCGGTGGGCGTGATGCCGGTCTGGCGGTCGCCAAGGTAGGGGTCGTTCGGCAGCGCGTAGAGCTGGCGGCGCTGGTCGACCACCGCCCATTCGACATCCGGCAGTGCAGCCAGGCGCGTGGCCAGCTGCGATGACGACAACCCCGTGCCGCGCAGCGCCTGCGTGCGGCGGCCGAGCACACGGCCGTCGGTGAGCGGCAGCGCAAGCCGTTGCGCCAGCCGGGCGGCGTGCTGCGGCAAGGCGGTGGCCGTGGCGGTCGTGGCCGTGGTGCTCGTTGTGCCGCTGGCCGACAACGCGCGCATCAAGCTGCTGTCGGCCTTGTACTTGACGATCACCCGCGCCGTCGACGCGTCTTCGGCCTGCACCGCCGGGCGGCGCAGCTGCTGCGGGCCACGTTCGGCTGCCGTGACGGCGCCGGCCACCGGCAGCAGCCCGGCGGCCAGCAACAGGCGCGTGAAGATCCAGGCTCGGGTGTTCATCGGCAGCTCGCAGCAGGGTGACGGGACGGCGCGCGCGGCCGGAGCCGGCACGCCGCAACCATGCTAGCGGCGCCGTGTAAGCCGACGGTTTACAAGCGCAACGGGGTGGACATGTTCCGCCGCGCCGGCAACACCGGGCCTTTAGCGGTAGCCGCCCTCGCTGGCGCTGTGGATGATCCAGACGAGATTGCCGCCCGAATAGTCGCCCAGCGAACCGCCGGCGAAGATCAGCCGGCCCTGGCCCTTGAACACCATTTCGTAGCGGTGGCGGTCGCTGCCGTAATAGAACGGAATCCAGGCCTTGCCGGTGATGTAGGCGCCCTGGTCGGTGGGCCGGGTGCCGACCAGGTCGACCGCCTGGCGCATCGACATGCCGATCTGCAGCTTGGTGAACTTGCTGCCGGGCGCGGGCCGGCCGGTGATCTCGCCTTCCCAGCCGCCCAGGCCCTTGACGGTGGTACCGCTGCCGGCCTCGACCTTGGACGACTCGATCACCTCGCCGCGCTCGTTCATGCCGGCCTTGCTCTTGGGTGCTGCAGGCGCAGGCGCGGGGGCCGGTGCCGGCGCGGCCGCCGTTTCACTCTTGCTGCCGGGCATCGTGACGCAGCCCGAGGCCAGCACGGCGGCAAACAGCGCGGTCAACGCTGGCGACAACACGGAATGTTCGGCGGTCATCGTGTTCACCTCGCGATCACTTGCACCATCTCGAGCACCTTGTTCGAGTAGCCCCATTCATTGTCGTACCAAGCCACGACCTTGACGAAGGTCTTGTCCAGCGCAATGCCGGCTTCGGCATCGAACACCGAGGTCATCGATTCACCGCGGAAGTCGGTGGAGACCACCTTGTCCTCGGTGTAGCCGAGCACGCCCTTCATCGGACCGGCGGCGGCGGCCTTCATCGCGTTGCAGATGTCCTCGTAGCTGGCTTCCTTCAGCAGTTCGACCGTCAGGTCGATCACCGAGACATCGGAGGTCGGCACGCGGAAGGACATGCCGGTGAGCTTCTTGTTCAGCTCGGGAATCACCACGCCCACCGCCTTGGCCGCGCCAGTGGAACTGGGGATGATGTTCTCCAGGATGCCGCGGCCGCCGCGCCAGTCCTTGTTGCTCGGGCCGTCGACGGTCTTCTGCGTCGCGGTGGTGGCGTGCACCGTGGTCATCAGCCCGCGCTTGATGCCGAAGGCGTCGTTGAGCACCTTGGCCACCGGGGCCAGGCAGTTGGTCGTGCACGAGGCGTTGGAGACGATGGCCTGGCCGGCGTAGCTCTTGTCGTTGACGCCGTAGACGAACATCGGCGTGTCGTCCTTCGACGGTGCGCTCATGATGACCTTCTTCGCGCCGGCATCGATGTGCTTCTGCGCGGTGTCCTTGGTCAGGAACAGGCCGGTGGATTCGACGACGATGTCGGCACCGATCTCGCCCCACTTCAGCTCGGCCGGGTCCTTCACCGCCGTCAGGCGGATCTTCTTGCCGTTGACGATCAGTGTGTTGCCATCGACCGCCACTTCGCCCTTGAAGCGCCCGTGCACCGAGTCGTACGTCAGCATGTAGGCCAGGTAGTCGGGTTCCAGCAGGTCGTTGATGCCGACCACCTCGATGTTCGAGAAGTTCTGCACTGCCGCGCGGAACACCATGCGTCCGATGCGGCCGAAGCCATTGATGCCGATCTTGATGCTCATGGTGGGTTATCTCCGGGTTTGAAACGAGTGGGGGGTCGATTTCAGCAGCGCGCAGTGTGACGCGCCGCAGCTACTTCGTCAGTACTTTCTTCACCGTCGCGGCCACGTTCTCGGCGGTGAAGTTGAAATGCTTGAACAGCGCCGGCGCCGGCGCGCTTTCGCCATAGGTGTCGATGCCGACCACCGCGGCGCAGCCGTACTTCCACCAGCCGTCGGTGACGCCGGCCTCCACCGCCACGCGCGGCAGGCCCTCGGGCAGCACGCTCTTCTTGTAGGCCACGGCCTGGCGGTCGAACACCGTCGTCGAGGGCATGGACACCACGCGCACCGGGATGCCGGCCTGGGCCAGCTGGGCCTGGGCATGCAAGGCCAGCTGCACTTCAGAGCCGGTGGCGATGATCACCGCGCGGGCCTTCTTCTTCAGCCCGACTTCGGCCGGCTCGGCCAGCACGTAGGCGCCCTTGGCGATGTCCTCCAAACCGGCCTTCGGCGCATACGGCAGGTTCTGGCGCGACAGCAGCAGCGCGCTCGGGCGGTTGCGCGTCTCGATCGCCTTGGCCCAGGCCACCGCCGTTTCGGCGGTGTCGGCCGGGCGCCAGACATCCAGGTTCGGAATCAGGCGCAGCGCCGCGGCATGCTCCACGCTCTGGTGGGTGGGGCCGTCTTCGCCGAGGCCGATGGAGTCGTGCGTGAAGACATGGATCACGCGCGCCTTCATCAGCGCGGCCATGCGGATGGCGTTGCGGCTGTAGTCGCTGAAGGTCAGGAAGGTGCCGCCGTAGGGGATGAAGCCACCGTGCAGCGCGATGCCGTTCATGATCGCCGCCATGCCGAATTCACGCACGCCGTAGTTGATGTGGCGGCCGGCCTTGCCGTCTTCGCCGAGCTTGGCGGCGCCATCGTCAGCAAAGCGCAGCGGCGCGGTGCTGCTGGTGTTGGTGAGGTTCGAGCCGGTCAGGTCGGCCGAGCCGCCCAGCAACTCGGGCAAGGCCTTGGTGAAGGCTTCCAGCGCGATCTGGCTGGCCTTGCGGCTGGCCACGGTCTGCGCCTGGGTGTGCGCGGCGATCGCCGCGTCCACGGCGGTCTGCGCAAAGTTGGCCGGCAGGTCGCCGGCCATGCGGCGCGCGAATTCGGCGGCCAGTTCGGGGAACGCGGCCTTGTAGGTCGCGAAGGTGGCCAGCCAGGTCACTTCGGCCGCTTCGCCGGCGGCCTTGGCGTCCCAGGCGCCGTAGGCCGCTTCGGGAATCACGAAGGGCTCGTGGCTCCAGCCCAGCGCCTCCCGCGTCAGCTTGATCTCGTCGCCGCCCAGCGCCTCGCCATGCGCCTTGGCGGTGCCGGCGCGGTTCGGCGAACCCTTGCCGATGGTGGTCTTGCAGATGATCAGCGTCGGCTTGACGGCCGAGCTGCGGGCCTTCTGGATCGCCGTGTCCACCGCCTTCACGTCGTGGCCGTCGACCGGCCCGATGACGTTCCAGCCATAGGCCTCAAAGCGCTGGCCGGCGTTGTCGATGTACCAGGGCTGCACCTGGCCGTCGATCGAGATGCCGTTGTCGTCGTACAGCGCGATCAACTTGTTCAGCTTCCAGGCGCCGGCCAGCGCGCAGGCTTCGTGGCTGATGCCTTCCATCAGGCAGCCGTCGCCGATGAAGGCGTAGGTGTGGTGGTCGACCACGGCATGGCCGGGGCGGTTGAACCCGGTGGCCAGCAGCTTCTCGGCCAGCGCCATGCCCACTGCGTTGCTGATGCCCTGGCCCAGCGGGCCAGTGGTGGTTTCGATGCCCGGCGTGATGCCCACTTCCGGATGCCCCGGGGTCTTGCTGTGCAGCTGGCGGAAATTGCGCAACTCGCTCATCGGCAGGTCGTAGCCGGTCAGGTGCAGCAGCGCGTAGATCAGCATCGAGCCGTGGCCGTTGGACAGCACGAAGCGGTCGCGGTTGGGCCACAGCGGGTTGGCCGGGTTGTGCTTCAGGTGGTGGCCCCACAGCGCGACGGCGATCTCGGCCATGCCCATCGGCGCGCCGGGGTGGCCCGAATTGGCCTGTTGCACGGCGTCCATGGCCAGCGCGCGGATCGCGTTGGCCATCAGCGAAGCATCGGCAATGCTGGAGGTGTCGGGAGTCAGTGTGGAGGCCATGCGCGCAGCAGCCGTCAGGCTGGTGGAGGGTGAAAAAGGAGGGGAGGGAGGAACCGCGGGAAACGGCGATTTTAGCGGCTCGATAATCCGCATCCATGCAGGGACTGCACCTCACCGCCGACTTGAGCGGCTGCCCCCCCACTGCCGCGGTGATGACCGATGCGGCGGCATTGCGCGCGCTGTGCTTGGCCGCGGTGGCCGAAGCCGGCCTCACCGCGGTGGGCGAACTGTTCCACCGCTTCACTGGCGGGCCGGGCATCACCGGCGTGGTGTTGCTCGCCGAATCGCACCTGGCGGTGCACACCTGGCCGGAGCTGGCCGCGGTGACGCTGGATGTCTACGTCTGCAACTTCGGCGCCGACAACTCGGCGAAAGCCGATGCGCTGCTGCTGCGGCTGGAGGCGGCGTTTGGTGCGAGCAGCGTGGCGCGCCACCGCCTGCAGCGCGGGCGTGCCGCTGCATCGGCCCCGCGTGCCCCGGTTGCGGGCAACCTGAAAGCGCTGATCTTCGCCGCCGGTCGTGGCGAGCGCATGCGGCCGCTGACCGACCACATCCCGAAGCCGCTGCTGCCGGTGCATGGCAAGCCGATGATCGAATGGCACCTGGAAGCGCTGGCGCGCGACGGCGTGCAGGAGGTGGTGATCAACACCGCCTGGCTCGAGGAGCAATTTCCCGATGCGCTGGGCGACGGCAGCCGCTGGGGCCTGCGCATCCACTATTCCATGGAAGGCCGCGACCACGGCGGCGCGCTGGAGACCGCCGGCGGCATCGCCAAGGCCCTGCCCTGGCTGGGCGACTGCTTCTGGATCGTCTCGGGCGACGTCGTGACGCCGCAGTTCCGCTTCGATGTCACGATCGCACAGCGCTTCGCCACCGGCGATGACGACGCGCACCTGTGGCTGCTGCCCAATCCCGGTTTCAATGCCGCCGGCGACTTTGCGCTGCAAGGCGACCGCGTGCTGCGCGAGGCAGACCCGAGGCCGCTCACTTACGCCAATATCGCGCTGGTGCGCCGGCGGCTGGTGGACGGCATCACGCCGGGCCAGCATGCCCGGCTCAATGCGCTGCTGTTCGCCAGCGCCGCGGCCGGCCGGCTGGGCGGCGAGCTGCTCAGCCAGCCCTGGCACAACCTGGGCACGCCGGAGCAGCTGGCGGACCTGAACCGGACCGGCGGGGCCTGAGGCCGCACTACGCGTCGCGCACGCCGGCTGCCGCCAGCGCCGCGCGCACCGAGCCTTCATGCGCTTGCAACAGCAGCAACGCGCGCTCGGCATCGCAGCGCGCGCGCAGCATCACGATGGCTGGCTTGACCTGGTCGGCGCAAGCCGCCAGCGCCTGCAGCGACGCCGCCTCGCCGGCGCCCGAGGCGCGCATCGTCAGCATCAGCGCACGCTGGCGCAGCTTGCTGTTGCTGGCCTTCAGGTCGACCATCAGGTTGCGGTAGACCTTGTGCAGCCGCACCATCAGCGCGCTGGACAAGGCGTTCAGCGCCATCTTCTGCGCGGTGCCGGCTTTGAGCCGCGTGCTGCCCGAGATCACTTCCGGGCCGGTGTCCAGCAACACCGGGTGCTGCACGGCGGCCAGCAAGGGTGCGCCGGGGTTGTTGCACAGCCCCAGCGTCAGCGCGCCGGCGGCTCGGGCGGCCTGCGCCGCACCCAGCACATAGGGCGTGCTGCCGGAGGCGGCGATCAGCACCACCACGTCGCGGCCATTCACTTCGGCGACCTGCACGTCGCTGGCGCCCTGCTCGGCCGAGTCTTCGGCGCCTTCGACCGACACGAACATCGCGCGCGGCCCGCCGGCCAGCAGGCCGATCGCGCGGTAGGCCGGCCACGAGAAGGTCGGCGGCAGTTCCACGCCATCCAGCATGCCCAGGCGGCCCGAGCTGCCGGCGCCGACGTAGACCAGGCGCCCGCCTTCGCGCAGCCGCGGCAGCGCGTCGTCCACCGCGCGGGCCAGCGCGCCGGCGGCAGCCTGCACCGCGACCAGCGCCTGCTGCTGGTCGTCGACGAGTGCGCGCACCAGGTCCAGGCTGCCATAGCCGTCGAGCCCGGCGTGCTGAGGATGGACCGATTCGGTGCGCAGCGTCGTCACGGCCTCCAGGGTAGCCCAGGAGCGGCGGCGGCAGAAGGGCCGCGCCCGTCACCCGGGGGACAACGCGGCTACACGGCAGTGCGCGGGCAAGCGCCAGACCTGCAGTGCTCGATCAGCGCGGCCGCTGCGCCCGTCGGAGCCACGGCAGCGGCAGGGCCAGCGCACCGGCCCGCCAGAACACCGCCACGTTGCCGGCCAGCACCAGCAGCAGGCCCAACCCGGCCGGCGCAGTCCAGTGGTAGCCCTCGACCCAGGCCGAGACGTTCAGCGCCACCACGGGGAACAGCACGGTGCAGTAGGCCGCGCGGTCGGCGCCGAGCCGGCCGACCAGCGTCAGGTAGGCGGTGAAGCCGATCACCGAGCCGGGAATCGCCAGGTACAGCCAGGCCGCCACATAGGTGGGCGACAGGTCGAAGGCCGGCGCCTGCCCGCTGGCCAGCGCCCAGGCCGAGACCAGCAGCGTGCCGGCCAGCATGGCCCAGGCATTGGTCTGCAAGGGCGCCAGGCCACGGCGCTGCAAGGCACCGGACAGCAGGTTGCCGAGCGAAAAACAGTAGGTGCCGGCCATCGCCAGCGCCAGGCCGCGCAGCGTCTGCGGCTGGCCCAGGTCCTTCAGCACTTCGGTGCCGAACAGCAGCAGCAGCCCGGCCAGGCCCAGTGCGGCGCCAAGCAGCACGCGGCGCTGCAGCGGCTGGCCGTGGAAGACCCGGGCATTCAGCGCGTTCCACACCGGCGCGGTCGAGAAGCACACCGCCACCAGCCCGCTGGCGATCCAGCGGCTGGCCTCCAGGAAGCACAGGAAGTTCAGGCAGAACAGGCACGCGCCCTGGGCCAGCAGCAAGGGCCAGGCGGCGCGTGGCGGCCAGCGGCTCTTGCGCGTCCAGGCCAGCCAGCCCAGCATGACCAGAGCCGCCAGCGCAAATCGCCAGGCAATGGACCAGGCGATGGGCACGATGCCCAGTTGCAGCTTCAGCGCGATCCAGGTGGTGCCCCAGATCAGGACGGTCAGCGCGTACAGCGCGGCGGAGGAAGTCATGGCCGCAGTCTGGCGGTCGCGCCGCGTCGGCGCTGGCAGGAACTTGCGGTTTTGTGCGGCCTGCACGGGCACAAACGGCCGCCACTGCGTAAGCTTGCGGCCATGCCTCACCAACTTCAGCCGGACCGGCTCGACGTGTTTCGCGCGCTTGTGCAGTCGCGCGCCACGCCCTTGCGCGCCGCGGCCCTGGGGTCGGATGGCGCCTGGCTGGTGCACTGGCGCAATGCCGACACCGACACCGCCTACGAGCAGCCCACGCACCACACGCTGTCGCTGTACCTCGAAGGCGGCGAGGCCGTGCGCTGCCTGGACCAGCCCGCCGCGCGTGGCGCGCCCGGCAGCCTGTGCTGCCTGCCGGCCGGCCATGTCTCGCGCTGGGCGGTGCGCGGTTCGCTGCAGCTGCTGCACCTGTACCTGCCGCGGCTGCCGCTGGCGCTGGCGGCCGAGCAGTGGTTCGACCGCGATCCGCGCCTGGCGCACCTGGATGACCGCATCTACTTCGACGACCCGCTGCTCGCCGAGCTGGGCCGCCGCATCGTTTCGCTGGACTGGCGCGAGACCGATGCCACGCTGCGGCTGCAGGAGCTGGGCCTGCAGATGCAGGCACGGCTGCTGCTGGCCCATGGCGGCGCGCAGCGTGCAACGCCGGTGCTGCGCGGCGGGCTGTCGCCGCAGGCGCGGCGGCGGGTGCTCGATTGCATCGAGGCCGCGCAGTCCGATGGCACGCCGGTCGACCTACCGGCCCTGGCCGACGCGGCCTGCCTGTCGCCCTACCACTTTGCACGTATGTTCAAGACCAGCTTCGGCATGAGCCCGCACGGCTGGGTGATGCAGCGCCGCCTGGCCCATGCCCGCCGGCTGCTGGCCGATGCGCGGCTCAGCCTGCCCCAGGTGGCCGCTGATGCGGGCTATGCCCACCTGAGCCACCTGAACAGCGCCTTGCGCCGCGCCGGGCTGGGCAGCGCCACGCGCTACCGGCAGGCCGCTCGAGCGGCGGGCTGAGACACGGTTGCGTCGCGTCGCCGCGAGGCGCTTGCCGCCTCGAGCGGCCAGAGGCCGACAAGGACTTGCGCTATCGTCGCGGCCTGCAATCGAGGACGGTGATGGTGCTGATGCGCGGCGTGGTGCGGGGCGTGGTGCGGGGCGTGGTCGCGGGTGTGGCGGCTGGGATGGTGGCGTTGGCGGCGGCGGCACCGGCGCGCACTGCCGACGACAAGCGCTTCACCGTGCAAGGCCTGTCGCCGGCGCTGGCCGGGCAGACGCTGGAGCAGGCGCAAAAGTCGCTGGGGCAGCCGCTGCTGGCCGACAAGCCGCCCGCCACGCCCGAGGCCTGCCATTACCGCAGCGCGGCCAGCCAGCCCGGCGTGCGCTTTGCCGTTTTGCAGGGCCGCATCATCCGCAGCGAAACACGCGATGCGCGCTACACCACCGCCAGCGGCCTGCGGGTGGGCGATACGCTGGCGCGCGCGCAGCAGCTGTACGGCGCGCGGCTGGTGCTGGGCGCGCACCCTTATTTCGACCAGGGCAAGTCGCTGGTGGTCTATGCCGGCGACAAGAAGCACGCGCTGGTGATGGAGACCAACGACCAGGGCCGCATCATCACGCTGCGCGGCGGGCGGGTGCCCGAGGTCCTGTCGCTGGAAGGCTGCCCCTGACCGGGTCCACCGCTCACCCTGCGCCGATCGGGTTCAGCCGGCGTCCAGCAGCGCCCGCAGCCGCTCGTTGACGCGCTGCATCGCGCGTTCGACCAGCAGCATCTCCTCGGCGCTCACCGCTTCGGCCATCGCGCTGACGATGGCGGACTGCACCGCCAGCGAGCGCTCGGCCATCGTGCGGCCGGTGGCGGTGAGCCGCAGGCGGCGGGCGCGGCCATCGGCCGGATCGCGTTCGCG
This sequence comes from Aquabacterium sp., assembly GCF_035476535.1. Classification (GTDB taxonomy): domain Bacteria; phylum Pseudomonadota; class Gammaproteobacteria; order Burkholderiales; family Burkholderiaceae_C; genus Pseudaquabacterium. Next base: position 104,711 of record NZ_DATILJ010000251.1, read on the forward strand.
CAGCAGCCAGCCGCGTTCCTCCAGCGCCACCACCAGCGCGCTGATGTGGCTCTTGGCGGTGAAGCAGCGCGCAGCCAGTGCCTGCTGACTGAGGCCGGGGTCGCGCAGCACATGCGACAGCACCTCGTGCTCGGGCAGCTTGATGCCCAGCGGCGCGAGCTGCTGCGTCATCGCCGCATCGCACAGGTGATAGGCGGTGACGACGGTGAGCCAGCTGCGCACCGGCTTCGGAACGGGGGGCGCCGCATCAGCGCGTCGGGAGGTGGCCATGGTCGGGCATTGTCGGCACAAAAGAAGTTCGGAAACGAACTGGACAATTGGTTCGTTATAGAACTACTATCGGCCATCGATGGAGCGCCTGAATGAACCTGTACCTGCGATTGTTGTGGACCCTGCTGCGCAGCTGGCGCCTGCCGCGACTGACGGTGGACGACTGCCTGGAACGCCACTGGCGCGTGCTGCCGAACGACCTGGACATCAACGGCCACATGAACAATGGCCGCTACCTGACGCTGGTGGACCTGATGCTGATGGAGTACTTCGTGCGCACCGGTTTTGCCCGCGCGATGCTGCGTGCCGGCTGGCGACCGATGTCCGGCGGGGCGATCATCACCTACCGGCGCGGGCTGCAGCCGATGCAGCGCTACCGCGTGCGCTTTTCGATGCTGGCGGCCGACACGCACTGGAACTACATGCGCTTCGAATTCCTGCAGCGGGACGGCACGTTGTGCGCGGCCGGCGTGATGAAGGGCGCAGCGGTCGGGCGCCAGGGGCTGGTGCCCAACGCCAGCTCGTACGCAGCGATGGGCCTGGCCGTGCCGCAGAAGCCATTGCCCGACGCGGTGACGCACTGGCTGGCCGCCGAGGCCAGCGTGATGGGCCTGTCACGCACCGGCGCGTGACACACCCGGCGCGCACAGGCGCGTGACATACCCGGCACGCGCAGGCGCGTGGTGCGTCTGACGCCCGCCCGCACGTGAGGCGCGGCGGGCCGGTGGCGGGTCATCGCCGCAGCCAGGCCGCGGCGCCGCGGCCCGCGCGGTCGCCGTGCGTGAATGCTTCTTCGAACACCGAGTAGGCCGACAGGTCGCTGTGCGCAAACTGCAGCCGGCCGGCCATCTGCGCCAGCGCGGCCAGAGCAGGTGACGAACGCAGCCCCGGCACCGGAATGCTCATCGCGTGGCCATAGCGCATCAGCGAGATGCGCTCCAGCTTGTGCGGCAAGTCCGGGTGCAGCGCCGCGATGTCGGCCACCACGCGGGCGGCCCAGGCGGCGGCCTCACCGTCCAGCAAAGGCTGCCGCTGCGCCTGCGGCAGCGCCCAGTAGGCCGTCAGCACCGTGGGTCCGGGCAGCGGGCTCAGGCGCTGGTGGCCGGCATCGACATAGCCCAGCGACGGCGCGCCGTAGGCCACGTTGTCCCAGGCCGCCGGCGCGCCGATGCCGCGGTCCAGCAGCGCTTCGCGCAGCCGCAGGTTGGCCACCAGCCACGGCGCCTGCGGCATGCGCGGCACCAGCTCGGACAAGGCCGGCGGCACCGATGACAGCAGCCGCGCCGCGATGAACAGCGGCGTGGCCATCACCACGGCGCGCGCTGACCAGGCTTCGGTCTCGCCGGTCGCGGCACTCCAGGCCAGCGCCTGCACGCCATCGCGCTGCAGGTCGACGCGCAGCACCACGCGACCGCCCTGCATGCGGTCACGCAGCGGTGCGGCCAGGCGCTCGGCGAGCCAGGCATTGCCCTCGGGCCAGGTGAACACCGCGTCGCGCTCGCCCGCATCGTCGCCCGGCGCGTGGAAACCGTGGCGGCTGGCGAAATAGTGCAGGCCGGCCCAGGCCGACACCTGGTCCAGGCCGGCGCCGTAGTCGTCCCGGCAGGCGTAGTCCAGGTACCAGCGCAGCCGCGCATCGTCAAGACCGTGGCCGTTCAGCCAGTGGGCGAAGGTCTGGGCATCCAGCGCGCCGTGGCCGGCGGTCCAGGGCGCGCGCAGGCTGGGCATCGCGAAACCGAGCTCACGCTGCACGCGCGCCGTGGCCGCTGCAAATGCGCGGTATTGGATTTGCGTCGCCGAACCCGGCGCGGCCGGCGGCAACAGGCCCTCGTGCCAGGCGCCTTCGAAGAACAAGCGCTCCTGCGGGCTGTGGCAGAGGTAGCGCTCCTCGGCCACGGTGCGGCCCAGCTGCGACGACAGCAGGCCCAGCTGATGCAGGAATTCGCTGACCTCGGTGCCCGCCTCGTCCGGCATCGGCAGGTAATGCGCGCCCAGCGGACAGCGCTGGCCCGCCAGGGTATGGCCACGGCTGTTGCCACCGGCCTGGTCTTCCAGCTCGAGCAGCGCGATGTCGTGGATACCGGCGCGCGCCAGCGCGCGTGCGCTGGCCAGCCCGGCAATGCCGCCGCCGACGATCAGCACGTCGCAGCGCCGCTGTCGCGCCGGCGCCGGCAGCGCGCCGCTGCGCAGTGTGCGCAGGCGGTGGCCGCGCTCGTGCGAGGCGCCCACCCACTCGGCCGGCGCCGCTGTGGCGGCCCGGTCGCCGCAGCCTGCCAGCAGCGCCGCGCCGGCGAGCATCGCCTCACGGCGATTCACGCCCGACGCGCCCCAGTTCACTCGTGCACCTTGCCCCATTCGGCCTCGAAGGTGTGCACCAGCGTCTGGTTCGACAAGCGGTTCGGCTCGGCCGGCAGCCGTGCCATGTCTGGCGGAAAGTCCATCAGCGCCGGCCACGCCGCCGTCGTCAGGAAGCGCAGGCCGTCAGGCAGCGTGGTCGGCTGGCGCCAGGGCCGGTGGCTGGCCAGGATGAAGCCCCACTCGCCAAAGCTCGGCACATGCGCGTGGTAGGGCGTGATCGTCAGGCCTGCTGCTTCGATCGTCGCGGCGACGGTCCAGAAGCTGCGCCGCGCGATCAAGGGAGAAGTGGTCTGCACCACGGCATAGCCGCCGGCCGCCAGGTGCTGGTCCAGCCGCTGGTAGAAGCTGGTGGTGTAGAGCTTGCCCAGCGCAAAGTTGGTCGGATCGGGAAAGTCGACGACGATGACATCGAAGACATCCTGCTGCGTTTCCAGCCAGCCGAAGGCGTCGGTGTTGACGATGCGCAGCTTGGGCGAGCGCAGCGCGTCGTGGTTCAGCTGGCGCAGCATCGGCAGCTCGGCGAACAGCCGCGTCATGTGCGGGTCCAGTTCGACCAGCGTGACCTGCTCGACGCTGGGGTACTTCAGCACCTCGCGCACGGCCATGCCGTCGCCGCCGCCCAGCACCAGCACGCGCTTGGGCGCTCCGTGGCCGGCCATCGCCGGATGCACCAGGGCTTCGTGATAACGGTACTCGTCGCGTGAATGGAACTGCAGGTTGCCGTTGAGGAAAAGCCGCACGCCGGCCGGGCCGGAGGTCAGCACCACGCGCTGGTAGGGGCTGGACTCGCGCAGGATCACGCGGTCGCCATAAAAGCGGTCTTCGGCCCAGGTGGTCAAGCGGTCGGCGAACAGCATTGCGGCGCACAGCAGGCCGATCACCAGCGCACAGGCCAGCGCATGCGAGCGCAGCGTGCGCAACTCGGCGCGGAACAGCCACAGCGCCCACACCGCCACCGCGGCGTTCAGCAGGCCGAAGAACACCCCCGTGCGGATCAGCCCCAGCTGCGGCACCAGCAGCAGCGGGAAGGCCACCGACACCGCCAGCGCGCCCAGGTAATCGAAGGTCAGCACCTGCGACACCAGCTCGCGCAGCGCATAGCGCTCGCGGAAGTGGCGCTTCAGGATGCGCATCACCAGCGGGATCTCCAGCCCCACCAGGATGCCCACCGCCAGCACCAGGCCGTACAGCATCAGCTTGAACGGCAGGCCGTGGCCCAGCGGCAGCAGGCTGTGCGCGGCGAACAGCGCCGCCGGCATCAGCCCGCCGATCAGCCCCACCAGCAACTCGATGCGCAGGAACTGCGCCACCAGCTGATGCTCAATGTGCCGGCTCAACCAGGAGCCAATGCCCATCGCAAACAGATAACTGCCAATGACGGTGGAGAACTGCAGGATCGAATCGCCCAGCAGGTAGCTGGCCAGCGCACCAGCGGCCAGCTCGTAAACCAGGCCGCAGGCGGCGACGACGAACACCGAGGCCAGCAGCGCGATTTCGGCCGGCGAGGCGCGCGTGGCCAGCACCGCATCGGCGGCATCGGGTCGAGGGGGAGCGGGCAAGGCGGACATCGGGATCGGGGTGGGCGCTGGCTATCATCGCAGGCTTGCGATCGCGCACACGCACGCGGTCCGGGATCCGGAACAGAGGGAGGCGGCATGAACCGCAGAGTCATCCATGGGCTGCTGGCCGCGCTGGGCTTGGCGGGGGCGGTCGCCGTATCAGCGCAGACCGGGCCGGCACCCGCCGCTTCGGCGAGCAGCGCGCCTGTGTCAGCCGCGCCGGCCCGCGCCGAGCGACTGCCCATCCAAGCCTTTGCGCACCTGCCGCTGTTGCAGCAAGTGGCGCTGTCGCCCGATGGCCAACGCTTCGCGGCGCTGATGAACGTCGGTGACAACACGGTCCTGATCACCCGTGAGCTCACCGGCGGCGAGAAGTCTCGCGCCATCCTGAAGACCGACAACCGCCAGTTCCGCTTCGGCTGGCTGCGCTGGGGCAACAATGACCGGGTGGTGTTCAGCGTGGTCTACCCGGGCCGGCGCGGCTGGACGGAGCTCACCGAGACACGGCTGCTGTCCATCCACCGCGATGGTGGCGGCCTGGTCAACCTCGTGCGGCACAGCCGCTTCGACGAGCATCGGCGCCCAGCGCAGTTCCAGGACCAGGTGATCGACTGGATGCCCGACGATGGCCAGCATGTGCTGCTGCAGCTGGCCGACGACGGCACGCTGGATCCGGCGATCTACCGCGTCAACATCGAGACTGGCCAGCGCCGCCTCGTCGAGGGAGCGCGCGCCGATGTCACGCGCTGGATCACCGACCGCACACACCGCGCACGCGTGGCCGTGCGCCAGACCGGCACGCGCGTCGTGGTGGAACTGTGCGACGCCGACGGCCAGAACTGGCGCCGCGCCTGGACTTACGAGCTGTTCAGCCCGGACAGCGTTCGTCCGCTGGGCTTCGGCAAGGACGCCGACCGGCTGTACATCAGCGCCAACCATGAAGGCCGGGCGGCGGTGTTCGAGGTCGACCTGCGTGATCCGGCGCTGCCGCGCCGCCTGCTGCTGAGCGACCCGCGCCACGACCTGGGTGGCGAATTGATGCTGGCGCCACAGACGCAGGAAGCCATCGGCGTGCGGCTGGGGCTGCTGGGGGATGCCGCCGCCGGCTTCTGGCAAGCCGACGCCAAGGGCCTGCTGCAGGCCATCGACAAGGCGCTGCCGGATCGCCACAACGAGCTGCTGCAGTTCAGCGCCGATGGCACGCGCTACCTGCTGCGCAGCAGCGGCAACGGCGTGGCACCGCACTACCTGGTGGGCTTTCGCCAGCGCGGCGAACTGAGCCCGCTGGGCGAAGCCTATCCCGAATTGGCCGGCGCCCCGCTGGCCCGCAAGCGCAGCCTGACGATCAAGGCTCGCGACGGTACGCTGCTGCCCTCGCTGCTGACGCTGCCGGTCGGCGCCGCGCCGCGCGGGCTGCCGACCGTGATCCTGCCGCACGGCGGGCCGATCAGCCTGGACACCGTCGAGTTCGATCCGTGGGTGCAGTTCCTCGCCAACCGCGGCTATGCGGTGCTGCAGGTGAACTTCCGCGGCTCGGCCGGCTTCGGCCACGCGCACATGAGCGCGGGCCTGAAGCGCTGGGGCCTGGAGATGCAGGACGACCTGAGCGACGCGGTGCACTGGCTGAACGGCCAGAACATCGCCGACCCGGCGCGGGTGTGCATCGTCGGCGCCAGTTATGGCGGCTTCGCGGCGCTGATGGGCGCGGTGAAGACGCCGGAGCTGTACCGCTGCGTGCTCAGCTTCGCCGGCGTCAGCGACCTGCTGGAGCTGGCCAGCCGCCAGCGCGATTTCCTGCACGGCGAAGCGGTGTTCTCACGCCAGATCGGCTCGACCTGGAGCGACCGCGACCAGCTGAAAGCCACCTCGCCGCGCCGCCTGGCCGAGCAGGTGCGCGCACCGGTGTTGCTGATCCACGGCACGGCCGACCGCAGCGTGCCTTTCGAACAAAGCGAGCTGATGGCCGATGCCCTGAAGCGCGCCGGCAAGCGCTACACGCTGATCAAGCAGGAAGACGGCGACCACCACCTGAGCATCCAGGCCCACCGGCTGCAGTTCTTCCAGCTGCTCGAAGCCTTTCTGGCCGAGCACCTGGGCAACACGCAACAGCCCTGAGCTCTCGCCCCGGAGGGGACAGGCCGCCACCCGGCGGCCGGGGCCAGCTGTCAACCATGGATCGCCGCGGCGATGATCTGCCCGATCGCAATGAACATCGCGCCGACGACGATCGCCAGCGCCATGTTCTTCTTGCCGACGAGCTCGTCCCACAAGTCGTAGGGCGTCAGCTTGTCGATGATCAGGAAGCTGAGCCACAGCACGACCACGCCGATGATCGCGTAGAGAAAGGTCCCCAGCACGACGGCGGGTTTGAGCCACTCGAATCCCATATGCCTTCTCCTGTGTATGCCCTGCTGATGCCCTGGAATGCGCGGCGGCCTACTTGTGCCCGCCGCCGCCGGTACTGAATCCGCCGTAAGAACCGCCGCTGGTGCGCAAGCCGCTGCCTGAGTTGCTGCGCAGGCATTGCTGGTACTCGTTGCTGGCTTCGCCGAAGCTGTCGCGCAGCGGGCTGCAGTCGCGCCCGCCCTCGCCGCAGCTGGCAAAGGCCGAGATCAGCACCAGCGCCACCACCAGCAGGATCAGCCAGAACTTCAGGCTCTTGCCGCCGCCCAGCGACTTGGCGTCGCGCTTCATCGCCATGGCTTCGACGGTGCCCAGGCCGAAGGCCTTGGCCACGGCGTCCGAATCCAGCGCACCGCCGGCCGACCAGGTCACTTCCTGGCCGGTCTGCTCGCGGTTCAGGCGCTTGGTGCCAGCGGCGAAATCGGTGTTGCGGGTCTTCTCGCCCTTCTTCAGGCGCCAGTAGAACTCGCCCAGCACATAGCTCACTGCGCCGGTGTAGCTGTAAAGCTGCTCGTAGGTCGTGCCCTGGTAGACGGCGCGCTGGTCCTTGAGCTGCGGCACGCCGGTGATCGGGTTGGCATAACTCCAACCATCCTCGGCATCGACCAGGAAGGCGAAGCCCTCCGTGCGGTTGTACAAGAGGTATTCGCGCCAGGTGGCCTGTTCCTCGCCGGCCTCGACATCGACCTCGGCGCGTTCAGCGTAGCCCACCACCTGCCACGGCAGCGGCTTGATCTTGTCGCCCAGCGCGATCGTGCCGCTGCGGCCCAGCGGAATCAGCGGCGGCAAACCGGCGTTGTCCTGCGCGTAGTGCTTCAGCTCGCCGCCGACACCTTGCGAGATGTCGACCACGGCCTTGCACTGACCGCAGACGATGGACTGCGTGGTGGTGAGGCTGGGTTCCAGCGAGGCGCCGCAACTCGGGCAGTTGATCGCCCGGCCGCCCAGCGTCTTTTCGCTCTCATCGCTGCGCAGCCCGCTCATCGCCAGGTCGGCCAGGCGCACCGAGCGGCCGACCGACCAGTTGGGCTGCTGCGGGTCACGCCAATCCAGCGTGCCGACCTCGCCCTGCTGGTTGCGCAGGTCGACGACGACGAACTCGCCGCGATCGAGCCGCGGCGCCTGCGGCAGCTCGCCCAAGGCCGCCAGCACCCGGGCGCGCTGCACCGAGGCCACGTCCCAGATCGCGCCGGCAACGACGCGCCGCTCACCCGGGTTCAGGTCGGCCGGGTCCGGCACCGGGCCGGTGAGCGGCGCGTCGAAGGCGACGACGTAGGCGCCGTTGTCTTCGGACAGCCAGCCGCTCTTGAAACCGCCTTCTGTAGCTCCGTCGAAAAGGACGTGCCACTCGTTCCAGGTGCCGCCTTCGTAGCCCAGCTGCTGGCGGCCGACCACCGTGAACGCCGCGCCCAGGTGCTTGCCGGCGGCACCGATCTGCAGCGGCGAATGGTCGTCGAACAGCTCGGCGCTGGTGCCGATGCGCTTGAGCGCTTCGCCTTCGCGCAGCAGCGTCGAGCGACAGAAGCTGCAGACGGCGCTGGCCGACGCGGCGGAGGCGAACTCGACCGGCGCGCCGCAGTTCGGGCAGGCTGCGCGCCAGACGCGCTGGGATCCGGTGGCCAAGACGCCGGTGTCCTAGCCGTTCAAACCAGCTTTTTCAGCAGCTCGGACTTCTTCGCGCTGAATTCTTCTTCGGTCAGGATGCCCTTGGCCTTCAGGTCGGCCAGCTTCTCCAGCGTGGCCATCACCTCGTCGGGCCGCAGGGCTGCCGGCGCCGCGGCGGCTGCAGCGGGGGCCGGCTGTTGCAGCCCGGCCGCCAAGTTCTGCGCCATCACCTGGCCCAGCGCCACGCCGGCGCCCAGGCCCATCGCGCTGCCGGCGAGGCCGCCGCCGCCGTCACCGGCGCCCTTGGCCAGCTCGGGCATGGCCTGCGCGGTCTGGTACTGCATGAACTTGCCCATGTCGTTGCCGACCATGCCCATGCCGATCTTCTGGTCGAGGATCTTCTGCAGTTCGTCGGGCAGCGAGATGTTCTGCACCGTCACGCCTTCAAGCTTCAGGCCGATGGCTTCGAAGGACGGCGCGGTGGCCGCCTGCAACTGTTTGGCGAATTCGATCTGGTTGGCCGCCAGGTCGAGGAAGGCCACGCCGCTCTGCGCCACCGCGTCGCTGATGTGCTGCAGCATCATGCCGCGCAGCTGGCCGTCCAGGTCGGCCACCGTGTAGGTGTCGCGCGTGCCGGAGATCTCGGTGTAGAACTTCTTCGGGTCGACCACGCGGTAGGCGTAGTTGCCGAAGGCACGCAGCCGCACCGCGCCGAAGTCCTTGTCGCGGATCGTCACTGGCTGCTGGGTGCCCCAGCGCTGGTCGATCTGCTGGCGGGTGCTGAAGAACACCACGTCGCTCTTGAACGGGCTTTCGAACAGCTTGTCCCAGTTCTTCAGGTAGGTCAGCACCGGCAAGGTCTGCGTCGTCAGCTTGTACATGCCGGGGCCGAAGACGTCGGCCACCTTGCCTTCGTTGATGAACAGCGCCATCTGGCTTTCGCGCACCGTCAGCGACGCGCCGTACTGGATTTCGTTCTGCGCCATCGGGAAGCGCCAGGCGATCACGCCATCCTGGGATTCGGTCCACTCGAGGATGTCGATGAACTGTTTCTTGATGAAGTCCATCAGGCCCATGCTGCGCTCCTTGCGTTGAACACACCCGTGGAAGCCGGGTGCGGCGAATAATACGGCCGACATGACCGAAACGATCAACATCGCCGTGATCGGCGCCGGCCCGGTGGGCCTGACGCTGGCCCTGCAGGCGGCCCGCTTGCTGCCCCAGTCGCGGCTCACGGTTTTCGACGCCCGCCCTCTGGACAAGGACGTCTCCGGCGACGCCAGAACGCTGGCTTTGTCGCTGGGCAGCGTGCAGTTGCTGCAGCGCTTGGGCGCCTGGCCGAAGTCACACGCCCAGCCGATCCGCGAGGTGCATGTGTCGCAGGCGCCGCCGACGCTGCAGTTCGGCCGCGGCGAAGCGGCGGTGCGCATCACCGCCGCGGACCAGGCGGTGCCGATGCTCGGCGCGGTGCTGCGTTATGGCCACTTGGTGGCCCCGCTGCAGCAGGCCTGGCTGGCGCTGGCCGCCGAGCATCCCGAGCGCCTGAGCAGCCGTTTTGGCACGCCGGTGGCGGCGCTGAAACCGATCGAGGGCGGTGTCGAGGTCGATGCCGGCATCAGCGAACGTTTCGACCTGGCGGTGGTGGCCGAAGGCGGCGTCTTCGCCGAGCAGGCGCGCAAAGCGCTGACCCATGATTACCAGCAGACCGCCTGGGTCGGCACGCTGACGCTGGAAGGCGGCACGCCGGGCCTGGCGGTCGAGCGCTTCACGCGCCACGGCCCGCTGGCCTTGCTGCCGCTGCCGCCACTGGAGGGCCGGCAACAGGCCGCGCTGGTGTGGTGCGTGCCGGCCGATGACGACCCGGTGCAGGACCTGAACGACGCGCAGCGCCTGGTGGTGCTGGCCAGCCTGCTGCCGGAGATCGCCGGCACGCCGGTGGCCATCAGTCCGTTGAAGCGCTTTGCGTTGGGACTGAATGCCGAGCGCACGCTGGTCGAAGGCCGCAAGAACGGCCAAGGCCCCGGCGGCGGCCGGGTCGTGCGCATCGGCAACGCTGCGCAGACGCTGCACCCGGTGGCTGGCCAGGGCCTGAACCTCGGGCTGCGCGATGCCTTCGAGCTGGTGCTGGCGCTGCGGGACGGAGGCAGCGTGCAGGCCGCCCTGCGCCGCGTCGAATGGTCACGGGCACCGGACCGCTGGGCGATGATCGCCGCCACCGATTTCCTGGCGCGCAGCTTCACCTGGCGCTGGCCAGGCCTGCCGGCCGCGCGCGGGCTGGGCCTGGCGGCGCTGCAGGCGCTGCCCTGGGCCAAGTCGGCACTGGCGCGGCAGATGATGTTCGGGCGGCGCTGAGCCCGGACTCGCGTCGGCACCGACGCGTCGTGTTGCGCCTGCATCCGGGAGTCCACCCTGCGCGTAGAGGTGGGCAGCACGCGGGCATTCCGCGGCGCACATCCACCGAAGGGGTTCCCATGAAACGACTGGCCCTGCGCCTGGTCGCCGCGACGCTGCTCGCCACGATCGGCCTCCACGCACATGCTTCCAGCCACCGCGAAGCGCTGGCGATCCTCAACGAGCCCTGTGCCGACAACACCGACACCTACGCTTGGGTGGCGCCGGGCGCGCACAACAAGCTCTACCTGATCATGAACTTCAACCCCTTGCACGAACCCGGCCAGGGCAACCACGGCCTGCGCGCCTGCAACGGCTACCGCTACGAGTTCAACATCGGCATGGGCAGCAGCCTGAAGCCGGTGATGACCTACCGGGTCGAGTTCACGAACCAGCTGCCGCGCGAAGCGGCGCCCGGTCCGCAGGACCCGCTGGGCGGCGGCAACGAACTGCTGTGGCAGCTGACCGGCGGCACCGAGACCATGAAGGTCACGCGCCTGCCGCGCTCCGCCAAATGGCAGCCGGGCCACGATGACGAGCGCATGACGGTGCTGGGCGATGCACTGAAGGTGCTGCCCAACAACCACGGCCCACAGACCGACCGGCTGATCTACGGCCTGGGGCCCTTCAGGGGCTATGACTCGGGCGATGCCACCAGCCGCGAGCTCGGCCTCTACGACCAGCCCTTCGTCGACACCTACATCCACACGCTGGCCAACGGCGGCCGCATCATTGCCGGCCAGTTCGACGACCCCTACCAGTTGGACGAAAAAGGCATCTTCGACCTGGTCAACCTGAACCGGGACGACCTGGGCGGCATCGCCGGCGCGCGCCGGCCGCCGGGCAAGGACGTGTTCACCGGCTTCAACGTGTTCTCGATCGCGCTCGAGATCCCGATGACCGACCTCTTCCCGCAGGGCGTTCCGCACAACGGCGTGCTGCAAGCCAACTCGACCGACAGCCTGTTGCGGATGTACTCCAGCATCAGCCGGCAGAAGGCGCAGATCGTCGACAAGGACAGCGTGATCACCGGCCTGCGCGGCGGCGGCAACTACGTGCAGGTCGGCCGCAACGCGCTGCCGCTGTTCAACGCCGGCCTGGTGGGCACGCAGCGGCAGACCACCTACCTGCGCAGCAGCCCGATGGAAGACGTGACGAACTTCGCCAACGACATCCTGTACCCGGTGCTGGTGCGCGACGCCGATGCGCTGGGCATCTACCGCGCGCTGGGCCTGCCGGAGTCGACGGTGGCCACGCTGAAGGGCCCGCGCACCGACATCATCAACGCCATCAACCTGGGCCGGCCGATCCCGGTGGCCGACGGCTTCACCGGCGACGTGATCACGCTGGACGCGGCGATCGACTCCAGCTTCCCGAACGGCCGGCGGCTGGGCGGCGGCACCTCGCCGAGCAGCAACCAGGTCAACGTCAACAGCGTGCTGATCAGCCTGATCGTCGCCGGCAACCCGGCTGCCGGACTGGCCAAGGGCGTCGAGGTCAACGACAAGAACTACCTCGATCGCTTCCCGTTCCTGGCGCCGGCGCACCAGGGCCTGCTGCAAGGCCACGGCGGCATCAACGTGCCGACGGTGCCGAACATCCCAACGCCCTGATCACGCCGAGTCGGAAGCTTCACTCCACCGCGATCTTCAGGAACAGGTCGCGGTCGGGTGCGGCGATGATGAGCCGCGCGGGCGCAGGTGAGGATCGGCGGATCAATGGGCCAGGCATTCTGCGGGGATGTCCTCAGGCCGCATCGCGCCGGTCATCACCGCAACGGTGTCGCTCATGCTGATCTTCTTCGGGTTCAGCACCGCGGCGCGCTTGCCCAGCCGCGCGACATGGATGCGGTCGGCGACCTCGAAGACATGCGGCATGTTGTGCGAGATCAGCACCACCGGCAGGCCCTTGTCGCGCACGCGCCGGATCAGCGCCAGCACCATGTTGCCTTCCTTGACGCCCAGCGCCGCGGTGGGTTCGTCCATGATCACCACGTGCTGCGCAAACGCCGCCGCGCGCGCCACGGCGACGCACTGGCGCTGGCCGCCCGAAAGTGTTTCGACCGCCTGCGTCATCGAGCGGATGCCGACCTTCAGATCCTGCATGCGGGCGATGCTTTCGGCCAGCATGTGCTTCTTGTCCAACATGCGAAAGACGCGGCCGGCAAGGCCCGGCCGGCGCACTTCACGGCCGAGGAACAGGTTCTCGGAGATGCTCATCGCCGGCGCCACCGCGAGGTCCTGATACACCGTCTCGATGCCGGCGCGGCGCGCGTCGATCGGGCTCTTGAAGTGGATCACCCGGCCGTCGAGCCGGATCTCGCCTTCGTCGGGCACCACCGCGCCCGACAAGGCCTTGATCAGCGACGACTTGCCGGCGCCGTTGTCGCCGATCACGGCGAGGATCTCGCCGGCGCGCAGTTCGAAGTCGGCACCATCCAGCGCAACGACCTGGCCGTAGCGCTTGATCAGGCCGGAGGCCTGCATGACGATTTGTGGCGTGGCCATCGCGGACTCCTTCAGCGGGCAGACTTGTGGGACAGTTGATCGGTGGCCACCGCCAGGATCACCAGGATTCCGGTGACCAGCACCTGGTAGATCGACGAGACGCCCATCAGCGTCAGGCCGTTGCGGAACACGCCGACGATCAGCGCGCCGACCAGCGTGCCCAGCACCACGCCGCGGCCGCCGAACAGGCTGGTGCCGCCCAGCACCACCGCGGTGATCGCGTCCAGGTTCTCGGTCTGCCCGGCGTTCGGGTCGCCGACGCCGGTGCGGGCCACGCTCAGCAGCGACGCGATGCCGTAGAACGCCCCCGCGATCACGTAGACCCCCAGCAGCACCTTCTGCGTCGGGATACCGACCAGCCGCGTCGCCTCAGCGTTATTGCCGACGGCGTAGACATGGCGCCCGGCCGCGGTCTCGCGCAGCACGAACCAGGTGAAGCCGAACAGCACCAGCATCAGCACCGTGCCCCAGGCCACCTCCGTGCCGCCGATCGCAAACGTGTTGCCCAGCGCTGTGAGCGCCGTAGGCAGCTCGGTCACGGTCTGCGAGTTGGAGTACAGCTGCGTGATCGCAAACGCGATGTTCAGCGTGCCCAAGGTGACGATGAACGGCGGCAGCTTGATGCGCGTGACCAGCAGCCCATTGACCAGCCCGAACAGCGTGGTGACGCCGATGCCGCAGAGGATGGCCAGTGCCGGTGGCAGGCCGAGTTCGGTGGCGAACTTGCTCATCACGATGCCGCCGAGGGCCATCACCATGCCGCAGCTGAGGTCGATGCCGGCGGTCAGGATGATCAGCGTCTGGCCGATCGCGATGACGCCGACCACCATCACCTGCTGCAGCACCAGCGACAGGTTGCCGCCGGTGAGAAAGCGCTCGTTCTGCGTCGCGAAGAAAAGGCAGGCGACGAGCAAGGCGATGAAGGGGCCTAGCGTGCCGATGTTCGTCAGCACTGGCGGCAGCTTCTCTTTCAGGGTGCTCATGGCAACTCCCGGTGCAGAGGGCGAAGCGGTGCTGCTGCTGCTGCTCATGGCCGCATCACTTCTTGCCCCAGCACAGCGAGGTGCCGGTGGCTACATCCTTGCTCTCGACGCCGGCCACCGCCTTGGCGGCGATCAGCGTCACGCCGGTGTCGGTGTAGCCGGCCACTTTCTTGCCGGTCTTCGCATAGGCCACGCCGGCCTCGACGCCCATCGAGGCCATCTTCAGCGGGTACTGCTGCGACGTAGCGGCGATCTTGCCTTCGCCCACATCCTTCACCCCCTGGCAGCCGCCGTCGACCGAGACGACGATCACGCCCTTGTCCTTGCCGGCCTTCTTCAGCGCGTTGAAAGCGCCGGCGCCGGCCGGCTCGTTGATGGTGTAGACCACCGTCACCTCGGGCGACTTCTGCAGGCAGTTCTCCATCGCCGTCTGGCCCTTGGCCTGGTCGCCGAAACTGTCGGCCATGCAGACGATCTCGGGCGCCTTGCCCAGTTCGTTGCTCTTGGCGTCCGGCGCGGCGAGGCCGAAGCCCTTCAGGAAACCGTTGTGGCGCTGCGCGCCGACCGGGTGGCCCGGGAACAGGTCGAGCATCACGATCTTGGCCGGCTTGCCGGCCAGCGCCGCTTTAGCGTACTGGCCGATCAGGACACCGGCCTGGTAGTTGTTGGTGGCGAACAGTGCGTCGGTGGCCTCGGCCGGGTCGGTCGGGCTGTCCAGCGCGATGACCATCACGCCCTTCGCCTGCGCCTTCTTGATCGCCGGCACGATCGCCTTGCTGTCGCTGGGCGTGATCAGGATGGTCTTGGCGCCGCCGGCGATCATGTTCTCCATCGCGGTGACCTGGCCGGCGTTGTCGCCGTCGGTCTTGCCGGCGCCGGTCAGCAGTTTGGCGCCCTGCGCCTTGGCGGCTTCGGCCGCGCCCTCCTTCATCTTCACGAAGAACGGGTTGGTCTCGGTCTTGGTGATCAGGCCGATCACCGGCGCGTCGGCAGCAAAGGCAGCGCCGGCAGCCAGGGTCAACAGGGAAACGATGAAGGGGGTGCGCATGGGGCTGTGTCTCCAGGTGTCGGTGGGCGCGCCGGGCGCGGGGCCTGGGCGGCGTTTCGTTGCAAGGTCCGTCGGGATTCAACGGATGGTCTAATTCTGGGCGACATGATTTAATAAATCAAGTTGACTGATTTAATGGTAAACCCTTGGAGATCCGACACCATGTTCATCGTCTGCGGAGAAGCCCTGTTCGATGTGTTCGCCACCGGCGACACGCCCACCGGCATCGGCTTCGACGGCCGCATCGGCGGCTCACCCTTCAACGTCGCGATGGGGCTGGCGCGGCTGGCCCAGCCGGTCGGATTTCTCGGCGGCATCGGCACCGGCTTTGCCGGGGAGCGGCTGATGCGTGCGCTGGCCGACGAAGGCATCCAGGCCGACGCCGTGGCCCGCATCGACGCGCCGACCACGCTGAGCCTGGTCGGGCTGGACGCGCAGGGGGTGCCGTCCTACGCCTTCTACGGCCATGGCGCGGCCGATCGCCTGCTGCGCGCCGAGCACCTGGCCGCGGTGCCGACGACGGCCAAGGCCTTCCACTTCGGCTCGTATGCGATGGTGGTCGAGCCGGTGGCCGCCACGCAGCGGCTGCTGGTCGAGCGCGAGCACCGCCGCAGCGTGATCGCCTACGACCCGAACATCCGCACCAACGTCGAGCCGGACCTCGCGGTGTGGCACGCCACCTTGCAATGGATGCTGCCGAGGACGCACCTTTTGAAAGTCAGCGACGAGGACCTGGCGCTGCTGTTTCCCGGCCGGGCCATCGACGATTTCGCCGCCGAAGCGCTGGCCGGCGGCACGCCGCTGGTGGTGGTGACGCGTGGCGGCGAAGGTGCCATCGGCTTCACCACGCGCGACCTGGTGGCCATCGCGCCGGAACGGGTCACGGTGGTCGATACGGTCGGCGCCGGCGACACCTTCCAGGCGTCCTTGCTGACCTGGCTGGCCGAGCACCAGCGGCTGTCGCCCGCGGCGATCAGCGAGCTGACGCGCGATGAGCTCGAGGCCGCCTTGCGCTTCGCCGCCCGCGCCGCGGCCATCACCTGTTCGCGCCGCGGCGCCGATCTGCCGCGCCGCGCCGAACTGCCCTGATCGGACAACGCGCTACAAGCGCCGGTGCTTCAAGGCCGGCAGCTGCTGGCGCACCTCGGCCAAGCGCTCTCGGCTGAACTCGGCGAGCACCACGCCTTCGCCTTCGTCGCGGCAGGCCAGCAGTTCGCCCCAGGGGTCGGCGATCAGGCTGTGGCCCCAGGTGCGGCGGCCGTTGTCGTGCACGCCGCCCTGTGCCGGCGCCAGGAAATAACACTGGTTCTCCACGGCCCTGGCGCGCAACAGCAACTCCCAGTGGGCCTGGCCGGTGGTGTAGGTGAAGGCCGAGGGCACGACGACCACATCGCAGGGCGCCGGCTGCATCAGCGTGCGGTACAGCTCGGGAAAACGCAGGTCGTAGCAGACCGACAGGCCGACGCGCAGTCCCGCGGCGTCGAAGCTCACCGGCGCGCTGCCGGCTTCGAGCACGCGGCCTTCGTCGTAGCGCTCGCGGCCGTTGTCGTAGGCGAACAAGTGGATCTTGTCGTAGCGCGCCACCCGTTGCCCGTCCGGCCCGTAGGCGCAGCAGCTGTTGCGCACACGCTCCGCATCGGCGGTACGCATCGGCAGCGTGCCGCCGATCAACCAGACCCGGTGCTCACGCGCCAGCGCCGACAGCGCGGCCTGGATCGGCCCGTCGCCGTCGGCCTCGGCGATCGCCAGCTTGTCGCGGTCGCTGCGGCCCAGCAGGCAGAAGTATTCTGGCAGCGCCAACAGCTGCGCCCCGGCTGCGGCGGCTTCGGCCACCAGGCGCGCGGCAGTGGCCAGGTTGCGCTCGACCTCCGGGGCCGAGACCATTTGCAAGGCGGCGATCTTCATGCGGATCCTTGGGCGACGGGTGACATCACGGGGTGCGGACCGGCGGCGGCGCGGCGGGTGGCACCGGAGCGCCGGGCAGTGCCGGCGCCGGCTCGCCCGACTTGCGCTCGACCGGCACCACCTTCGGATCATCCCAGCCGCCGCTGATGCGGAACTCGCGCGTGCCGGCCTGACTCAAGGGGCCGCTCAACAGCCACTGCGTCAGGAAGGTGCCCAGGCCGATCACCGGGTTGATCGCCGCATAGGCCAGCGACGCGGTGCCGGCATTGATCTCGGGCACCACCACCACGCGCAAGTCCTGCGTCTCACGGCCGATGTCGGCCGAGCCTTCCATCAGCACCACCGCCTGCACACCGCGCATGCGCAGGTTGCGCGTGCTGGCGATGCCGCGCACGAGCTGCACGTCGCCGCTGAAGTTATCGAAGGCAAAACCTTCCTGGAACACGTCGCGGAAGTCCAGCAGCAGGCGGCGCGGCAGCGCTTGCAGGCTCAGCACGCCGAGCAGCCGCGCGACACCGGGGTCGGCCTTCAGGAACTGCCCGGCGTCCAGCGCAATGGCCATCTGCCCATCGAGCGAGGGGATGTCCAGCCCCAGTGGTGAGCCGGCCCAGCCCAGCGTGCCATGCATCTGGCCCTTGCCGCCGCGCACCACCGGGCCGAAGCCCAGGCGTTCGAGCAGCGCGCCGCTGTCGGCGATGTCGAACGTGAAGTCGAGCCCCATGCGGCGGCGCTGCGGCGCGCCGGCCACATAACCCCATTGGCCGGTGGCCGTGAACAAGCCCTCGGGCATGCGCAGCGACAGGTTGGTCAGCCGCCATTCACGCGCCGACTCCACACCGCTCAGGCTGCGGTTGACGGCCTCGACCGAGAGCTTGCCGAGCTTCTTGCCGCGCAACTCGAAATCATCGACCTGGATGTCCAGCGCCGGCACGCTGGCCGGCGCCTGTTCGAGCAGGCCCTCGACGCTAGCCACCTCGCTGCGCGGCAGCGACAAGCGCGCCAGCCGGGCATGGATGCGGCCGGCGCTCGCCGGGCCGCGGGGTTCGCGGTAGTCCACGTCGCCACTGGCCTGGTCGGCCTCGATCTTGGCGCGCCAGCCTTCTTCGCTGCTGCCGGCATAACGCTTCAGGTCCAGGGCCAGGTGCGTCAGCCGCCGGCCACCCATCAGCAGCTCCTGGGCCTTCATCTGGATGGCCTGCGGGACGTAGCCGTTGTCCAGCGCGGACGGCCCGGCGGCCGATGCCGGCAGCACGGCCTGCCAGGCATCGATGTCCAGGCGGTCGAACTCGGCCGTGGCGCGCACACCGGGCGCCATCTCGGGCAGCGGCGCCTGCAGCGCGACGGCGCCACGCAGGACCTGCGGCACGTCCTGCGAGACATCACGCAGGTACTGCGCCTGCAGCACCGAGCCGAGGTCGATGCGCACCAGGTCGCGCGACGCAACGCCGCCCGTGCGCGTTTCTGCGCTGGGGCTCACCTGGATGCGCAGCGGCCAACTCAGTTCGGCGGACTTGCGCAAGGGCACCGGCAGGTCAATGGCCATGCCGGTGAGCGGGCTGGTCAACAGCCAGTCGGCCTGGCCCTTGTTGACGCTCAGTTGCGCCCGGTAGGCGGCCTGACCCTGCAGCCGCGCCATCCAGCGCGCCATGCCGGCGAATTCGGGCGCACGGCGCAAGGCCTCCGCGGTGGCCGTGCCGCTGGCGGTGAAGCGCAGGCTGCCGTCGGGCAGGTTGCCGCCGTCAATCACCGCGTCGCCGCCGAACAGCCGCACCGCGGCGTTGTTGACATGCACCCCCTGCTGCGTGAAATCGACGCGGCCGCGCACGGCCGTCAGCGTCGGCGAATCGGGCCGCACGCGGGCATCGCCGCCCTGCATCAACACGCTGCCCTTGACCACCGAGCGGTCCAGGTGATTCATCGGCAGCTGCAGGCTCAGCTTCAGCTCCGCGGGCCCGGTAACCGTCGCCTGGCCGAGCAGGCCGCCAGCCCATTCGCCGACCGGCGTGGCATTGACATAGCGCAGCAGATCTGCGGCCGAACCGCGCGCCTGACCGTCGATCTCCAGCACCGGTACGGCCAGGTCGCGCATGCCGCCGTTGACATCGTGCAGCTCGACGCCCCACAGCCGGGCCTGCGCGTTGCGGATCTGCATCGAAGTGCGTTCGAACACCAGTTCGCCCGAGACCTCGCTGAACGCCGGCCACGGCGATTCCCAGCCAGGCTCCGAGGGCACATAGGCCAGCGTCACGCCCTGCACCAGGCCGGCGATGCGGAACTCGCCGTCCTTGCGCTGCAGGTACGGAAAGTCCCACAGGTCGCCCTTGACGCGGAAGGTCGTCGCACCGACCTTGCCCGAGACCACCGCACGCTTGACATAGCTGCGCACACTGTCAGGCAGGCCCAGCGGCAGGTAGCGCGCGACGGCGGTGGCCTGGCCCTGCGACAGCTTGCCCTGCAGCTCCAGTGCACCGGGCAGGCGTGCGCCCTTGCCGAAACCCTCGCTGGCGCCGGTGCGCCAGTGGGCGCTCAACTCACCCTGCACCTCGTCGTTTTCAAAGCGCGCGTTGTCGACCTTCAGGCTCAGCCGCGGCCCGCTTTCGCCGGCACCGGCGGGCTCGACGCGCCATAGCAGGTCGGCGCCGAAGCGCTTCAAAGGCACCACGGCCTGCTCGAACACGCCGGGAAACTCCAGCGCGCCGCCGTTCAGCCCCAGCCGCGCCTGGCCCCCGGTTTCGCCGGCGGTGAACTCGAAGTCGGCGCCGCGCCATCCGGGCCGGCCGACACCGCCGGGCTGTTCGGGCGCCCCCGCGGTGATGGCCATGGCCTTGACGCTGGCCTTGACCTGGTAGCGCTGCGGTGCATCGAGCGGGCCTTGCCAGCTGGCCGTCAATGGGCTGACGCTGCCTTGCGGCGCCAGCTCGGCCAGCAACTGGCGCAGCCGTGCGCCCAGGGGCAGGCGTTCCGCCAGTTCGGCCGTGACCGCCAGGTCCAGCCTGTCGATGGCCAGTTCGCCGCCGGTCACCGCATGCGACGCGGCCGCGTCGGAGGCCCGCCGCGGCTGCTGCTGGCGCCAGCTGAGCGACAGGTTGCCCTCGGGCCAGACCTGCCCCTCCGCGGTGACGAAGCCGAATCGCGTGGCGGCGAGCTTCACGCCATCGGCCTGGCGCTCAGCCACCAGGCGGCCGCTGGCCTGGCTCAGCGCCAGCGGCTCCAGCCCGGGCGCCAGGCGCACCGACAGGTCGCGCAAGGCGATGTCCAGCGTCGCACCACGGGCCAGGCCCTGGTCGAAATCGACCCAGGCGCGCAGCGCACCGCGGCCTTGCGACAGCTCGAACGGCAGGTCGACATGGCGGCGCAACTCGGCCACCGTGGCCTGCGGCAGGTCAGCATGCAGCGTGCCGCGCCAGCGTTGCCAGTCGCCGGCCCGCGCCAGCAAGGGTTGCCGGGCTCGCGCGCTCAGCGTGAAGCGTTCGCCCCAGGCCGCCGGCGGCGTGGCGTCCAGCCGCAACTCATGGCTGCGCAGGCGGTTGCGCAGCACCAGTTGCACGTCGGACAAGGCCAAGGGCGGCGCGTTGCGCTGCTCGTCCACCCAGCGCAAGGCGCCGCGGCGGATGACGAATTCATGCTGCTCGAAGAACCAATCGGCCAGCGCCCCGCCATCGGCCATCGCGTCGCCCTCGACATCCATGCCGGCAACGTGAATGCGGCCCTGGGCATCGCGCCGCACCTCCAGCCGCGCATCGTCGATCAGCAGTTGCTCGAAGCGCAGGTGAAAGGCCAGCAGCGATGGCACCGACAGCGCCGCCGCCACCCGCGGCAGGCGCAGGGCCTCGCGGCCGCGCGCGTCGCGCAGCACCACATCGTTCAGCTCGAAGGCCGGCACCCAGCCGGAAGACTGCACCGCGATGCGGCCAATCTCCACCGGCGCCCCCACGGCGCTGCTGGCATAAGCCTCGATGCGCGGGCGCCAATCGTCCAGCCGAGGCAGAATCCCCCAGTGCAGAGTCAGCCACGCGAGCAGGCATAAGCTCCACGCCGCGAACAGCAACCCTGTGCCCCACTGCAGCAACGTGCGCCACCAGCGCATCCTGCGGCGCGGCGTGGAAGCGGCGAACGTGAAGTGAGACATGAATGAGGGACAACCAGCACGCAGCTTGTGAGGGGAGCCATCGCGGGCCGTTGACGCATTGCCGCCGGCTCGACACCGCGGCGATCGAGCCAATCTAGCACAGACCCCCCGCTGCACCATGGGTTCCACCGACTCCATAGAAGAGCTACCGGCCACCGCCGACCACAGCCGCTACGTGCAGCGCATTCGGCGCCGCTACGCCGCCGACTTGGGCTTGCTGCCCGAGGGGGTGCCCGATGCCGTCACGATCACCGCGCTGGTGGAACGGCTGCGCGCGGCGGGCCGGCCGCTGGCCTCGGCGCTGCGGGTGGCGCGCCAGCTGGTGCTGGAGCGCCTGGTGGTGCTGGACGTCGAGCGGGACGCACCGCTGGCCCATGTCACCGCGACGATGACGGCACTGGCCGAGGCCACGCTGGAACTCGCGCTGGCCCAGGCCCGGGCCGACGAAGACCAGCGCTGCGGCCCACCGCTGGATGTCAACGGCCAGACCATCGATTTCTGGATCATCGGCATGGGCAAGCTCGGCGCGCGCGAGCTGAATGTCTCGTCGGACATCGACCTGGTCTACGTCTACGAGGACGATGGCCAGACAACAGGAAAACTGTCGACCAGCGCGCACGAGTATTTCTCGGCCGTGGCCAAGCGCCTGTACGCGCTGATCGGCGACACCACCGACGACGGCTTCGTCTTTCGCGTCGACCTGGCGCTGCGGCCCAACGGCAACTCGGGGCCGCCGGTGGTCAGCCTGGGCATGCTGGAGGAGTATTTCCAGGTGCAGGGCCGCGAGTGGGAGCGCTTCGCCTGGCTGAAGAGCCGCGTCGTCGCACCGCGCCTGGCCGTCACCAGCGGCCGCGCGCTGCCGCTGCGCTCGCTGGTCACGGCCTTCGTCTACCGCCGTTACCTGGACTACGGCATCTTCGAAGGCCTGCGCCAGCTGCACCGCAAGATCCGCGAAGAGGCGCAGCGCCGTGCCGCGGGGCGGCCCGAGCGCGCCAACGACGTCAAGCTCTCGCGCGGCGGCATCCGCGAGATCGAGTTCATCGTGCAACTGCTGCTGGTGGTGCGCGGCGGGCAGTTTCCCGAGATCCGCACGCGCTCCACGCTGAAGGCGCTGGGCCTGCTGGCCGGGCGTGGCCTGATGAAGCCCGACACTGCCGACAAGCTGGCCGCGGCCTACGTCTTCCTGCGCCGTGTCGAGCACCGCATCCAGTACCTCGACGACCAGCAGACGCACCTGCTGCCGACGCAGGACGGCGACCTGACCTGGATCGCACGCTCGCTGGGCCTGCACGTGTGCCGGCCCGACGCCTGCGAGCTGCTGGACCGGCTGGGCGAGATCCGCGAACTGGTGGCCACCGAATTCGACGCGCTGCTGCACGACGGCCAGGCGCCGATGCCAGGCAGCGGCGGCAAGAACGGCTGCCGGCAATGCGGCACCGGCCCGCTGCCGCTGGACAGCGAAGCGCTGGCCGACAAGCTGCCGCCGGCGCTGGCCGAGCGCGTGCGCCAGTGGAACGCCCAGCCGCGGGTGATGGCGCTGCGCGACGAGAGCAAGCTGCGCCTGGGCAAGCTGGTGTTGCGCGCGGCGCTGGCGGTCGAGGCCGAGCTGTGCACCATCGACGCCGCCTTGCGCTTCGTCGACTGGCTCGAACCGCTGCTGCGCCGCGACAGCTACCTGGCGCTGCTGGTCGAGCGGCCCGAGGTGATGAAGCGCCTGCTGCGCCTGCTGGGCCTGGCGCGCTGGCCGATGCGCTATTTGATGCTGCATCCGGGCGTGATCGACGAACTTGCCGATCCACGCCTGCTGCATGGCCGCTTCGACCGCAGCGAGTATCTCGATGCCCTGGACGACCGCCATGCCGCGTGGCAGCGCAGCGGCCAGGCCGATGAAGACGCGCTGCTCGACACGCTGCGCCATGCCCACCACGCCGAGGTCTTCCGCACACTGGTGCGCGATGTCGAGGGGCTGATCACCGTCGAGCAAGTGGCCGACGACCTGTCCGCGCTGGCCGATGCCACGATGGACATCACGCTGCGCTGGGTCTGGCCGCGGCTGAAGCAGCGCCACCGCGAAGCGCCGCGCTTTGCCGTCATCGCCTACGGCAAGCTCGGCGGCAAGGAACTGGGCTACGGCAGCGACCTGGACGTGGTGTTCCTTTACGACGACTCGGATGAAGCCGATGCCGACCGCGCGCAGGAGGTGTATGGCCACTGCGTGCGCAAGATGATCACCTGGATGACCCTGCGCACTGCGGCCGGCGAGCTTTTCGACATCGACACCGCGCTGCGGCCGAACGGCAATTCGGGCCTGCTGGTGACCTCGATCGCCGCGTTCGAGCGCTACCAAGTCGGCCGCGGTGGCAACACCGCATGGACCTGGGAGCACCAGGCCGTGACGCGGGCACGCTTCTGCGCCGGCTCCCCCGATCTGGCCGAACGCTTCGAGGCCGTGCGCCGGCAGGTGCTGGCCACGGTGCGCGACAACGAGGCGCTGAAGCGCGAGGTCGTCGGCATGCGCGAGAAGGTGCAGAAAGCGCGGCCGGTCAAGCCCGAGGTGTTCGACGTCAAGCACAGCCCGGGCGGCATGATGGACGCCGAGTTCGCGGTGCAGTACCTGGTGCTGGCCCATGGCGCCCGGCATCCGGCGCTGCTGGACAACGCCGGCAACATCGCGCTGCTGCAGCGGGCGGAAGGTGCAGGCCTGCTGCCGCCGGGCATCGGCAGCGCCGCAGCGGATGCCTACCGTGAACTGCGCCGTGCGCAGCATCGCGCGCGGCTCGATGAACGGCCGACGCAGTTTCCGCCCGAGGACCTGGCCAGCGAGCGCGACGCCGTGCTCGCGCTGTGGCAGGCCGTTTTCGGTTGAGGTACCGGTTCTGGTGGTGGCTGTGCGGCGGGTTGGCTTCGGGGGCCTTGGTCGCTTGGTGGATGCCCACCGCACGGCTGGACTGGCAGCCCGGGCTGGCTGCGGGGCAACCCTGGCGCTGGTGGACCGCCGCCTTCGTGCACTGGAGCGCCCTGCACCTGGGCGCCAACCTGCTGGGGCTGGTGCTGGTGGCCTTGCTGGGCGCGGCGGCGGCATGCCGCGGCCGGGCCGTGGCCGCCTGGCTGCTGGCCTGGCCGCTGACGCACCTCGGCCTGCTGCTGCAACCGGCGCTGCGCCACTACGGCGGGCTGTCGGGCGTGCTGCATGCCGGCGTGGCGGTGGCGGCGGTGGCGCTGCTGCGCCAGGGCGCGCGGCCGCGGCGGTGGATCGGCATTGCCTTGCTGGCCGGGCTGCTGCTGAAAGTGCTGCTGGAGTCGCCGTGGCTGGGGCCACTGCGCCATGTAGCAGGCTGGGACATCCCGATCGCGCCGCTGGCACACGCCACCGGCGCGCTGGCCGGCGCATTATGCGGCTGGCTGCTGCTGCGCCGCTGACCTGTCGCCTGCGTGGCGGCGACCGGCCCGCGCCGACGCCTAGACTGCAGCGACACACTCTGGAGACCTTGTGATGCTCACCCTCTGCGGCTTCGGCCTGTCGAACTACTACAACAAGGTGAAGCTGGCCTTGCTCGAAAAAGGCGTGCCGTTCGAGGAAGAGGCCTGCATGACGGGTTCGGCCGAAGAAGCCGTGCTGTCGTGCTCACCGCTGGGCAAGGTGCCCTTCATCCGCACGCCGCAAGGCAGCCTGTGCGAAAGCCAGGTGATCCTGGACTACCTGGAGGCCGCCTACCCCGCGGTGCCGCTGCTGCCGGAAGATCCGTGGCAGGCGGCCAAGGTGCATGAGCTGGTGACCTTCGTCGACCTGCACCTGGAGCTGGTGGCGCGCGAGCTATACCCGCAGGCCTTCTTCGGCGGCACGGTGAGCGAGGCCAACCAGGCGCGCATCCGCAAGCAGCTGGTGAAGAACATCGCCGGCTTCAAGCGGCTCGCGACGTTCGGCCCCTACCTGGCGGGTGAGACGTTCACACAGGCCGACTGCGCCGCCTGGGTCAGCCTGCCGCTGGTGGGCATGGCCAGCAAGATCGTGCTCGGCGAAGACTTGCTGGTGGCCGCCGGCATCGCGTGGAAGCCCTATGCGGCGATGATCGGCCAACGCCCGTCGGCGCAGAAGGTCACGGCCGACCGCAAGGCCGACCAGGAGCGGCTGGCCGCGCTGAAAGGCTGAAGCCCTGTAGCGGCTGAAGGGGCTGATTGGCCCCGAGGATCGTCAGGCCGGCGCTGCGCCGGGGGCGCCTGGCGCCAGCCGCGCGGCGGCCAGCGAGGCCGTCACTTCCTTGCGGTAGCGGTTGAGTTCCTGCACGCTGGCGAAGCTGCGCTCCATCAGCAGGCTCAGGTTGTGCAGGATGCGTTCGACGACCTTGTTCTCCCACACGGTATCGAACTGGATCTGCTTGTCCAGCCAATGCTCCAGCCAGGCCGGGTCCGGCAGGCGGCTCTGGATGGTGTCGCGCGGGAACAGCTTTTCGTTCACGTGCAGGTTGGTCGGATGCAGCGCCTGCGCGGTGCGGCGTGCGCTGGCCATCAGCACCCCCACCTTGGTGAAGGCAGCCCGCGCTTCATCGCCGAACTTCGTCAGCGCGCGCTTCATGTAGCGCAGGTAGGCGCCACCGTGGCGGGCCTCGTCCTTGGCCAGGGTTTCGTAGATCTGCTTGATCACCGGCTCGGTGTGCCATTCGGCGGCGCGGCGGTACCAGTGGTTCAGCCGCACCTCCCCGCAGAAATGCAGCATCAGCGTTTCCAGCGCCGGCGCGGGGTCGAATTCGAAGCGCACCTGGTGCAACTCTTCTTCGGTGGGCACCAGGTCCGGCCGGAAGCGGCGCAGGTACTCCATCAGCACCAGCGAGTGCTTTTGTTCCTCGAAGAACCACACGCTCATGAAGGCCGAGAAATCGCTGTCGTCGCGGTTGTCGCGCAAGAACATCTCGGTGGCCGGCAGCGCGGCCCATTCGGTGATGGCGTTCATCTTCACCGTCTGCGCCTGCTCTTCGCTGAGTCGCGTGCCATCGAAAGAGGCCCAGGCAATGTCCGAATCCATGTTCCAACGCACCGATTCGAGCTGCTTGAAAAGTTCCGGGTAGAGCATGGCGTTTCCTTGGGTAACCGCGCATTTTAGGCCGGACGCGGTGACAAGGGCTTGTTTGCGTTGAATCTCACTGCGCCCGTCCATGCGATGAGTCCAGTTGCAGATATCCGCTGACAGCTTGAAACCAATGAAGACCGGCACCCAGTGCTCGCCGGGAACCTTTTTGGCAGCGCCGTGTCAATGACTTATCGGACGCCCGGCAGGCTGGTATCAGTGTGTGGGTTCCGTGCCGCTTTCAGCCGTGCAGCCATCCGGGCAACCGGACAGCAATCCTGAGGCGCTTCTCCTCCTCCTCCCTCCCTCCCTCGTTCGCGTCAGGGCGCTGCACGGCTTCTTCCTCCTCCCGCGGTGAGAGTTCACCGCGGGGCCGGCGGACTGATGGATCAATCGGCTTCGACCGTCGGCCTCAGCGCAACCAGCCCTTGCGGCGGAAGTAGATGAAGGGCGCGGCCACCGAGGCCACCATCAGCGCGACTGCAAACGGGTAGCCCCAGGCTTGATCCAGTTCGGGCATGTGCTTGAAGTTCATGCCGTAGATGCTGGCGATCAGCGTCGGCGGCAGCAGCGCCACCGAGGCCACCGAGAAGATCTTGATGATCTTGTTCTGGTTGATGTTGATGAAGCCGACCGTCGCATCCATCAGGAAGTTGATCTTGTCGAACAGGAACGCAGTGTGCGAATCCAGCGAATCGATGTCGCGCAGGATCTGCCGCGCTTCCTCGAACTGCTCGGCATTGAGCATGCGGCTGCGCATCATGAAGCTCACGGCGCGGCGCGTGTCCATCACGTTGCGACGAATGCGGCCGTTCAGGTCTTCTTCCTTGGCGATGGCACTCAGCGCGGCACCGGCTGCCCTGTCGTCCACGTCCTGCGTCAGCACGCGCGCGCTGACCCGCTCCAGGCTATCGTAGATGCCCTCCAGCGCATCGGCCGAGTATTCGGCATCGGCATCGTAGAGCTTCAGCAGCACATCTTTCGCATCGCCGATCAAGGCCGGAATGCGCCGCGCGCGCAGGCGCAGCAGCCGGAACACCGGCAGGTCTTCGCCGTGCACCGAAAACAGCACGCCGTCCTTCAGGATGAAGGCCACGCGCACATTGCGCGGCGCCACGTCGTCGTCGATCAGGAAGTCCGAGCGGATGTGCAGTTCGCCGTTGTCCTCCTCGTAGAAGCGGGCTGATTCTTCGAGGTCGTCGTCGACGATGTCGTCGGGGATCGTCAGGCCGAAGCGGGCGGTGATCCAGCCCTTCTCCATCGGCGACGGGGACTCGAGGTCGACCCACACCGGCAGCGCGCGCGCCAGCGCTTCAGGGTTGTCGATCTCTTCCTGCACCAGCCTGCCATTGGCCAGCGCGAACACATTGAGCATGCTGCATCTCCAGCGCCATGGCAGCGCAGGCGTGCGGCATGGGCGGTCTTCGGGGGATTGGCGGGTCGTGCACCGTCTCACCCCGATTCGCGACGTCACCCCGTGGCGGGACGACTCAGACGCTGGAGTGGACGGTCACCGAGGGTGACTCTGGTCCAACGGATGGCTCCGATGTTGTGATCGGCAAATTATGGCAGCGCCGCGGCGGCCAGTGCGCCGTACTGCTCGCGCAGCAGCACTTCGAGGTCGTCGAAGGGTAAGGGCTTGGTGAACAAGCGCACGCTTTCCGGCAAGCCGCCGCGCTGGGCCACCTCGGACGGGCTCAGCGCCGTGACGACCACCACGCGCAACGCGTCCCCTCCAGGATTGTGGCCCTGCAGTGCGTTGATCATCTTGAAGCCATCCATGCCCGGCATGTTCAGATCAGTCAGCAGCAGGTCGGGGCTTTCGTCGCCGATGCGCAGCAGCGCCTCGAAGCCGTTCGTCGCGGTGCGAATTTGCAGCGGCAAATCCCAACCCTCCATGACCATGCAGATCAGCTTCAGCATGTCCGGGTCGTCTTCGACCACCAGGACGCGCAGCGGCCGGTTGTCACTGGCTGCAGCCGCGTTCGGCTGCCCGGACAGGGCATGGCTGCGTTCGGCGATCAGCTTTTCCACTGCGGCACGCGAGATGCGCCGGTGTCCGCCCGCGGTCTTCCACGCCGGCAGCACCCCGCCCTCGACCCACAACTGCACGGTGCGCAGCGCTACGCCCAGGCGTTCAGCAGCCTCGCGGGTGGACAGGACATCGGCATTGGCCGCGCTCTTTCGCATTGCGCTTGTTTTGTCGGCTGGAGGGCTTGCGGGCCAACGAAGGCCCGCAGGCTGGCTTCGGGTGCCGCACTTTAGCGTGTTTTGCCGGTTGCGGGTGCTGCCAGAGGCCCGTTTGTCCAGCGCGTCGCGCCGGAAACGCGGGCTGCGCAAGAAGTTTGGCAAACCATCGGATGCTACACCCGCCCCTGCACTTGTCACACGCGCGTCATCGGTAGCACACTGGGTTCGCAACGGATGGGCCGCACGCCATGTGCGGCGGCCCATTCCGGTGCCAGATCTTGGCCAACCCTCGTGAAAAGGAGGTTCTGATGAACCTGACGATCAGCGGACACCACCTCGAAGTGACACCGGCTCTGCGTGAGTACGTGCTCACCAAGCTGGACCGGGTCACCCGGCACTTCGACCAAGTCGTTGACATCAACGTGCTGCTGACGGTCGAGAAACTGACTGAGAAGGAACGAAGGCAGAAGGCGGAGGTCACCCTCCATGTCAAGGGCAAGGACATCTTTGTCGAACAGTCCCACGAGGATTTGTACGCCGCGATCGACCAGCTGATGGACAAGCTCGATCGCCAAGTGGTGCGCCACAAGGATCGCCTGCACGATCACCACCACCAATCCACCAAGCGCATGGACGCCGGCGCGGTCTGACAGTCCCGATCAACCCACAACCACGGCCCCTGCGGGGGCCGTCTTTGCTGTCGGGATCCTGACAGGGTGCGGCGCCGTGACAACATCCCGCAGACGGGGGTGCTGTCAACCGTGCAGTGCAGCAATGCATTTCTATAATCATCTCTCTGTCACAGGACCCGTTGTTGCGCAGGCCGGAACTTGCCGTGATGCGGGGTGAACGCCATGAACCGTCTCGCCGCTATCCTGCCCGCCAGCAATGTGCTGGTGAATGTTGACGCCACCAGCAAGAAGCGCGCGTTCGAACACGCCGGCCTGATGTTCGAGAACCAGCACTCGATTGCCCGCGCCACCGTCACCGACAACCTGTTCGCCCGGGAACGCCTGGGCTCCACTGGGCTGGGCCATGGCGTGGCCATTCCCCATGGCCGCATCAAGGGGTTGAAGAACCCGCTGGCCGCCGTGTTGCGCGTGCAGCAACCGATCCCTTTCGACGCGCCGGACGACGAGGCGGTGAGCCTGCTGATCTTTCTGCTGGTGCCCGAAGCCGCGACACAGCGTCACCTGGAAATCCTGTCGGAAATCGCCGAGTTGCTGTCCGACCGTGAACTGCGCGAACGCATGAAAGCCGCCGAAGACTCGGCCGCGCTGCACAAGCTCATCGCCGACTGGGCGCCGTTGAAGTCCGTCGCGTAAGCAGCAAGCCCCTTTGAAACCCACCTCGATCAGCGCGGAGGCCTTGTTCGAGGCCCATCGCGAAATCCTGCGCTGGGAATGGATCGCCGGCCACGCGCACCCGGAGCGCCGCTTCGACGAAGCAGCGGTGCGCGATGCGCAATCGGCCGCCGACCTGGTCGGCTACCTGAACTACATCCATCCCTACCGCGTGCAGATCGTCGGCCGCCGCGAGGTGGCCTACCTGTCGTTCTCCTCGCCGGAAGACCAGGAGCGCCGCATCTCGCGCATCGTGACGCTGGAGCCGCCGGTGCTGATCGGTGCCGATGGCGTGGCGCCGCCCGATCGACTGGTCGCGATGTGCGACCGCGCCGAGATTCCATTGTTCGTCACCAGCGAATCGGCCGGCCAGGTGATCGACATCGTGCGCGCCTACCTGGCGCAGCTGTTTGCCGACCGCATCACCCGCCATGGCGTTTTCATGGACATCCTCGGGCTGGGCGTGCTGCTGACCGGTGAATCGGGCCTGGGCAAGAGTGAACTCGGGCTGGAGCTGATTTCGCGCGGCCATGGCCTGGTGGCCGACGATGCGGTGGACCTGTACAAGGTGTCGCAAAGTGCGCTGGAGGGCCGCTGCCCCGAATTGCTGCTGAACCTGCTGGAAGTGCGCGGCATCGGCCTGCTGGACATCAAGTCGATCTTTGGCGAGACGGCCGTACGCCGCAAGATGCGGCTGAAGCTCATCGTGCACCTGGTGCGCAAGGAGACGATGGACCGCGAGTTCGAGCGCCTGCCCTACGAACCACTGTACGAAGAGATCCTGGGTATCCCGACGCGCAAGGTGGTGATCACCGTGGACGCCGGCCGCAACCTGGCCGTGCTGGTCGAGGCCGCGGTGCGCAACACCATCCTGCAGCTGCGCGGCATCGACACTTATCAGGAGTTCATCGAGCGCCACCAGCGCGCGATGGAACAAGGCGAGGAATAGAAGGCCTACTTGCCTTTGTGCGGGCAGGCCGTCTTGGTACAGACGGCGTACAGCGCCAGCGAGTGCTCCTGCAGGTCGAAGCCGCGCTCCAGGGCCACCGCCCGCTGGCGCTTCTCGATCTCGTTGTCGTAGAACTCCTCGACGCGGCCGCAGGTCATGCACACCAGGTGGTCGTGGTGCTGGCCTTCGTTGAGCTCGAACACCGACTTTCCGGATTCGAAGTGGTTGCGCGTCAGCAGCCCGGCCTGCTCGAACTGCATCAGCACCCGGTAGACGGTGGCCAGGCCGATGTCGGCGCCTTCGGTGAGCAAGGCCTTGAAGACATCTTCGGCCGTCATGTGGCGCTGGGCCGTGCGCTGGAAGACTTCCAGGATCTTGATGCGCGGCAGCGTGGCCTTCAGGCCGCTGCTCTTGAGTTCGTCGGCGTTTGTCATCGGCGTGTCCGGCAAGGGGGTGGTTGCCAGCAGGTCGCTGGCGTGCGGCACCACACTAGAATCCCCGGATCATATCCAGCCTGGTGCGGCGCGCCCGATGCGACGCCACCCACCCCCTCTCGCATGGCAGGCCTTCCCACCTCCGTTGTTCTCTTTTGCCGCCTGACCGCGCTGGCCGCCGCCGGGGCCGCTGCGCTGGCGGCCGGCGGCTGCATGTCGCTGCAGACCACCGACAACTTCCTCGGCGTGATCACGCCCTACCGCATCGACATCGTGCAGGGCAATGTCGTCACCAAGGAGCAGGCCGGCCAGATCAAGCCCGGCATGACGCGCAACCAGGTGCGCGACATCCTCGGCTCGCCGATGCTCACCGACATCTTCCATGCCGACCGCTGGGACTATGTGTTCACGATCAAGCGCCCCGGCACTGAGCCGCAGCAGCGCACCATCGTCGCCTATTTCGACGGGGACGCGCTGAAGCGCCTGGACGCGCCGGAGCTGCCGTCCGAACGGGAGTTCGTTGCCTCGATCAGCCGCACCAAGAGCACCGGCAAGAAGCAGGTGCTGGAACTGAGCGACGAGCAGAAACAGGCACTGCCGCGGCCAGCGAAGGTCGACCAGCCGCCCGCCGAGCCTGCGGGCGCCGTGCGCAGCTACCCGCCGCTGGAACCCTCATGAGCGCGCCGGGCCGCCCCAAGGGCGAATACCGGAGTGCGAAGCACGAGGTACTCCAATGAGCACGTCCGCCCCGCCCCTGCGCATCGCTATCACCGGCGCCAGCGGACGCATGGGCCACATGCTGATCGAAGCCGTTCTGGCCGCGCCCGATTGCCAGCTGGCCGGCGCGCTCGACCTGCCCGACAGCCCCAGCCTGGGCCAGGACGCCGGTGCGCCGCTGGGCCGCAACACCGGCGTGGCCATCACCAGCGACCTGCGCGCCGGGCTCGCCAACGCGCAGGTATTGATCGACTTCACCCGCCCCGCCGGCACGCTGGCGCATCTGGCGCTGTGCCGCGAACTCGGCGTCAAGTGCGTCGTCGGCACCACCGGCTTCAGTGCCGAGCAGAAGGCCGAGATCGGCGCCGTCGCGCGCGACATCGCCGTGATGATGGCGCCGAACATGAGTGTCGGCGTCAACGTGGTGATGAAGCTGCTGGACCAGGCCGCCCGCGCGCTGAACCAAGGCTACGACATCGAGGTCATCGAAACCCACCACCGCCACAAGGTCGATGCACCCAGCGGCACCGCCTTGCAGATGGGCGAAGTGCTGGCCAGCGCGCTCGGCCGCTCGCTGGCCGACTGCGCGGTGTACGCCCGTGAAGGCGTCACCGGCGAGCGCGACCCATCGACCATCGGCTTCAGCGCCATCCGCGGCGGCGACATCATCGGCGACCACACGGTGCTCTTCGCCGGCATCGGTGAACGCATCGAGATCACGCACAAGAGCACCAGCCGCGTCGCCTACGCCCAGGGCAGCCTGCGCGCCGCGCGCTTCCTGGCCGGGCAGGCGCGCGGCCTGTTCGACATGAACGACGTGCTGGGCCTGCGATAGCACCGCCGATGGAAGGCCTCAGCCAGTTCTGGACCCAGAGTGACGCGATCGGCCGCACCGTGGCCGGCCTGCTGCTGGCGATGTCGATCAGCGCCTGGGTGGTGATCGTCTGGAAGGCCTGGGTGCTGCAGCGTGCGCGGCGCGACATCGCACGCGCGGTGCCGGCATTCTGGTCGGCCGACTCGGTGGAGGCCGGCGCCACCCGGCTCGGCGCGCTGGACCGTGAGCAGGTGCTGTCGCCGCTGCTCACCGCCGCCGCGGCGCGCCAGGGCAGCGGCACGCTGGAAACGCATGGCGCGCTGGCCTCGCAGCTCACGCGTCGCCTGCGCGACGCGCTGCATGGCGGCCTGGCCCACCTGCAGTTCGGCCAGGTGCTGCTGGCCTCCATCGGCAGCACGGCGCCCTTCATCGGCCTGTTCGGCACCGTCTGGGGCATCTACCACGCGCTGGTCAGCATTTCGGCGGCAGGCTCGATCACCATCGAGAAAGTCGCCGGCCCGGTCGGCGAAGCGCTGATCATGACCGCCGCCGGCCTGGCCGTGGCCATCCCGGCGGTGCTGGCCTACAACCTGTTCGGCAAGTGGATCGGCGCCTGCGAGGCCGAACTTGAAGGCTTCGCGCACGACCTGCGCGAAATGGCGCTGGACACCGCCAGGCACTGAGCCCCGCGGGCAAGCACATGGCATTCGGCCGGCTCGAACGATTCAGCGGCTCGCGTCCGATGAGCGAGATCAACATGACGCCGCTGATCGACGTCATGCTGGTGCTGCTGGTGATCTTCATGATCACCGCGCCCTTGATGACCTCGAGCTTGAAACTCGACCTGCCCAAGACCGAAGGCGCCAAACCGACCGACGCGGCACAGTTCATCACCGTCGCGGTCGATCCGCAGGGCCAGCTGTATTGGGGCGACGAAGCGGTGACGGCCGAGCAGCTGAAGCTGCGCGTGCGCGAAGCCGCCGTGCGCAACCGCGCCACCGAGGTGCAGTTGCGCGCCGACAAGAGCGTGTCCTATGGCCGCATTGCCGAGCTGATCGGCCTGGTGCAGGAAGGTGGCTTGACGCGCATCGGCTTCGTCACCGAATCCGGCGCATCGCCGGCGCGTTAGCCCCCGAGGCCTGCAAAGGGCCACTCCTACAATCGGGGCCATGAACGAGAAATACGCTCCCACCGAGCTCGAAGCCGCGGCGCAGGCGCACTGGAACGCGACGGACGCCTACCGCGTCACCGAGGACGCCAGCCGCCCGAAGTTCTACGCCTGCTCAATGCTGCCCTACCCCAGCGGCAAGCTGCACATGGGCCATGTGCGCAACTACACGATCAACGACATGCTCACGCGCCAGCTGCGCATGAAGGGCATGAACGTGCTGATGCCGATGGGCTGGGACGCCTTCGGCCTGCCGGCCGAAAACGCCGCGATGAAGAACAAGGTGCCGCCTGCCCAGTGGACGTATTCGAACATCGCGCACATGAAGGGCCAGATGCAGGCCATGGGCCTGGCGATCGACTGGTCGCGCGAGGTCGCCACCTGCGACCCGGCCTACTACAAATGGAACCAGTGGCTGTTCCTGAAGATGCTGGAGAAGGGCATCGCCGAACGCCGCACGCAGGTCGTCAACTGGGATCCGGTGGACCAGACCGTGCTCGCCAACGAGCAGGTGATCGACGGCCGCGGCTGGCGCTCCGGCGCGGTGATCGAAAAGCGCGAGATCCCCGGCTACTACCTGAAGATCACCGGCTACGCGGAAGAGCTGCTCTCCGCTGTGGCGAATCCGGACGACCCGCACTACCTGAGCGGCTGGCCCGAACGCGTGCGGCTGATGCAGGAGAACTGGATCGGCAAGAGCGAAGGCGTGCGCTTCGCGTTCCCGCATGCCATCCACGATGCCGGCGGCACCCTGATCGGCGACGGCAAGCTGTGGGTCTTCACGACCCGGGCCGACACCATCATGGGCGTGACCTTCTGCGCCGTGGCGCCCGAGCACCCGCTGGCCACGCATGCCGCCGCGACGAACCCGACCCTCGCCGCCTTCATCGAGGCCTGCAAGGCCGGCGGCACCACCGAAGCCGAGCTGGCGACCAAGGAAAAGGAAGGCCAACGCACCGGCCTCTTCGTCACGCACCCGCTGACCGGCGAGCAGGTGGAAGTGTGGGTCGGCAACTACGTGCTGATGAGCTATGGCGACGGCGCGGTGATGGGCGTGCCCTCGCACGACGAACGCGACTTCGCGTTCGCCAAGAAGTACAGCCTGCCGATCCTGCAAGTGATCGCCGTCGAGGGTGAAGCCTTCTCCGCCGAGGCCTGGGCCGAGTGGTATGGCGACAAGCAGCGCGGCCGCTGCGTCAACTCCGGCCTGCTCGACGGCCTGGCGCTGAAGCCGGCGGTCGACAAGGTGGCCGAAGTGCTGACGGCCAAAGGACTCGGCGAGAAGAAGACCACCTGGCGCCTGCGCGACTGGGGCGTCAGCCGCCAGCGCTACTGGGGCACGCCGATCCCGATCATCCATTGCGACGA